>CAJCIT010000205.1 GCA_903970405.1 Acidobacteriaceae bacterium | reverse complement strand
CGCGAGTGCGGACTCGCAGGGCGGCCACCCGCCGCCCTGTGGCGGTACCAGTCTGCCCAGATGCGTTAAATTCTGGGGTCGCAGGGGCAAAGCCCCCGTTTCCCCTCCGAATTAGCTTGACAAATGGTAGGGAGTCCCTTTAGACCCCAGGCCGCTAGGTCCTGTACCCCATCGCCCCGGGGATGCATCCTAAAAACAGGGCCTCGCCGCCGCTATTGAGGTGGCAAGTACGAGTTCCTTTGAATCCTGAGTAAACTGCGCCAGGGTCGCCTGTTTAGCAGGTACGTGAAATAGTATCGAAAATGGTTGGACCCGTAGGACAACCAACTCCGACTCGATCTGCACAAAGGCGTATGTGCCGCTGTGGCTCATCCGTACCTGACGTAGCGCTGAATGGGGTTGGGCCGGAGTCAATACAGGCGGCGGAGGCCACTGGGTATTGACTTGTCCTTGGAGACCCACAGCGGCGGTCAAGCCGACCACGTAGCACACACAATTGGTCAAGACGGAGGTAACCATGGGGTAGTCGCTCAGACAGCCCATTGCGCGGGAATGAGCTCGATTGGGCATACTGCGTCACGCCGGTGAGCTTGTTGTTCAGATGGCAAGTATACGTCGTCCAGAAGCCGGTCTGAGGGGTATTCTGGCCGCAGGTGCCGGAAGCGGAACGGCCGATCTGGCCACACCGCGCTTCAAGCACGGAAGTCGAAGGCAGCCCGCTTGCTGGGAGCCGGAGGCGATCTGCGAACGTGTCGCCGGCCGCAGCCCTCCGAGCGCAAAAAAAGCCGGAAGCTTTTTGAGGGAAGCTCCCGGCCTTGAAAATCGGTTGTTAGACATCTATCCTAGTGCTGAACCCGCATTTGCGCTTTCGCTTGCGTAGTAGTGAAGCCGGCGGGTACTTGGAAGAGTGACGCGGCCGGTTCCGTGCGGCTGATGTTGGACGCAACGAACGTGCTGTTGCCGGTTCTTGGATCGGTGCGCGAACTGCTGATCACCATTTGTAACTCCTGAGAGTACCAGCGGGTGCTCACCTCCACAATCGGACTCTGGTTGCCCAGGGTGCCCGCCGGAATGGTATGCGTGCTCCTAGTGCCCGTGACCGGCAGACCCTGTATGGTTTCGGCGGCCAGCGCCTCCACCACGGTGTTCGGATCATTAGCCGGTCCGCGAGACAGACCGCGGCCTCTGGGGCTGGCCGCCGCGTCAGCCGGTTTGCTGTGGATGGCGCGCTGAGTAGCAGTCTTCGCCTCCGGATCGAGAGTATAGGCATAGCCCGCCACCGGATCGAAGATGAAAGTCAGCGTCTTCGGGCCTGTTGAACTCGACCAGGGCCCCATATGGTTGACCGTTTCGGTGATCGAAGTCCGGCCCTGGCTGTCGCGGGCGAACGTGCTGGTGGTGGTCCGCGTGATCACGTTGCCGTCAGTCAGCGTTTGGGTGAAGGTATTTGTGAAAGTGGCGGACACCGGCGCCCCCGTGACCACCTTACCCATCGTGCCCGGTCCAAAGCCGCCAAATCCGCCCGGCCCACCTGGCCCCCGGTGTCCCGGACCTTGGCTGAACATGGGAACCGCGAACACACCCAGTGAAAACAGTCCAATAATAAATTTCCGCATACTACTTACGTCCTTTTACTTCCTTCCAATAGATCCGGCAAAATGCGCTTTCAATTCAAGGCGCTACCGTCGTTCACCACCCGAATCCCTTGCGGCTGGCCATCCAGCCCCAGGAGAATATCGGCATCCACATACTCTTCATCCGGCGATGCCACATCGATTCCCGCTTCTCTGAGCGCTGACACCGGCATCTGAACGCGAACCACCTCCGCTTGAGCTGTCGACAGCGCCGCACTCGAATAGGGCAACGGAAGATAGTCATTCTCAGCCCCCGCCTCCACGGCCGAAGGGTCCGGCGACGGCGCCGCCATAAAGGGCAGATACCGCTGCAATGCCAAGCCCGACAGGACGGCGCACGCGATGGAGGCCGCTACCGCCAGTTGCCGCCACGGATGCGTGGCTGGAACGCGCCGGGCATCCATCCGCCGGATGCTTTCAAGCGACAGGGACCCCACTATTGGACTCGATTCATTCGAATCGGACTGAGCCCGCAGCGCGGCGGCTAACCGCATACGGGAATTCGCCGGCGCCGACGGCACAACCGAAGCCACGCAGGTTTCCACAAGCTCGAGCGATTCCGCCCACTCACGCCGCCGCCGGCGGCAGGACTCACATGCGGCCAAATGAGGTTCCGCATAGAGCCGTTCGTCCAGGCTCAGCTCCGCATCGATTGAACGGATGAGCAAATCGTCCGAGAGATGAACCGCATACGTCATACTATTTCCCGCACCTGCCGCAAGCCACGCTGAACGTGCTCCGCTACCGTCGAAACCGACAAGCCGAGAACTTCGGCAATCTCGCGGAAGCGCAATCCCTGCGCCCGCATCACCACGCACTGCCGCGGCACTTCCGGGAGCCGACCGATGGCCATGCGTAACCGATTGCTTCGTTCTTTATCCAACAAACTCTGCTCCGGCGACTCGGCCGGGTCTATCGCTCTGCTTGTCCCTTCCGCGGTTTCCAGCGGATCGGACAGCCGGTGGCGCGCTCCCTGTAATTCATGCAGCGCCAGGTTGTGCGCCACCCGGTAAAGCCAGGCGCGCAAGTTCGTGCGATCGCCGTTGCGCTCAAGGTGAACCTGCAGGCGCAAAAAGGCCTCCTGCACGGCATCCTCAGCTAAATCCGGTGATATTCCACAGAAGACCAGATAGCGGCGAATCGCCATGTGCTCACGATCGTAATGCTCGAGAACAACGTCGTGAAGCGCCATCGAGCCGACTGTGCTGGACTCGCCCCAGCTTGACTGGCGCGTTGGCAAGAAACCAGCCGACACGTCAAATCGACCTCAGGCTGCCAGCAAGAGCAACAGGCAAGGCATCGGGGGGGTTGTGCTTGGGGTGATGCCTGCCTGTGTCTTGCTGTCTCGCATGTCTGTGCCCATATAACCAGCGACTCCTCGCCTTTTTCGGCTCGACTAAAGTTTTTTTGCGGGGCCGCTTCTCGCGCCTGAGAAATGTGGCTCCATCGCATGACCAATTTGACGGCGGAACCAGTTGGCCGCTCCTGGCCACCGGCGACCGGAACCGCCGCATTGTGCCGACAGTAACAGGAGAACTCATCGGATGAGAACCCGGTCCAAGCAAACCACCTTTTCGCATCTGCGGCTTGAGCTGGATTCGGAAGTACCACTATACCGGCAACTGGCCTCCGGGATGCAGGAGGCTATCGAAAGCGGAGCGGTGTCCCCAGGCCAGCAAATCCCCGCGACGCGCATTTTGATGGACGAGATTTCCGTCTCCAGGAATACCGCATTGGCGGCCGTCAACCACCTCATTCAACAGGGGTTGGTTATCAGCCGCCGGGGTTCGGGAGTGTATGTGGCGGATCGAAGCCGGCCCGAGCCCGATCCGCTGCCGCTCCCCTCGGAAACCGAAGCGCCGATGGCTGTGCCGTTGGATCCCGAGCCGCAGTGGGGCGCCGCTCCCCAGCGACCTGATCCGGCGTCCCCACCGCCCGCTTCCTTGGGGGCCGGTTTGGGTCCAACTCGAAGTGGTTCCCCCGCTTCGGTTCCACAATCGGCCCACCCGCAACCGGACCCTGTCCGGCCGGAACCCATCCACCGTGCCGCCATACTCCCCCAGATTTCCCTGAATCAGGTGAGCGCCTTCCCCACCGTGCGCCCCTTTCGGCCGGGTCTCGGCGACCACCGCGAGTTTCCGCTGTCGCTTTGGGAGCGGCTGCGCGCCCGGGTGGTCAAAGAGTTTAATGTCGATCTGCTCGGGCCGGGAGATCCCGCGGGGCAGGCGTCCTTACGAGAGGCGATTGTCCGCTACCTCGGTGAAGTCCGAGGTGTCCATTGCTTGCCGGATCAGGTGTTTCTGACGACGGGCCTTGCGGAAACGATTCAAGTCATCACGGCGGCGCTGATGCCGCCCGACGGCGCTGTGGCCATGGAGGAACCGGGCCATCTCCATGCCAAAGCCGCCTTTCTTGCCGCCGGCGCCCGGCTGATGCCGCTTTTGGTGGATGAAGAGGGGGTGCTACCGCCGCATGCTCGGCGCAAGAATCCGCCCTACCTGCTCTACGTCACACCGGGCCATCAGTTTCCCCTGGGCGCCACGCTGAGTCTGCCCCGACGCATCGGACTGCTGGAGTTTGTGCGCCAGACCGGGGCCTTGATCCTTGAGGACGACTATGACCGCGAATTCCTGGATGACAGCTACCTTCCGGCGACTATCCATAGTATGGACACCAGCGCCGCCACACTCTACACGATCAGCTTCAGTAAGCTCCTGTTCTCCGCGCTGCGTCTGAGCGCGGTGGTTGTACCCGTGGCCTTTACGGAGCTCTTTCTGCGGGCCATGGCCGTGGTCTCAGGTCCAAAACCGGCGATCGATCAAGCCACCCTTGCGCTTTTCCTGAAGGAAGGCCACTTCACCTCTCACATCCGCTACCTGCGCACGATCTACCGGAACCGCGCGGGCATCGTGCGGGAATGCTTCGCCTCGGAATTGAAGGGTGTCCTGGAGCTCGATGCCGAGCATGCGGGCCTGCACGCCGTTGGTTGGCTGGACCGTGGCTGGGATGAACGCGAGGTCACCTCGACGGCGCTTGCCGCCGGCATCGATCTGATGCCCCTGACCAGTTTCGGCAAGACGGCCCTGACGCGCCCCGGCGTTGTGATTGGACTGGCTGCCTGGCAGGAGGATGAGATCCGGCGCGCCACTTCTCGCCTGGCCATGGCGCTCGGCTCGAGCCGGGGAATCGGCCTGGCGATGTCAGCGCCGGCCGGAGCGTGAACCGCGGCAAAGGTTTTTGCGATACGCTCAGAGCTGATGAGCACAGCCGCCCCTTCTGAACTCGACCTCCGTTACCCCGTCGGCAAGTTTCGACGCCCCGCCACACCCCTCACTGCGGCAGATCGGGACGCGTGCATCCATGAACTGGAGACCCTACCCGCGCAACTTCCAGCCGCAGTCGCCGGTCTCTCCGAAGAGCAGCTCGACGTTGCCTACCGCCCGGGAGGATGGACGTTGCGACAGGTGGTGAACCACGTCGCCGACAGCCACATCAACAGCTATGTTCGCCTTCGATGGGCATTGACGGAGGAGTCGCCGCTAATCAAGGCCTATGACGAAAAAGCCTGGGCGGAACTCGTCGACGCCAAAACGGGCCCCATCGCTCTGTCGCTCTCGCTGCTGGAGGCGTTGCACGCCCGCTGGGTGATTCTGCTACGTTCCATGGACGACTCGGCGTTTGCGAAGACGCTTCAACATCCTCAAAACGGCGAAATGCGCTTGGATACGCTGCTGGCGCTCTACGCCTGGCACGGCCGCCACCATACGGCGCACATCGCTGAGACGCGTAAGAGCCGCGGCTGGTAAGGCTTCCAGTCTAGAAATGCAATATTTTGGTTGCACATTAGGCTTGTCTTGAGTTAAAGTGCAACTGAAAGGTTGCAGGTTTCCATGACTCTTCACGATTCTAATAAGATTGAACGAAAGACTTTGATCCATGCGCCCCGGTCCCGCGTTTGGAGCGCCCTCACCAGCGCCGCCGAGTTTTCCAAATGGTTCCGCGCCGATGCGGACGGTTCCTTTGCGCCGGGAAAACGACTGGAGATGGTCTCCACGCACCCTAAGTCGAACGGCAAGCCGTTTTACGTCATCATTGAGCGCATGGAACCCGAGCATACGTTTTCGTGGAGCTGGCATCCTGGGTCGGCGAAACGGGATGAAGATGAAACCACGCGCGTCGAGTTCCGCCTTGAGGATGCTGCCGGCGGCACGCTGGTCACGGTAACGGAGACCGGATTCGATGGCATCTCCCTCGCCCGTCGGGCGAAAGCCTTTGAGGAAAACAGCCGCGGCTGGGAATTGCAGCTTGAGTCTCTGGTGCGGTATGCCGGCGAAGCGGCTTAAGCCGGAAGCGGCCAGATCCGCACCGGTTTTTGCTGCGTTAGGGGATCGGACCCGTTTGCGGCTGGTGGCTCGCCTTTGCGAGGACGGGCCGGTTTCAATCACCGGGCTGACGTCAGGCGCCGGCATCTCCCGTCAGGCCGTCACCAAGCACCTGCACGTGCTCGCCAGAGCTGGTTTAGTTCGGGGACTCCGAGAGGGAAGAGAGCGGCTTTATGAGATCGACCCCCAGCGTCTGGATCAAGCGCGTCAGCACTTGCAGGCCATTTCGCGGCAGTGGGATGAGGCTCTCAGCAGGCTGAAGGAGTCGCTGGAAGAGGGCTGAACTAATATAACCGCTGACTACTGGGTAGTCAGCCGCCTATATAACCGCTGACTACTGGGTAGTCAGCCGCCTACGTTACCGCTCGGCGCTTGCCTAAGCCACCGAGCCGGAACCGAACGGCTGGTAGGCCACGCCGAGGCCTGCCGCCAAATCGGCAAAACGCGGGTCGGCCGTCCACAATCGCATTCGTCCTACCAGGGCGGAGGCCAGCAGATGAATGTCGATCCAGCCGACCCCTCGTCCATGCAGATCACGGTCCCGCACGAACTCGGCGACGTCGCCATGGGGAACCGCCTTAGCCTGATGAATGCGTTCATACGAGGCCAGGAACTCACGGCGGCCTCCCCGGTCGCCGATCAGGAGCTCTCCGTAGACCAACTCATGTCCTGCCACCTCATCCAGCGTCAGGAGTTTGTCCAACTCGGTCTTGTACGGCGTCCGGTTTGACAGTGACCGAATCCAGACGGAGGTGTCAACCAATACCATCAGGCCACCTTGCGTCTGGCGCGCGGCTTCTCACGGCGCCTCGGAACATCCTGCGCATGAGGCTCACTACCCAGAAGAGCGCGCAGACGCTGATACGCGGCGTGTCGCACCAGCGCTTCAAGGCCTAAACGCACCGTTTCGGTATCGGTTGCGGCGCCGCTCGCCACTCGCGCCTGATTGAGCAGATCGTCGTCTAGGTTTAAAGTCTTCTTTGTCATACAGACAAGTATGGCACAAACGTATGGCGCTTGGGTAAATGTAAGTATGGCTTTCGTAAGAAAATTTTCACCACGGTTCCGCAGTCCTGGGCGGAACACGGCTTCCGCACCGTGCGGCGCGCTTCCGCCATGCATCTCCGATCGAATGCCCGTCGCCGATATAATGTTCTCGAAACCATGAAACTCGTTCTCAATATGGCAGCCGCGGCGCTGATCCCGGCTCTGCTCAGCGGCCAGACCGCGGCCACGAAGCCCGCCGCGAAATCCACCACGGCAAGACCCGCCGCGCCCGCGCTGCCCCCGGTCACGCTGCCCACCGAGCCCGGCAAGTATGCCGTGTTCTACACCACGATGGGGCCTATCGTCTGCAGGCTGTACACCAAGGAAGCTCCCAAGACCGTCGCCAATTTCGTAGGCCTTGCCAATGGGACAAAGCCTTGGAAAGACCCCCGCACGGGCGCCATGAAACACACTCCGTTCTATAACGGGCTCACGTTTCACCGGGTCATTCCGAACTTCATGATCCAGGGCGGCGACCCGCTCGGCACTGGCGTCGGCGGTCCGGGTTATGAGTTCGATGACGAGATCAATCCGCTGTTCGGCTTCAGTCAAGCCGGCGTCCTGGCGATGGCGAACGCCGGTCCGAACACAAACGGCTCCCAGTTCTTCATCACTGTGGCGGCCTACCCTAGCCTGGATGGGCATTACTCGATCTTTGGCAAGGTTGTCTCCGGCCAGGATGTGGCGGACAAGATCTCGCAGACGCCCCGCAATGACGAGAACAAGCCGCTGACAGCCGTCAAGATGATTCGCGTGTCGATTCGCGACGTGGGTGCGACTCCCACCAAGCCCGCCACCACTATCAAGCGCACAACAACGACAGCCACCACGGCGCCCAAGACCTCAAACTAGCCCCCCTCAAAGCTCGATCTCAAAGTAAAACAGTTCCTGTCCCGAAGGCCGCAGCCGGAGCCCGTTCAGGTAGAGCTTCATGCCCGGTTCGGGTCTCGCCTCGAAATAGAAGAAGCCATTCGCCGAATCACCGGTGGGGAGCATCTGCGCCGCAAAGGCCCGGTTCTGGAGTTCCGGCATGCTCAAGGGATTCTTCTTCTTCGGCGTGGGGAAGGGGAGCTTTTGCATTGTGGGCCGTTGACCCGGCCTGGCAATGTAGGGAACGTCATCGGGAGCCACCGCCTGAACGTGCTTGCCGCCGGCGGCCACTAGTTCCACCTGCATGTTCTTCAGGTCCACCGTCTCGCCGCGCTGATTTTCCACCACCACCAACACGGGCAGAAAACCATATTTGTTGAAATCAGCCTTCTTCCCGAACGCCGGCTCGGTCTCTTCGGGGGTCTTGAAAGCCTTCGCGCCAATGGTTACTTTATCGGTAGATTGATGCGCGTAGTCGGCAGCCTTGCCGGCCCGCCAGGCGGAGTCCTCCGCCGCCCAAGCCAACGCTATACTCGTGGTCACGAACACCGATATTCGAATCCCGCGCATTCTGCTCCTTTATCGGGCCTTTCAGCTTCTCACAGCGCCGCTGTTCGCTTCCTATTTTCTCTGCCGCATTCTGGCGAACCGCGCCTACTTGGCACACTTCCGGGAACGCTTTGGATTTTTGCCACGCCACTTTCAACGGACGAGCACGGGCGCCATCTGGTTGCACGCCGTCTCAGTGGGTGAAATCAGCTCGGCCGTGCCGCTGATTAGAGAGCTGCGAGCCACCCACCCCAAACTATCCGTTTTCGTCTCCACCACCACGGTGGCGGGCCGCCGCGCCGCCGAGCAACGCCTGAAGGATCTGGCGCAGGGCACGTTTTACGTCCCGCTCGATTACGTCTCCTGTATTCGCCGCGTCCAGCGCACCTTGCGTCCGGCCCTTGTCATCATCCTCGAAACCGAGATCTGGCCCAATCTGTACGCGGAAACCCGCCGTTCGGGCGCTGGCCTGGCGCTGGTCAATGCGCGGATTTCGAACCGGACATGGCCGCGCTATCGTCTCTACCGATGGTTTTTCGGTCCCGTGCTGCGTCTTGCAAATCTTATCTTTGCTCAGACCGCCAAAGACCGCGACCGGTACGAGGAACTCGGCGTGCCATCGGACGTCATGCATCTGGAAGGGAATTTAAAGTATGACGCGCCTTCGGCCGCGCAGCCCATCCAGTTACCCACCTTTGGCGCTGACCAGGTTTGGATTGCCGCCAGCACCGTGGGTCCCAATGAGGCCGGCAGTGTAGAGCGACACCAAATAGATGAAGACGATCTGGTCATCCGGGCTTTCCAGGAACTCGCTACCCAACACCGCAAGCTGCTCTTGATTCTCGCCCCGCGGCAGCAGGATCGCTTCGACGCCGTGGCCGCGAAACTCGATGCGGCCGGCATTCCCTTTCTCCGGCGCACCACGCTTGAACCCGAATATCGGCCCACCTTTTCATGGCCGCTGTGCAGTCTTCCCGGCGCGCTGCTGCTGGATTCCATCGGCGATCTGGCCGGTCTCTACCACTTGGCGAACGTTGCGTTTGTCGGCGGCTCACTTGCTCCCCGCGGAGGCCACAACATTCTCGAGCCGGCCGGCGTCGGCGTCCCCGTGATTGTCGGTCCGCATATGCAGAACTTCGAAGTCATCGCGAATGACTTTCAGGCGGCGAAGGCGTTCCTCCAGATTAAAAACGGCGATGAACTCGCGGGAGCGGTGCAATCCTTGCTGGCGGATCCTGCCCGCGCCGTCGAACTGGGCCGCCGGGGCCAAGCCTTGGTGGAAAAACAGCGGGGCGCCAGCCGCCGTATTGGCGACAAGCTCTGGCCCCTTTATTACGCCGCCACGCCGCAAACCATCCGCAATTTCGCCGCGCGCCTGCTGCTGATGCCGCTGGCCGCATTGTGGACCGCCGGCGGCATTGCGAAGCGCAGGCGCGCGCTTCTCGACCTCAGGGTTCTACCTCGTCCTGTCATCAGCGTGGGCGGCTTGACGGTGGGCGGCTCCGGCAAGACTCCGTTTACCAACTATCTGGCTACCTTGATCCGGCGCCGTGGCCTGCGCCCCGCCATTCTTACCCGCGGTTATCGGCGCCGCTCTCCGGCGAAGATGCTGGTTTTCTCCGCCGGTTCCGATGTGGCGCCGGCGCTGACCGGCGATGAAGCTCAGATCTTCCTCCATGCCGGGAAAGCTGACGTCGGCATCGGCGCTGACCGCGCCGAAACCGGGAACCTCCTGCTTCGGTACATTCAAGCCGACATTTTTCTGCTCGACGACGGTTTTCAACACGCGCGATTGAAGCGCGACGTCGACATCGTGCTGATCGACGGCATCGATCCCTTCGGTGGCGGGTGCGTCCTGCCGCTAGGGCGTTTGCGCGAGCCGCTCTCTTCCTTGAAGCGTGCCGACATTTTTGTGGTCACCCGCATCCTGTCGCCCCTTCGCTACCGGGCCATTGTCGAAGAGCTGCAGCGTCACAATCCGGACGCGCCTGTCTTCATGGCCTCCACGGTGACGCGGCGCTGGCGTCTGTGCCGTCCGGGCGCCCGCGTGGACGAAATGATGCAAGGCCGCCGTGCCGCGGCCTTCTGTGGGCTTGGCAATCCGCAGGCCTTCTGGAACACCCTCGATATCCTCGGCATCGATGTCGTCTTCCGGTGGACCTTTGACGACCATCATCTCTATACGCCGCGCGAGTTGCACCGCCTCATGCTCCAGGCGCAAGCCGCCGGAGCGGATGTGCTGATTACCACCGAAAAGGACCGGATGAATCTACCGCCGGGCGTGGAGACGTTCGTGGCGCCGCTCGACATTGCCTGGCTCGAAATCGAATATAAACTCGACCGGGAAGAAGA
The DNA here is from genome assembly GCA_903970405.1 of Acidobacteriaceae bacterium. Lineage (GTDB taxonomy): Bacteria > Acidobacteriota > Terriglobia > Bryobacterales > Bryobacteraceae > CAJCIT01. The sequence goes on along the minus strand of CAJCIT010000205.1, from coordinate 28,359 downwards.
GTTCCTACAGTTGCTGAGCCAGAAGCTCAATTTAGGGGTAGCCGCTGCCGCCACCGGGTAAGCGTAAGAAGCCGTGGAAAATCTGCCGCTACAGGTAGTGGGGCACCATCTCGCGCCAGTATCGGGCGCGATGCGCCTCTCCAGGCCAGATGGCAAGGCGGTGCGGCACGTTTTTCTGAGTAAGCGCCTGGCTGAGCACGCGGTTGCTCTCCTGGAACGGGTCGCCTTCACCCACCGCGAGCGTGATTTCCATGCGGCGGATCCGTTCAAGCAACGCGTGGTCGTTCAAGTTAGGCAGATAGTGATTCGGCGTAATGAAGTAGATGTCCTGATCGTAGTGTCCGCTGAATAGATCTTGGAATGGGCCGCAGGGGCAAGTGAGGTCATAGCGTCCACTGAGCGCCACGACCTTGCAGAACTGCCGTGGATGCCGCAGCGCGAGGTTCACTGCGTGGTACGCGCCGATGCTGCAGCCGTGAACGATGAGCGAGGGAATCCCGTTTTCCGAAAGCATGAACGGGATCACCTCCTGAAGGATGTAACGTTCGTACTGGCGGTGGCGGTGAACGCGCGCCGGAGGAGGAATGGCGCGGCAATAAAGGCTTTCCGAGTCGACGGCGTCGACACAAAAAAGGCGCGTATGGCCCTCTTCTATCGAGTGGCGAAGGGCATCCACAAGTCCCCAGTTCTCGTAGTCATAGAATCTTCCCTCACGAGTGGGGAAGACCAGCACCTTGGCGCCGGCATGCCCGAAGGTGAGCAATTCCATTTCGCGGCCCAGACTGGGACTGAACCATTTGTGGTAATCGCGCTTCACCTGCCGTAAGGATAGAAAAAATTTGCGCCAGAAAGATGCTCACCCGGTTAAAATTCGATTTCGATACGATTCCAGTGCGCGGCCCCACAGGCGGTAACCTTCCCGATTCAGGTGAAGGCCGTCCGGGGAGAAAAACTCCGGGCGGGGATTGCCTGTTTCGTTCAACATGGCTGAGAACACATCGACATAGTAGCCCGAGGGGCGGGACTCGATCTCACTTCTGACGAGGCCGTTCACATGACGGATGCTCTCGATGATGGAAAAGCGAGCCGGGCTGGGCTTGATGGAGACGAAGCCGAACGGGATGGCGCCGAGCGAGCTCTCGACCTTGTTCGAAAGCGAGCCGAACCAGCCCATCACCTCTTCGACACTCCGCCCGTCGCCAAGGTCGTTGTCCCCCGCGTACAACAGAAGCGAGCGCGGATGTACAGGCGGCACCAGGCGGCCAAAGAAATAATCGCAGGCTTCAAGAGTGGCGCCGCCAAATCCAAGGTTCAGGACACTGGGGTCAAAATCCTGCGCCAGGGTATCCCACAGGCGGATGGAAGAACTTCCGTAGAACACGGGAGGGCGAGTTCCGTTGACGCCGGCCGTCGACTGCTCAAGCGCGCGAACTTCGTCCTCATACCATTGCATGCCCCTCAGCGTATCGGACCACGTAAGAAGCCGTGAGATAAGTCGCTTCGAAGCTGATAGCCTAAACAGTACTCAGTCATCGCCTCGTCAGAGATGACGCGGTTCCTCGGGTATAGCGTCGCCGCCGGGCCGCATCGGTAGTTCTCATTTCAGCGCGTTCGTTTGGAGGATCTCTTGCGCGGTCTCATCGCGGTTCTTGTTATCTCAACTTTTTCTTTTAACTTCGCTGCGCAGGAACAAGCGCGGCCATCGAATCAGCCGGATTCCCCCTCAGCCCCGCTGCTCGGCTTCACGGCGGCGGACACGGCCACCGAACTGACCTGGGAGAAGCGCTTTCGCGCCATACCAGACGCCAAGCGAGTCCACGCCAACATGGTGCAGCTTGCCGGCCACCCTCACAACCTGGGTTCCGAGGCGCAAAGGAAGAATGCGGAGTGGCTGGTGGCCCAATATAAGCACTGGGGTTGGGACGCCCATATTGAGCAGTTCGATGTTCTGTATCCAACTCCGAAAACCCGAGTTCTGGAAATGGTCGGGCCCACGAAGTTCACGGCCACGCTGGATGAGCCGCCGCTTCCCGGAGACCCTTATACAAGAGAGAAACAAACGCAGTTGCCGAGCTTCAATATCTACTCGGCCGATGGCGATGTCACCGGGCCGCTGGTCTACGCCAATTACGGCATGCCCGCGGACTACGAGGAATTGGAGCGCAATGGAATCTCGGTGAGCGGCGCCATCGTGATCGCCCGTTATGGCGGCGGGTGGCGCGGATTGAAGCCCAAACTTGCCCATGAGCATGGCGCTGTGGGCTGCATCATTTACTCGGATCCGGCGGACGATGGCTATGTGCAAGGCGATGTGCTGCCGAAGGGCCCCATGCGCCCGCCCTATGGTGTGCAGCGCGGAAGCGTGGCGGACACCACCATCTATCCGGGCGATCCATTGACGCCGGGAATCGGGTCCGTGCCAGGGGCGCCACGGCTCAAGATTTCAGAAGCAGTGACCCTGATGAAGATTCCGGTGTTGCCGATCGGTTATGGCGATGCGCAACCGCTGCTGGCGGCGCTGGACGGGCGGGTGGTGCCCGCGGGCTGGCGCGGAGGCTTGCCGCTTACCTATCACTTCGGACCGGGTCCGGCGAAAGTGCACCTGAAGTTGGAATCGAACTGGGATACCAAGCCGGTGCTGGATGTGATTGCCACCATGAAGGGCGCGGAGGAGCCGGATGTCTGGATCGTTCGAGGCAACCACTACGACGGTTGGGTGAATGGTGCGGACGATCCGATTTCCGGCCAATCCGCGCTGCTGGAGGAAGCGCGAGCCTTTGGCGAACTGGCTAAACAAGGATGGCGGCCGAAACGAACGCTGATCTATACGGCCTGGGATGGCGAAGAGCCCGGTTTGATCGGCTCAACCGAGTGGGCGGAAACGCACGCGGGAGACTTGCTGAAGCATGCCGCCCTGTATGTCAACACTGACGAGAATGGCCGCGGATTCTTTGGCGCCGGAGGGTCGCATTCGCTGGAGCTGCTGGTGAACGATGTGGTGAGAGACATCGTCGATCCGGAAACCAAGGTGTCCGTGTGGAGGCGTCAACAGGCGGCGCTTCTTTTGCACGGCGGGCGGAGACCTGCTCCGGCGCGTCCCAATGGCGGAAACGAGCTTCTGACGCGGGCGACGCTTCCGATTGAAGCGATCGGCAGCGGCTCCGACTTCGCGGCATTCATCGACCACTTGGGGATTGCCTCGCTGAATCTTGGATTCGGCGGCGAGGACCGGAGCGGGACTTATCATTCCGCCTATGACACGCCCTGGTTTGAAGACCAATTCGGCGACAAAGAGGAGGTCTACGGGCCGGTTCTGGCGCAGACCGCCGGCACGCTGGTGATGCGCGTAGCCGATGCGGACGTACTCCCGTACGATTTCAAGATTCTGACGGAAACCGTGAAAGGGTATGACACGGAGTTGAAAGGTCTGGTGAAGTCGCTGCAGGACGACGCCGAGACGCGGAAACGGAATTTGGACCTCAATCTTTACGCGCTGACTGACGACCCCAAGAACCCCGTCCACGCTCCGGGGCAGTTAGTGCCTCCTCCCGCGATGAACTTTGCCGCCCTCGACGACTCCATCGCCGCGCTTGGCAAGGCCGCGGAGCATTTCAATCAAGCCGAGGCCCAAATGCCGGCACTGTCGCCTGAGAGGCGCAAAGCATTGAACGCGGAATTGCTGTTGGCGGAGCGAAAGCTCACAAGCGATCAGGGGCTGCCCCGCCGCCCTTGGGTGAAGCACGTTCTCTACGCGCCGGGCACGTATACGGGGTATGGGGCAAAAACGATTCCGGGCGTGCGAGAAGCGCTGGAGCAAGGCCGGTTCGAGGAGGCGCAAGAGCAGATTGCCGTGGTTGCCAAGGCCCTGGAAGCCGAGGCGGCCTTCGTCGAGCAGATCGCGACAGAGTTCGGCGCGGGTAAGTAAGCTACGCGCGCGGGTTTTCGGCGATCGTCTGAAGTGGCGGCGGCGGCGCGGAGGTTCTCCACATTCTGCGTCTAGCGTTCCGCTAATTCGTCGAACGCGACCTGCATTTCAGCAAGAATTTTCCTTGCCGAAGCCACTGGGTCGGGTGCGTCCGTGATTGGTCTGCCGACGACTAGATAATCAGCCCCTGCCAGGATCGCATCGCGTGGCTCCATCCTTCGTTTCTGGTCATCTTTCTCGTGCCCGTAGGGGCGAATGCCAGGAGTTACGACGAGTAACTTTCTGGACAGTTGCTTGATCGCTCTCGCTTCATGCCCCGATGCGATAACGCCATCGCACCCGGCATTTAAGGCCATTCGGGCCCGAAAGAGCACCACTTCTTCTATGGTGTGATTATCGTACCCCATTTCCTTAAGGTCAGATTCGTCCCAACTGGTCAACACTGTTACCGTGAAAAGCTTCATGTCGCTCTGGCCACGGCCCTTAACGGCGGCCTTGATGAGGTCGCTCGAACCATGTACAGTCAGGAAAGTAACACCCCGCTGAGCTGCGCGAGACACGGCCTTTGTCAGTGTTTCTGGAATGTCGTAATACTTATAGTCAAGAAAGAGCTTCTTGCGGTCATTAAGCAGGAACTCGATCAGGCTTTCTACGCCGATGGCAAGTTGTAGCGATAGTCCAACCTTAAAGAAGCCGGTGATTCCGTCGAGTTGCCGTACCATCGTGCTCGCTGTCTCAACATCAGGCAAATCGAGGGCGACAATAAGGCGTTCGCTTGCGTCAATTCTGTGCATTTGCTCTGTGGGCTCTTCTGTCTCAAAGACACCGCTTGCGGCTACCATGTGACGCCGACCTCGATTCCCTCGGAGAATGCTAAGAATGAGATTCTTTGTGTTGTACTTGCGCCGAATAGCCGGTGTTTGATGTTGGTAACCATCAAGAAACCCCCCATTCTAACAGGCCCTACTCGCTACAAAAACTGACCAGACTCTTGGCCGTTTTTCTTGTCGCGTGGTCGAGACGCAGTTGAGCGCACGGTGTGTCTATTATATTTGACCATCCCCGATTGTCAAATATAATGGACACTGGCTTATGGACTTATCGTCGGAAGACTTTGCCCGTGCATTCGGGGACGCCCTCAGGTCCTTTCTGGACAACAAGCCGATGCGGTACGCTGAGGCCGCTAGACGAATGGGCACGGAAAGGAGGACGCTCAATACCTACATTAACGACGATGCAAAAGGTAGGAGGGCTAAGGCCAGGGTAGAGCTCCTTTTCCAGGCGTGCGTAGAACTCGGCTTCGAGTTCGAATACCTCGGATACAAAATACGCGTCGAGACGCTCGGGAAGCAAGCCCGGGCCTCCGCTCCTCAAGCAGAACAGCTAACCTTTGATTTCTACCGTCAATTTAACTTGACGGAAGACGGGGGTCTGGTATCAGTCCATCTGAAACGTGGGTCCAGCCGGGTCGAACTTCTTGTGTCCCTGAGGTCTGCTTCGTGATCCCGTGGCCAGCGGCTTCTGAGACGTAACTAGTCCAATTTGTCTTACCTGTGGTAAGATTCTTGTATGGAACAGATCACCGTCTCCTCAAAAGGCCAGATCGCCATTCCGAAGACAGTGCGCAATGCTCTGAACCTATTGGCGGGAACCAAGCTCACGCTTGAGGTCCGCGGCCAGGCCATCATCCTGTCAAAGGATCCGGCTTGGAAGAAACTGCAAGGCGCCGGTGCTGAGCCGGGTCAGGAACCGGATCTGATGAGCGCCTTCGCGGCCTACAAGAAGCAGGAGCGCGAACGTGAAGACGCGCGTCCTTGATTCCTGGGCCATCATGGAGTGGATCTCCGGCCGAGCGCCTGGCGAAGCAGTGACCCGGTGGCTGGGAGAGGGCGAGACGGGAACGGCGCGCCTTTTGATGAGCGCCATCAACGTGGGCGAGGTCTACTATGTCCTTCGCAAGCTTCGGAGTGAAAGTCTTGCGGAGCGCTGGCGGGCGGCGAGTGGCGCCTTGCCGATAACAATTGAAGTACCGGCGCTGGAGGACCTTTGGAGCGCCGCGACACTCAAAGGGCAGTTCCCCATATCGTTTGCGGACGCGTTTGCGGCGGCACTCGCTCACAAACATAACTGCCCGCTGGTTACGGGGGACCCGGAGTTTCGGTCGGTGACGGGTTTGAATTTGGATTGGATCGGACCGGGTTAGACCGAGGTAGACCGGACATGGCCGGTTCGGCGCAGGGCCGTGCGTTTGCCCGTTTGCTTGCGCGCGCGGTTCAGAAAGGGGTAAGTGGGAACGCCCAGACGTGCCCGGCACACAACCGGTCGCTCCTTGACGGTCGCGGCTCAGTTGGGGCGGCCGCCGCACGTCACGGCCAAGAGCCCGCGTAACCTTGCAGTGAATCCTACACCAACCTGACCCCGTAGAATAAAGGGAACACAGCCTAAAGCCCCTGGACGGGCCTTCCCGCTCTCGGCCACGCCTCACGGCAGGTCTGAATAAATACGGCGGCTGACGTACTCCATGAAAATTATCGTATCGGTGAAGCAGGTGCCGGCGCGCGACTCAAACCTCCGCGTAGCGAGCGGCGGAAAATGGCTGGACGATTCGGATCTCAGCTATGAGATTAATGAGCCCGATGCCTTCGCCCTGGAAGAGGCGCTGCAGTTGAAAGACGCGCAAGGCGGAGAAGTGGTGGTGGTGTGCGCCGGGCCGGAACGCGCCGGGTCCACGATTCGCGAAGCCCTGGCGAAAGGCGCGGATCGGGGCATTCATCTGGTGCTGCCGGAGGATGCGGTGCTGGACGCGCTGAGCACGGCACGGCTGCTGCGGCACGCGGTGAAGAACGAAGCACCTGATTTGATTTTGACGGGTTTGCAATCGGACGATCTGGGGTACGGCCAGACGGGCGTGGTGCTGGCGGAGTTACTGGGATACGCCCACGCCACGATAATTATGCAGGTGGAGGTGTTGGACGGGGCGCTGCGTGTGAAACGCGAACTCGAAGACGGCTGGTTCCAGTACGTGACGCTGCCAATGCCCGCCGTATTGGCTATTCAATCGGGCATTAAGAAGCTGCGATACGCCACGTTGATGGGAATCAAGAGAGCGAAGATGAAGCCGGTGGAGACCATCCTGGCCGCGAGCTTGGGCCTTGAGCTGGGGCGGGCCGCGATTGAACGCGTCTACCTGCCGGCGCGGTCGAAGCAAAGCCAGATTCTGACAGGCGCGCCGGAGCAAGTGGCGGCGCAACTGGTGGAGAAGTTGAAGTTTGAAGCGAGGGTCTTATGAGCGTTCTGGTGATTGTGGAACAGCGCGCGGGCGGGCTGAACCGGATGTCGCTTGAGACGCTGGCGGGCGGCGCGAAGGTAGCCGATGGCATGGGCGTCGCCCTGGAAGCAGCGGTGTTGGGGCATGACGTGGCGGAGGTTGCCGAAACGGTGGCCGCCTTCGGCCCCGCGAAGACTTATACAGTGGAGCACGAGTTGCTGCGTGAATACACGCCGGACGGATTCACGAAAGCGCTGGAGCAACTGATCCGGGCGAAGCAACCGGCGGTCGTGCTGTTTCCGCATACGTACCAGGTTCGCGATTTTGCGCCGAAGCTGGCTACGCGGTTCGGGCGCGCCCTGGTAAGCGATGCGGTGGACATAAAGATGGACGGCGGACATCCACGCTTTGTACGTCAGTTGTTTCAAGGGAAACTGAATGCGGATGTGTCATCCAACGCCGGCGGCGCGGAGTTCGTGTCACTGCAGGCCGGAGCGTTTCGCGCCGCTGAGGCGAGCGGCGCCAAGGGTGAGGTGGAAGCGTTCCGAGTGGAGCTTGAGGCGCGTGACATTCGCACCAAACCGGAGGCTCCGTTCCGAGAGGCCCAGCGGTCAGTGGATCTCTCTTCGGCGGACATGATTGTGTCGGTGGGACGCGGGATCAAGGAGAAGGAGAACCTGCCGCTGGTGGAAGCGCTGGCGGACGCGCTGGGCGCGGAACTGGCGGCATCGCGGCCGATTTGCGATAACGGTTGGCTGCCGATGGAGCGGCAGGTGGGCAGCTCCGGACAGACGGTGGCGCCGAAAGTCTATTTTGCGGTTGGGATTTCAGGGGCGATTCAGCACCTGGTGGGGATGAAAGGCGCGAAGACAGTGGTGGCCATCAATTCCGATGAGAATGCGCCCATCTTTGAGGTAGCCGATTACGGCATCGTAGGCGATCTATTTCAAGTGGTGCCCGCTCTGACGGCGGCGATCAAGAAGGCGAAAGCGTAGGGAGATGAGTAGAGAGGAAACAGACAGTCGCGCCCAGGCCGACCGAGCCGCGACCGTCAGGGAGCGACTGCGGTGTCGGTCCAGTTCTGCCAACCGGCCGCTCTCCGACGGTCGCGGCTCTGCAGGAGTGGCTCGGCTGCCCTACAGCGCTTTCGCGGTGCTGGGAATGCTGCTGGTTCTTACAGCCTGCAAGACGCTGGTTTCACATGATGTGGCGGCAACCGTCAATGGGCGCCCGATCACGTATGCTGACCTGGACCGCGAAATAGCAATACAGCCGAACGCAATGGCCGGCAATCAGCCTGCCGACCAGGGAATGGCTTTGAGGCTGGAGATCCTGCGCGGGCTGATCGATAAAGAAATTCTCTTGCAGCGAGCTGAGAAGGCAGGCCTGCTGGCTGTGGACGCGGATGTGGAAGCCCGCTACAACGAGCTGCACGCGCCTTACGGAAAGGAAGACTTTCTGAAGCAATTGCAGGCGCGGAAAATGACGGAGAGCGACTTCAAAGCGCAGATCCGCAAAGAGCTGAGCATCCAGAAGCTGTTCAACAAAGAGATTGGATCGCATATCTCCATTTCCGATCAGGATGTGGCGAACCTCTACAACGCGAATAAGGCCAGCTACAACGTGGCGGAAGCGCGCGTGCATCTGGCGCAGATTCTGGTGACACCCATCGCCGGCACCAACGTTCACAACCTGAAGGCCGATAAAGCGCAGAACGAGGAGCAGGCGAAGAAGAAGATTGAGATGATTGCGATGCGGCTGCGGCAGGGCGATGACTTCGCGGTGCTGGCGCAGAATTACTCGGAAGACCCGGGGTCGGCGGCCAACGGCGGCGATATGGGCTTCATTCCGGAATCGGCGCTGAACAATGCCGCTCCGGAGCTGCGGCGGGTGATCATGACGGCGCCTTCCGGGCAAATCACCCCCGTGATTCACACGGCTGAAGGGTATCGCCTCATCAAGGTGATTGCCAAGGAGGCGGCGGGAGAGCGGCAGCTCAATGACCCGCGCGTGCAGGAGGACATTCGCTCCTCACTATTCAATCTGCGCGATCAGTTGTGGCGCGACGCCTATATCGAAAGCTCGCGGAATGAGGCGAAGGTGGTGAACTACTTCGCTCAGAGCATTCTGGCAAATCGGGACAAGCACTAGCAAATGGCCCGACGCCACCCTTCCACAAAGGTGCGACCCTAACAGAAAAGACCGATGACGCGAATCGATTCGCGCCATCGGTCAGTATCTTCAATAACAATGGTTCGCTCTTACGAATGCTTGCTGTTCTTTTCAAGATCCTCGGCGCGGCGAAGATGTTCCTGTAAGGTGGGCAGCATTTTGCTGGCGTAGCCTCTCACGTCGGCATTCTGTCCGTGATCGGCTTCCCGTTTAAACGCCGCGATCGCTTGTGAGTGCGCCTGCACCTCGTCCAGGGTGAACTTGCGGTCGAATCGTTTTCCCTTGAGCGCCTCTAGGGGAACCACCTCGCTGTCCTTGGCGGCGTTGATACCTTTGGGAATCTCAACGCCCGTCTTCGCGGCCAATGCGGAAAGCTCTTGATAAGCCTCCGTATGATCCTTCACCAGCGTGGCCCCGAAGTCCTTCACATCCTGAGCCGCGGCCTGGTTCTCCGCCATTTCGCCTATATGCGCCTCCTTCATATCGGCTACAGCGGCCATTTTCATGAACTGCTTGTCAACACTGGACAGATTGCCCTTCGTGTCGCCCGCCAAACCGAGGCTCGTCAGGCAGAACCCGGCAATAGCGGCGAGAAACATTTTTCGATTCATTGTCTATCTCCTCCTTGAATCAGTCGATTTGAAAATCTAACCACTAAGATGGTTGCTCTTGCGTGATATGTGCGCGCCGGTTCTTTTGCCAGCACGATTCCGTATGTTCGGTGCAGACCGGGTGCTCCTTGCCGAAGCTGACTGTCAGCAATTGCGCGGCCGGCAACCCGAGCACAATGAGGTAATCCTTGGCCTGTTTGGCGCGAGCGTCGCCGAGGGCGATGTTATATTCGTCCGAACCTCGCTCGTCACAGAAGCCTTCGATCGTCAGTTTATAAGCCGGATACTGCCGGATAATGTCAGACAATGTCTTCGCGTCGGCGGATAGCGTTGTCTGTGCATCGCTTCGAATACTCGCCTTGTTGTAGTCGAAATAGGCGTCTTGGATTCGATTCAGCAGATCCTGAATTCGCGCTTTAGTTGCCGCATCGGGCTGATCGGAACGCGTTGATGCCACTTGGCGCTCAGGCGCCGGAGCGGGCCGGACAACTGGCGCGGCAGGAGCCGGGGCAGCGGCCGCGGTAACCGGGGCGGGCGCGGGCGCTCTCGCGACAACCTTCTTTGTGCAACCGGCGGACATCAGGCCGAGTGCCGCGAACACAAAGGCGATGAAGACACGTCTATCCATGATCTTTTCTCCAGGGAGGTTTTCTCCAGGTTTCCAAACTCACTGATCCAACCATAGCGCCGCGTTGGCTGCCGGGCAATCCCGTCGAGACTGTATTCTTTCCACGCGGCGGTATCTGTAGAGTGGTAAGCGATGCGATGGCGTCCAAGGCTCGTGATGGTGGCAGGTTTCGGCGGCCTGCTGTTTCTAATGGCTCTGAGCGCGGTGGGGTCTCTGTTCCTATTACGCGGATTGAGGAGCGGAGATGCCGGCCTACAAGCGCATTTCTTATCTCGCAGCCAAACTCTGGAACAGATTCGTTCCGCCATCTATCTTTCAGGAACCTTCGCCCGCGATTATCTTCTGGCGCCGGCGCCGGATGGATCCATCGCGCAGCGTTCGGCGCTGACAGCCCTTCGGAAGGAAAGCGAATCCTCCCTTCAAACGTACGCTCGCTCACTTGGACCAGAAGAAGTGAAGCCCTTCCACGCCCTCGAAAAGCAAATTGAAGACTACTGGCAGGTGTTGGATCGAACCTTTCGTTGGGGCCCGGCGGAACGAGCCAAGTTCGAGTACGCCTTTTTTTACGACGAACTCGTGCCGCGCCGGACTTCAATGCTCCAAATCGCCGACCGGATCGCTGAGCTGAACGAACTGTCGTTGAAACGCGGGAATGAACAACTCGGACAGCGGTTTGGCCGTCTGCAGTCGATACTCGGACTGGTCGACGGCCTCACTTTTCTGAGCGGCGCATTACTGGCGGCATTTACTATTCACTATCTGCTGAGGTTGGAAGCCGAAGCAAGCAGAAGGCTGAGTGAAAGCGTCGCGGCCAAGGCGAGCCTGCGGGAACTTTCGGCGAAACTCTTACGCGCCCAGGAAGACGAGCGGCGCTCATTATCGCGCGAGTTACACGATGAAGCGGCGCAGAAGTTTTCCGCCATTCTAATGGAAGCCGAAAATCTGCTTGACCTCGGACCCGGCGAGCCCGTTCGGGCGCGTTTGGAATGCGTGCGCGCGCAAGCCAGAATAGGGCTCGATGAGATTCGTAACATGGCATTGCTGCTGCGGCCATCCATGTTGGACGATTTCGGGCTTGTGCCCGCCCTGAACTGGCAGGGACGCGAGATCGCCCGGCGGACTGGCCTGCGAGTCCAGGTAGCCGCCGGCGAACTGGCTGACGAATTGCCGGAGGAACACAGAACCTGTATCTACCGGGTGGTCCAGGAGGCCTTGAACAATTGCTCGCGGCACGCGCGAGCCAGCACCGTGCAGGTAGCGATTCGGGCTGAATCCAACCAGATTCACTTGAGCATTCAAGACGACGGGAGCGGCTTCGATCCGCAGCGGGTGCGCGGTTTGGGCTTGTTGGGGATGGAGGAGCGGGTTCGGCACCTCGGCGGCTCATTCGATGTCGACTCGCACCCGGGACTCGGCACTACGCTTAAAGTTAAGTTGCCCCTGGCCACCCTCACTGAAATCGCCGTGCATGCCTGATACGATTCGCATTCTGCTGGCTGACGATCACAACGTACTTCGGGATGGGCTTCGTCTGCTGCTCGAAAGGCAACCCGGCTTCACGGTGGTGGCGGAAGCGGCCGGCGGCCGAGAGGCTGTCGATTTGGCGGAGGAGCATGCGCCGGACGTCGTGGTGATGGATATCGCCATGCCCGGCATGAACGGCATTGAGGCTGCCCGCCGGATTGTGGATAATCGCCCCAACATCGGCGTGGTCATCTTGAGCATGCATTACGACGAAAGCTACGTACTGCGGTCTCTTAAGGCAGGCGCCCGCGCCTACCTTATGAAGGACTCGCTGAAGGCCGATGTCATTGAAGCGATCCGCGCGGTAGCGCAGGGGAATTCGTTCTTCAGTCCGCGTATCAGCCGGATCCTGCAGGAAGATTACATCCAGGCATTGGCCGCCCGCAACGAAGAGGACAGTTACGAACTGTTGACGGAACGCGAACGGGAAATCCTTCAACTCGCCGCCGAGGGCCGGACGAACAAGGAGATCGCCAACCTTCTTAACCTGAGCCTTTATACGGTCGATACGCACCGTACTCACATTCTGCAGAAACTCAATCTGCACAGCGTGGCGGAACTCATTCTATATTCGGTTCGGAAAGGGATCATCAGTTGAAGAACGAACGTTAAGCGGTCCCGCCCGGGGCCGCGCTGTTGATGCTCTTGCGCATCTCCGTCACGGACTTGGTCAGGCTCGCCACCTGATCGCCCAGCGGCAGGTACTCCATCGTTATGTAGCCTGAATAGCCCGTCTTTTCAATCGCCTTATAGATGTTGTCGTAGTTCATTTCGCCCGTGCCGGGGTCGTTGCGTCCCGGATTGTCCGCAATATGGTAAACGGCCACGTACGGCTCGGCTTCGGTCAGGGTCCTGATCACGTTCCCCACCTGCACCTGCTCATGGTAGATGTCGAACAGCAGCCGGAAGTGAGGGTTATCCACTTCCTTCACCAACTTCAAACCCTCGGTGCAGTTGTTGAGAAAGTACCCCTTGTGGTTCACCTTGGAATTCAGCGGCTCAATGATGAGCTTGACGTCGGCCGCGGCGGCCAAATCCGCGGCGCGCTTGGCCGATTCCAGCAGACTCGCGTACTGCTCCTCATGAGTCATGCCCGGCTGATCGTTGCCGCTCATCAAAATGATCTGCGGAACGTCGAGCTTCTTTGACCATTCAATGGAAGACTTGACGTCACCCAGAAAGCCGTCGCGGTGAGCCGGGTTCACCATGGTCACCGGCCGCTTCGTCCAATCGGCTTGGGCCAGGATCGTGTCCATCCCCAGACCGAACGCTTGCGCCATCTTCTTATATTTCTGAACGTCGCCGTCCGTCCACTGGCCATGTTCTGAAACCAGCTCCACAGACTGGATGCCTGCTTTGCCGGCCGTCTCCAGTTTGTCCGAAAACGATCCGGTCAGCGTCCACAGCATCACGGAAGAAGTAATTTTTGCCTTCTTGGTGGGGGGAGGCGGAGCTTGAGAGAAACCAGCTTGCGCAAGCGTCATGGCGGCGGCTCCTGTCTTCAGAAATAGTCGTCGAGTCTGCTCAGATTCACACATTGTCGTCCTCATCCGCGCGGTGAAGGCCTACCCGGATGCACGCGCGCGAAGCTTGAGAATAACACCGGCTCCTGGGAACGCCAATCTCCCGATTGGCGCCTCCGCGGCCCCGCGCACGCTATCCTGAAAGGCGACTGGTTCGCCGCGCGCCGTTGAGCCTTGCCCGTTCTTTTTTTGAGACCGCCATGTCGCAGTTGAGTTACACCACCCCTAGCGGTATCACTGTCGTCCGCCGAAACTCGAAGATTCCCTACTCGCGAGGCTTGGCCGGCCTTCTCAAGAAGCTGGATACCACCCGTGGCGCGTATTTCTCATCCGGTTACGAGTATCCCGAACGATATTCGCGTTGGGATTTCGCCTCCCTTGCTCCGCCTATCGAATTGATCGGCCGCGGCCGGACTTTCGAGATTCGTGCCCTCAATCAGCGAGGCGAGGTTCTGAACCAAATCCTCGGTCAGCTTCTGCGTCCGCATCCGCATTGGGCCTCTATCGACGTCTCGCCGCAATCGATTAAGGGCGAATTGAAGCCGCTGCCTGACCGATTCCCTGAAGAGGAGCGCAGCAAACAGCCGTCTCCGTTCTCCATCCTGCGGGCTCTCATCCAGGAATTCGGCAATCCGATGGATTCGCGCCTGGGTCTCATCGGCGCTTTCGGTTACGACCTTCTGCTTCAGTTCGACCCTATCGCCCTGCGCCTGCCACGCACCGGCCACAAAGATCTGCACCTCTTTCTCTGCGACGACATTTACTTCATGGACCGCCGCAAAGAGGTTACCGATCGTTACTCATACGATTTCTCGCTGGGCAGCCTGACCACTGCCGGTCTCCCTCGCGATTCTCCCCGTATAGCTAAAACCAAAACGCAGCCCGGCTCGGCCGAGATTCGCTCAGACCACGAACCGGAAGAGTATATGCGCAAGGTAGAGGCGGTGCGCGAAGGAATGCGCCAGGGTAACTATTATGAAGTCGTCTTGCGCCAGACCTTCAGCGCGCCGTTCGGTGAGAGCCCTTCCGAACTCTTTCGCCGCGTGCAAACGGCCAGCCCCAGCCCTTATGAGTTCATCCTCCAGATGGGCGATGAGCAACTGGTGGGCGCGTCGCCTGAAATGTTCGTCCGCGTCGAGGGCCGGCGCGTGGAAAGCTGCCCCATTTGCGGAACCGCCCGCCGCAGCGGCGATCCGCTGCGCGACGCGGAGAGCATTCGGGACCTCCTGAATTCCACCAAGGAAGAGTCGGAGCTGACGATGTGCAGCGATGTTGACCGCAACGACAAGTCGCGCGTCTGCATCCCGGGCTCCGTTCAGGTGATCGGCCGGCGGCTTATCGAGTCTTATGCCGGGCTTTTCCATACCGTCGATCACGTGGAAGGAATTCTCATGGACGGCTTCGATTCGCTGGACGCCTTCCTTACCCACATGTGGGCCGTCACCGTGATCGGCGCTCCGAAGAAGGCCGCGGCTCAGGCCATCGAAGACCTGGAACTCGACGCGCGCGGCTGGTACGGCGGCGCCGTGGGCATGCTGAGCCTGAACGGCGACATCAATACCGGCATTCTGATTCGTACCGTTCATCTGAAGGACGGTCAAGCCAGTTATTCGGCCGGCGCCACATTGCTATACGATTCCATTCCCGAGGCCGAAGAGCAGGAAACCCGCCTCAAAGCACAGAACTTTTTCCGCGCCTTACACCCCCGCGCAAAGGACGCAAGCTCACGGCATGCCACGCGCCGCATCGGAGAAGGCGTCCGCCTCCTGCTGGTGGATAACGACGATTGCTTTATTCACACGCTGGCGAACTACGCGCGGCAAACCGGCGCTACCGTCTCCACTTATCGCTCCGGCCACGCGCTCCAGCGCATTATTGAAGAGCAGCCGAATATTGTGCTGATCTCGCCCGGCCCCGCTCGCCCGGAAGATTTCGGCGTTCCAGCGCTGGTTCGCGAACTGGCGCGCCGCGGCATCCCGACTTTCGGCGTCTGCCTTGGCTTGCAAGGCATCGTGGAAGGCTTTGGCGGCACACTGGATGTGCTTGAGTACCCCATGCACGGAAAGCCGTCGCTGGTCTCTCACCGGAACCAGGGCGTCTTCCGCGATCTGCCCAATCCGTTTCGTGTCGGCCGCTATCATTCGCTCTACGCGAACCGCGAAACCTTTCCTGCATCGCTCGAAATCACTGCGGAGTCGGAAGACAGCATCATCATGGGTGTCCGTCACCGCGAACTACCCATTGAAGCCGTGCAGTTCCATCCCGAATCCATCCTGACCCTGGAGCGGAACAGCGGCTTGCGCCTGATGGAGAACATGATTGAGCAGTTTGCGAACGCCGCGGCCGCCGTTCGACCCTGATGACTGAACCCGTGCCCGATCTGGCTTCGCCGGCCGGCCGTCCCCGTCATGTCGCCATCATCGGGGGAGGTCTGGCCGGGCTTGCTGCCGCGGCCGCGCTCGGTTCTTCCGGATTTCAGGTGACGGTACTCGAAGCGCGCCCGTTTCTCGGCGGTCGCGCTACTTCGTATCCGCTCAGTCAGGCCGACGGCCAAACCCTGACCATCGATAACTGCCAGCACATTCTATTGCGCTGCTGCGGGAACCTGCTCGATTTCTACCGCCGCCTCGGCGTGGAAGGCCAGATCGAATTTCACAAGGAGTTCTTTTGGATCGAACCAGGCGGCCGCATGTCGGTGATGAAGCGCGGACTTCTGCCCGCGCCGCTCCACTTCACTGAGTCCTTCGCCGGCTTGCACTTCCTTTCAGGGAAGGACAAGCTTTCGATCGGCCGCGCGCTACTCGCCGTGAAGTCGGAATTCAAGAACCGGCGCGATCTCGACCGCATCAGCATGCTCACCTGGCTGCGGGAAAAGAAGCAAGGCCCGGCCGCAATCAATCGCTTCTGGCGGCAGGTCCTGGTCAGCGCCATTAATGAAGAGTTAGACCAGATGGCCGCGCTCCACGGCCTGCAAGTGTGTTGGCTCGGTTTCCTGGCGCGCAGCGATTCCTACCAGATGGGCATTCCGAACGTTCCGCTTGCCGAACTTTATTCAGATGACGTCTGGTCCCGCTGGCCCACCGTCTCTATCCGCTCTCGTGCCTCAGCCGACTCAGTCCAAACGGACGCGTCATTCATCCGCACCGTGACCGCCTCGGGCCAAGCCATCGAAGCCGATGCCTTCATCTCTGCAGTCCCGTTCGAAAGAGTCGCCAACCTTTTTCCGGATCTTCGCCTCGATCTCTCCGCCTTTCACCACTCGCCCATCACAGGCATCCATCTCTGGTTCGACCGGCCTATTACTGAACTGCCCCATGCCACATTGCTCGATCGAACCATTCAGTGGATGTACAACAAGCGCGACGGCCGCCATCTCCAACTGGTGGTCAGCGCCTCACGTTCGCTGGTGGATATGCAGCGCGGCGAAGTCATCGATCTGGCCATTCGCGAACTCGCCGAATTCTTCCCCGAGGTTCGCAATGCCCAGCTTGAGCGCGCCCACGTGGTGAAAGAGGTTCGGGCTACGTTCTCCGCTGTGCCGGGACTTGAAGAGAAACGCCCGTTGCCGTCCACGGCGATTCCGAATCTGTTCCTGGCCGGCGATTGGACCCGCTCCGGCTGGCCCGCCACCATGGAAGGGGCGGTGCGTAGCGGTTACCTCGCTGCCGAGGCTATCACCCGCGCGTTCGGCGAACCGCGCCGCTTCCTTCTTCCTGACATTGCCTGAAGACCACCTTCGTGCGTCAGTGCTTCCGTCCCACGCCCAGGCTGTCCTTAGCGTAGGCCAAGCTGCGCTCCAAATCATTCCTCTGTTGGAAGACTAACGCGCTGGCGAATGGTTCGGCGGGCCCTTTGCCTTCGTAATCTTCAATCACCATGCGCCCGGAAAACGGCTGGCCTGATTTCGCCAGGGCCACAAAGCTGGCAAAGTCGCGCGCCGGCATCCCCTGATAGGTCTTCCAGAAGCCGGGTTCGAAGTACGGCAGAATCTCGGCGGGTCTTCCGGTAATGATTTCCAAATGAAAAGCTGTATTCGGGCACAACTCCTCAAACCGTTTCACAATGGCTTTGAAATCCACGCTGCCGTCGCCAAGCGCGGTCCATTGCACCGCAGCCCCGCGAGGAACCTCATAGACGGCTGTGTCGCGAACGTGGGCGGTCAGGGCATAAGGCCCCAACGTTTCGAGCGCGGTCATCGGGTTTTCCATCACGTTGCACGGGTTGCCCAAGTCCAGATTCGACCCCACAAAATCACGGCCGGCCTCTTCAATCAGCGTCTTCACCTGCCACGATTGCAGGTCTTTGTGGTTCTCAATCGCAATCTTGACGTCCAGATCCTGCGCGCGCGACTTCACCGCCCGTAGATTCCGAACGGTCGCCTCGATGAGTTTTTCCAAAGGCACATCGCCATATCGATCCAGTTGCGATCCCATATAGCAGCGCATCACCTTCGCGCCGATCATGTTGGCCACGTGCAGCCCTTGCGTCAGTACAGCCTCCGGCGTCCCCTGGGAGTTCCTCCAGCTCTTCGAAAGCTCGCACACACACCCGATGCCGCCGTCGAGCTGGACTTGCAGCTCCGCGGCCCGCTGCTTCACCCTGTCCAGGTACTCCGGCTCCAGGGTCTCAAAGTTGCCAAGCTCCGAAAACTGCACGGCGTCCAGCTTCATCAGCGCCACGTAGTCCAGATGTTGAAACGCGTTCCAGTGGAGCGCCCGAACCGTGTAGGTGTCGTATCCCAGTTTCAGCGGCATGCGTTCATCATAAATGGGAAGCCTGCTCACATGGGGACTACGCCACTCGAAGCGCACATCCGCCACCTCATCGGCGCAGGCGGCCCGCTCACCTTTGCTCAGTTCATGGAGTGCGCCCTCTACCACCCGGAGCTCGGTTACTACCGCTCCGGCCGGGAAGTTTTCGGGCGCGGCGGAGATTTCTTCACTGCCGAACAACTGCAACCCGTGTTCGGCGAACTGCTCCACTCATTCGTCGATGAGCTGGCCCGGTCCAGCGGGATATCGCCTTTTGAGGTCGTCGAGATCGGCGCAGGCCGCGCGGACCTGTCTCAGGCGCTGCAACCATGGGGCTATCGGGCAGTCGATCTCACGCAACGTCATTTAGAAGGCCCACAGTTTCCGGGCGCTATCCGCGGTCTCGTCCTTGCACATGAATTCTTCGATGCCTTGCCCGTTCGTCTGCTCAAACGAAGCGGCGGCTCATGGTCGGAGCTCACTGTCTCGGTCGATGCCGGCCATCGATTCTGCTTTCTCCCCGCCGGCGCCTCGCCTACGCTCCTCGAATACGCCAGCCAGTACGGCGATGCGATCCCTGAGGACGGCTTGCTGGAAGTGAATGAGGGGATTCCGCACTGGTGCGGGCGGATCGCCGATGCTCTCTCATCCGGGTTTCTTCTTGTTGTCGATTACGGCTATGAAGCCCGCGACCTTCTGCGGTTCCCCGCGGGTTCGCTGCTTTCGTACCATCGTCACCGGGCCACCGCCCATGTGCTGGATCATCCAGGTGAACAGGACATCACCGCGCATGTGAATTTTACCCATCTCACCGGCGTGCTGCGCGGCCTTGGCTTCGAGCTCGTTGGGAAGCAAACACTCAGCGCGTGGGCGCTATCCGTCTGGCCGGAAGAATCGTTCTCTCTTCGATGGCGGCAGGCTTCGACCCGATGGCGGCTCCAGTGGAAGCAACTGGTATACGGAATGGGAGAGTCATTCCATGTCCTGCTGTTCCGCAGGTCCGCACCGTCACGCGAGGCCGCCCGAAAATAAAAAAGCCTCCGAAAGATTCGGAGGCCTTTTTGTCGATCCCCGTATCCGGGGAGGTTGGTCTACTTCTTCTTCTTGGCTGGGGCCTTCTTAGCGGCCTTTTTCGTTGCAGCCTTCTTGGTTGCGTTCTTCATACGGTTGAATCTCCCTAAACGTAATCTGCAATCTTAGATCGCAGTGTGATTCATATATAAAAGTCTTCGCATGAGAAGTCAAGCAAAAAATCACAAAGGCACTCGCCGAGTCTCCAATCAAACCCGAGCCGCCTTCGCCAAAAACACATCCCATCGAAATGTTTAAAGCAAAAAGGTGAGTTTGCAGGCCGCTTGTTGCCAATGCCGGCATCGGGGTGGCATGGACTTTAGTCCGTGTTTGGAAATGGTAACTCCTCAGTTTGGGTAAGGCCGCTCTGCGCCACCCATGAAATCCGATACCATCGTCGTGAACGTGTTCTTTCGCATTCTTAAGACCGTCGCAACGCTCGCTGCGCTTGCTTTCATTGGTTCGTGCCACCACAAGCACAAGCCTCAACCGGTTCAGCCTCCTCCTCCCGCTCCCCAGGCGCGAACGCATCGCGCGCCTGCTGCACCCGCCGTGCCGGCGCCCGTCGGCTCTTCCGAAGAAGGACTCGCGAGTTGGTATGGACCTCCCTATCACGGCCGTCAGGCCGCCGATGGCGAGATCTATGACATGGAAAAGATGACCGCCGCGCACCGGACTTTGCCCTTTAACACTTGGGTGCGCGTGACAAACATGGGGAATGGGAAGACGGTGGAGGTCCGCATCACAGATCGGGGCCCTTTCATCGACGGGCGCATCATCGATCTTTCGAAAGCGGCCGCCCGTCAACTTGAGTTGCTTGGTCCCGGCGTCGGCCGTGTTCAGATCGAAGTGATACATCCGCCCGCGCTGCCTGCTGAACTCGCCGCCGCGCCGGTGACGGTCGCGGCGCCCTCAAATATTTCAGCCGTCTCCAGCGCCGCCGCATCTCCAACCGCGTCCGCGCCGGCATCAGAGAACGCGACACCTGCAGCTTCGAACGCGCAAATAATCCCTTCGGCCGCCTTACCGGCAATCGAGCCCGAACTGTACGCAGTGCAAATCGGCGCATTCTCGATTCTTGAGAATGCGCAACACGCTCGCGAACAGTTTGGCCCCTACGGATCGGTGCAACTGGTTCCAAGGCAGGGCGCGCAAACGCTTTGGCGCGTGCTAGTGGGGCGCGTCAACAGCCAGTCCGCGGCCCAGGACCTCGCCAATCGACTGCAAAGTGTAGCCGGCCACGCCGTTTTCGTGGTGCGCCTCGATCCTCAGACTCAGAAGCCGTGAAAGAATCGCCCCTGCCCGCTGGTTCTTTCGGCGCCCGGTGAGACTTTATCCTCGCACCCCCCACTTCGTTACCGGGACGCTCTGTCGCCTTCGAACTAGTCGTGAAGCCACAAGTTGCTCTTGATCGATCTCCGCTCGGACTGTTGATCGGCTCTACGCCGGCCATGCGCGAAATCCATCGGCTCGTCCAACGCATGGGACCCAGCCGTCTGCCGGTCCTCGTCCTCGGTGAAACCGGAACTGGTAAGGAGGTCGTCGCTCGTGCGATCCACGACGTCGGCGGACGCGGTCATTTCGTGGTCATCGATTGCTCATCCATGGTCGGCCCTCTCATGGAAAGTGAGCTGTTCGGTTACTCCAAGGGAGCCTTCACCGGCGCCCACAACCAGAAACTGGGCTTGCTGGATTCGGCTGATGGCGGTACCGCTTTTTTCGACGAAATAGGCGAGCTTCCCATGGAACTCCAAATGAAACTTCTCCGGGTCCTGCAGGAGAAGCAGTTTCGCGCCGTCGGCTCGGTGGGTCAGCGCAGTTCTAATTTCCGGGTTATCGCCGCCACCAACCGCGACCTTGCCGCCGAAGTGCAAGCCGTCCGCTTTCGCGCGGACCTTTTTTATCGCCTCAACGTCATGCGCTTGCGCATTCCCCCCTTGCGCGAGCGCCGGGAGGACGTCCCGGTCCTGATTGCGCATTTCCTCGCCCGGGATGGAAATGGCCACCGTCTTTCTGATGAAGTGATGGCCTCGCTGTGTTCCTATGATTGGCCCGGTAATGTCCGAGAGCTCGAACACGTCGTCCAGCAGATGACTGCCATGAATTCCGGACCCTGGCTGACCCCGGCCGATCTGCCCTCCTCCGTACGGAATGCAAAAGGGGATCTGCCATCTCAGAGCATGGCCGCCAAGTACACGGCGATGGGGACTCCTGTCGACTCGCCAGTCATCCCGCTGGCCGAAATCGAGAAGCGCGCCATCCTCGACGCCCTCAGCTATACGAAGGGCGACCGCACGGTTGCGGCGGTGTTGCTGGGCATCGGCCGAACCACTCTTTACAGGAAGCTCAAAGAGTACGGGGTGTAATGTAACCGCGCGCGTCAGTCGAAAGTGCCTGCCTCCCGCGGCCGCTTCCTGACACTGACAACGGTAAGAAAGCGCCGACGTTAGCGGCGGCAAAGCTCCGGCAGTTGCTTCTTCAAAGCTGCCAGCTTCGGCGCATCGTTGTAGACGATATACGGATAGTTGGGGTTGTTTTCCATGAAGTGCTGGTGATGTGCTTCGGCGGGATAGAAGGCATTCAGCGCCACCACCTGAGTCACAATCCTGTGCTTGAAGATGTGCGCTTGTTCGAGTTGAGCGATATACGCCTCGGCCGTCCGCTTTTGATCGTCATTAGCATAGAAAATAGCCGAACGGTATTGTGTGCCGTCATCCGGCCCTTGACGATTTAGCTCGGTTGGGTCATGCACCACGGAGAAGTAGACCTTCAGCAACTGGCCATAAGTGATCTGCGCCGGGTCGTAAGTCACCTTCACGGACTCGGCATGGCCGGTATTGCCATTACTGACAAGGTCATAATGGGCAGTGTTCTTGCTGCCGCCGGAATAGCCAGAAACGGCGCTTTTCACGCCCTTGACGTGTTCGAAGACGCCTTCCACGCCCCAGAAGCACCCGCCCGCAAAGACGGCGCTTTGTTCCCCCTGAGCGGGAGGATCGAGCGTGGCATCGGGGAACTTGCCCGCATCCACCGCGAGCAACGGAGAACTCCCCCATGGCGATATCAGGATCACAGCGGCCAGCAGGCCTGCGCCCATAAGACCAGCGTTCATTACTTTGGTTAAACGGTTCATAATCGTCCTTCAGAAGGGTATTCGCAGGAAGTGCGCGTTTGGTTAGATGCTCCCCGGCTGCCTCTGGTCGAAGAATTGAATTTAGCGCAAGACGGACCAGGAGGGGAACGCCTGAATGAGCCCGCCTTCAGCGGAGATGGTACCGCGCCGTTTAGAATAAGGACACATGCATGTTTTGGAAGCGGGTCTCCACAAGTTCCTCTATTTGGAGCTGGACCCCGAATTCGTGGCCAATATCGCGCAGCAGGCGGGCTTTGAGCACAAGGTGGATAACCAGCCCAGGGTCCTCTCGCTGGATGTGTCCGCGCCTGAGCGGCAGGCGCCGCTACTGCTGTTCGATGCGGCCGACCCCGGCAACCTGGGCTGGTTCTCGCGCTGCCAATTTTATGTGGATGGGCGCAACGGCGCAGTGCTGCAGACGCCGTTGTCACTCGCCAATCAGCGCGACCGCGCGGGACGCGTCTTGCAACAGGGAGTGCGGATTCAGATTGCGAAGGAGTTGCCAGGAACGTTCCGCATGCCGGGACGCCAGCCGGTGACTGAGCAGGTTGTCTATGCCATCCTGTTCAACCTGATGAATGCGCTTCTAAACACGGGCGTGGGCGTTTGCGGCAACGGCGTAGTGAAGCCGCTAGCCGGGCGCACCGAGCATAGCGGACAGCGGAATTAGCCTCGCGGCCGGCGGGCGTCCACCGGTTACCGGCTGACAAACCGGTTATCCTTCCAGAGAAAGCGTAGCGGCCAGTCGGCGCAATGGGTGATCCCGATGCGGGGCGTCACTTCCATTTCAAACGTGGGCCGCTTTTTCCATCCGCGGATCGTCAGCGCCCCGCCATCCAGACGTACTCCGTAAAGCGCTCGCGTGATGCCCATCGCTTGAGTCAGCTTGCCCGGCCCGTTTGTCAAAGCGGTGATGACGTGCCGCCCGTTGCCCGTCCATCCGCGGCGTTCGGCCATCGTGTCCAGCCCGGCTAAGGGCTCTAGCGCCCGAATCAGGACGCAGCCTGGAAAGCCCTTCGGCTCGGCCACAACGTTCAAGCACTCATGCATGCCGTATATGAAATAGATGTAGGCTCGCCCGGGCGGCCCAAAGATCACGGCGGTGCGCGGCGTCGCGCCGGCGTAAGAGTGCGCCGCGCGGTCTCGACGGCCGGCCGAATCGGTATGGAGGTACGCCTCAGTCTCGACGATCATGCCCGCCGTGACTCTTCCATCGGCCGCGGCCTCGCGGTGGACAAGAACACAGCCGAGTAGGCTCTGAGCCACGTCCACGGCAGGCTGCGCATAAAAATCCAGCGGCAGAATCCGGGTCTCCGCGCGCAACTTCCCCATCGGCCAGGGGTCTTCGAGCCGATTCGAAAGAACCGGCGCGGACCCGGGATGAGCAGGCAGCCTCAAATCGCCTAGGATAGAGGAAACCATTCAGGGAGAGATTTGGATGCGCCTGTTTACCGCGGTCGATTTGCCGAAAAACATTCTCATGCGGCTCGACCGGCTTCTCACCGCTCTGCGCCCGGAGGCCCTCATCAAGTGGAGCCCGCTCGACAACCTGCACATCACCACCAAATTCATTGGGGAGTGGCCGAAGTCCCGTCTGGAAGAACTCACCGCCGCCCTCGATGAATTGCCGGCCAGGGACAGCTTCGAGGTCGAACTCCGTGACCTGGGCTGGTATCCGCCGGAACGTTCGCCGCGCGTACTCTGGGTGGGCGTGCATGCTGGTGAGCAACTGCGGGCACTGGCGCGCGATACCGAAGAGCTGCTAGGCAAGTACGGCGTGGCCAGGGACGAGCGCCCATACTCTCCGCATCTGACGCTTGCCCGCATCACCAGTCCAGTGCCGTTGCGCGGCCTGCGTGAGAAGGTGGCGGAGTTACAGCCCGCCGCCCTCGGCCGCTTCACGGTTTCCTCCTTTCAGTTGTACAGGAGTGACCCGGGGTCCACATCGTCCATTTACCGCAAACTGCATGAAATCAGGTTCGAAACCGCAATGGCCGCGCCGTAACGCGTGGAAGCCGTCCCTCCCCGCAAGCGCCGTGCTGCAATGAGAGAGCCCCACCCCTCGGGGCGTGCCCCTTGACCACTTACTAGCACATGGACCTGAACCTTCTCCTTGCGGTTGTCATCGCCTATCTGCTGGGCGCTATTCCCTTCGGTTACCTGTTCGTTCGCTACGCCCTGGGTCAGGATATTCGCTCCCTGGGCAGCGGCAACATCGGCGCGACGAATGTCCATCGGACAGCGGGGCGAAAGGCCGGCATTGTTGTCCTGATCCTTGACATAGCGAAAGGCTTCCTAGCAGTGTGGATCGCCGGTCGGTTTACGCAGGATTCGCCGCTTGGCTTGGCCTTGGCGGCGCTCGCCGTGATGGCCGGACATGCCTTCCCGGTGTTCCTGGGCTTCCGCGGCGGCAAGGCCGTCGCCAGCTTCATCGGCGCGTTTCTCTATATCGCGTGGCTCCCGCTGCTGGCCGTTCTTCTGATTTTCCTGGTGGTGGTGGCGGCCAGCAAATTCATTTCGCTCGGGTCCATTGTGGCTGCTTTGCTATTTCCGGTGGCGGTGTGGCTGATTCAGCGGCCGCCGGCGCCCATCCTGATCGCCGCCATCGTCGCCGCCTTGTTTATCGCCTACCGGCACAAGGCCAACATCTCGCGGCTTCTGGCCGGAAAAGAGAGTGTCTTCTCACTGAAGGGCGGCGGGCGCTAACCCATGACGCGGCCCGTTGTCACGCGCCTCAGCATTCTGGGTGCAGGCAGTTGGGGAACCGCGCTATCGATTGTCCTGGCGCCCCGGTTCGAAACCGTTCACTTGTGGGCGCGGCGTCCGGAACAGGCCGCCGCGCTCTCCGAACACCGCGTGAACCGCCAGTATCTGCCAGGGTTCCCCTTGCCCCGCAATGTTAAGGTTTCAAGCGATCCTGCCGCCGTCGCCGCCCAGGGCGACATAGTGCTGATGGTGGTTCCTTCGAAGCACATGCGGGCCGTGTCTGAGAGCGTCGCTCCCGCCATCCGGCCCGGCGTCCCGGTGGTAAGCGCAACCAAAGGCATTGAGAACGAAACGCTCATGCGCATGTCTGAGGTGATCTTTGACGTGGCGGGCGCGGAGACGCCGGTGGCAGTTCTCTCTGGACCCACCTTCGCGAAGGAGGTTGCCGCCGGGGAGCCGGCCGCGCTCGTTCTGGCCGCGCCCCATCTGGCCCTTGCCGCTGAACTGCAAAGCCGCCTGTCTGGGTCGTCCTTTCGCGTCTACCAGAGCGATGACCTCGTCGGCGTGGAGATTGGCGCGGCGATCAAGAACGTCATTGCCATCGCCTCCGGCATTTGTGAGGGGCTGGGTCTGGGCAGCAACACGCGGGCGGCGCTGATTACACGGGGGCTGGCTGAGATCACCCGTTTGGCGGTGGCTTTAGGCGGACGCGCGAAGACTCTCTCCGGCCTGGCCGGATTGGGCGATCTGGTGCTGACCGCCTGCGGAGACCTCTCGCGAAACCGTTCCTTGGGCATTCGCTTAGGCCTCGGCGAGACCCTGGACTCCATTCAGGGTTCAACCAGCATGGTGGCGGAGGGCGTAGTTACCGCCCTCGCGGCCTGGAAACTGTCGCGAACCAAGCACATTGACGCACCCATCCTGGGGCAAATGCACGACATTCTCTATGGAAAAAAAGACCCTCGCATCGCGCTCGCACAGTTGATGGACCGTCCGTTGACCTCCGAATAGCGGCTGAGCTGCACCGTTGTCTTAACGTAGAGACATGAAGATCATCTCGTCACGAGAGCTTCTCAAGAACCGTATATTCACGGTCGCCGAGCAGCACGCCGTCGATCCGGACGGCTTTGAGATCACGCGCTCCGTCATACAACATCCCGGTTCCGCGGTAATGATGGCGGTGGATGACAGGGATCGCGTTTTGCTGGTCCGGCAGTTTCGGCTTCCGGCGAAGAAATCCCTGTGGGAGTTGCCGGCGGGCCGTCTCGACCCGGGTGAGACGCCCCTCAAAGCCGCCAAGCGCGAGTTAATGGAAGAGACAGGCTACCATGCCCGAAAATGGACCAAGCTGGCTTCCTTCTGGCCGAGTCCAGGATTCGTAGCCGAGAAGATGAACCTGTTTCTGGCGACTGAACTCATACCTGGCGAACCGCGTCCGATGGACGACGAGCGAATCGAATGCCGCTGGTTCCCACAACGCGAACTTGCCGGGATGATTCGGAAGGGCGCGTTGGAGGATGGGAAGACGCTGCTCGGCTACTTCCTCTGGCGCTCGCACCGGCGCAAGGCGAAGGCCTAGAATCCACCGCTGCTTGCCCTCACGCCTTCAGAGCCGTCGACCGTCGGGGAGCGACCAGTTGCTGTTCCAGACGTTCGCCGACCGCCGTGGAGTCCATTATCGAGTTGGGCCTACCCCACTAGGAGTCCGTCTAAATCCAGGAACCGGCTCACCGTCTGGCCCCATGACCTAAGAACTTCGAGCGCTAACCGTACTTAAGCTCGGTGCTCTGTCCGACCTCGATAATATAACCGTCGGGATCGCGGATGTAACAGCGAATCTCGCCGTACTTGGGTATTGGCGCCGTGATAAACTCGGCTCCTCGACTTTTCCACAATTCGTAGCACGCTTGGATATCCGCAACGCGGATATTCATAAAGCTGTTGATCTTATCCGGGTCGGGGACGCTGAGCGTTACCGACGGCTTGTCGGGAGTCGGCCCGCCCCCGACGTTGACCAGGAGCCAAGTATTCGCGATCTGAATGTACGCGGGCGCGCCTTCGCTGTCGCCTGTGCTCAGAATGCGCCCGCCGAAGACCTTCTCATAGAAGCGAGCCGACCGGCC
The DNA here is from genome assembly GCA_903970405.1 of Acidobacteriaceae bacterium. Lineage (GTDB taxonomy): Bacteria > Acidobacteriota > Terriglobia > Bryobacterales > Bryobacteraceae > CAJCIT01. The sequence continues at coordinate 924 of CAJCIT010000205.1, read as the reverse complement.
GATGTCGGCGACGGTGAGAAAATGTGCGACGCTGAACCCCTCGCGCGGGGGCATCTCATAGCTCTTCTGTTCGACTTGTACCCCGTTCATTGATGGCTCCTTTCGATACGGCGAGTCCGCTCCCATTCATAATAAGCCGATCTACATAAGCCGGTCTCGGCCAGCTAGTGCAGCAGCGATTCCCAATTGGCTGGCACTCTCCCTGCCGGTCCAGGCGTTGGTTGATCCTCCGGATGCGAATGTGGCGGAAGCAACTCCACACCCTTGACCATCCTCCGCTTCTCGTAATCGTAGAACCAATCCTCACCCGGCTCGAAGCTGGAAATGATTGGATGCCCTGTTGTGGCCGCATGCTTGGACGCATGCTGGCTGGGAGAACTGTCGCAGCAACCGATGTGCCCACACTTCGCACACCGGCGGAGATGAAACCACCAGCCTTTCGGTGACGCCAGGCATTCCACACACCCATCGCCACTCGGCTTCGAAGCGGGGTTGATTCCGCGCAGGTCTTTTTTCATTTCCAATTTTCCTTTCGTGCCCTGGCAAGCAAGCGTGCTCCGTCGCGTTCACCTCGTGCCGTACGCCGTAAAAATGTAATCCTTCGCCGCCACTCTGGTATGGCACGTAAAGCCGCAGTTGACGACGCCGGTCTTGTCGGGCTTGAATGTGTCCGACGCTGGATCATAGTCAAACGCGGCGTATGCCCATCCCTTCGTGTCCGGGAATTTCTTGCTGTTCTTCTCGATGAAGAAAACGTCCTGTAAAGTGTCCGGCACCCTCACTGAAAAAAAGTGGGGACGGACGGTCATTAAGTCCTAGAGCTTAGCACTAGGGCTTAGGCGACGGTTGAGGAACTCAAGGTGGGCGGCCGCCCCATCTTCTTCGTTCTTAGATCGCGTCCGGTCCGACGCTCGAGATCGGCGA
>CAJCIT010000204.1 GCA_903970405.1 Acidobacteriaceae bacterium | reverse complement strand
AGTGGCGATGCCGAGCGCTTCCCAGGCCGCCGGCCACGAGTGCGACCTGGGCCGATAAAGACACGTGACCACACCGATGGAAGGATCGGCCAAAGGAGCGGAAATCTCCTCCAGGTAGCCGGGCGTCACGCGAATGTCGCTATCGTTGACCACCCAGATGGGGTAGCGCGCCTGACGGGCCAACTTCCGCAGAATGCCGACCTTGCGATTCAACGACGGCTCAGCGCCAATAATAATCCGAATGTCGCGGACCGGATGGGCTGCCTGAATGCGCTCAATCTCGCTCACAGCCGGATCGTTTCTATTTTGAACGCCGAAGAGGACCTCAAAAGGAAAGTAGTCCTGAGCGGCCTGCGAATCGAACGCGGCTGGCATGTCATGGTCCAGTCCGCGAACGGGTTTCAGCACCGAAATGCCCGGCGGATTCGGATGAGGCGCGCGCTTACGCCTGAGCAGTTGGGCGACGCCCGCCGCACAAGCCAAGGCCTGGTACGACAGAGCAGGCAGAAAGAAGAGCCAGTAAATCTTCACGTGTCGGCCAGACCCTTACTGCGCCAGCATCACCACGCCGCCGCACACCAGCAGCGCTCCAGCGGCGCGCTTCCGCCCCAGGTGTTCATGCAGCACGAACTTGGCGAGGAGGGTTTCGAGCACAAATTGCGAGGCCGACGCGGGGACCGCGAAGCTGATGGGCTCGCGCTGAACCAGGGCCATGAAGGCGAAGAATGAGATTGCCATGAAGAGGATGGCGATGGAAAGGGGCAAGCGGCTGCCGATCAGCCGCAGCAATTTGGCCAAGCCCCGGGCATTCACGCCCTGCTCCCCGGCGCGCTTCATTTCGCGGCTTTGGAGAAGGTCCGCGAGCACGGTGGCGCATACCACGATGCTGAGGAGGATCCACTTCATGAACCCTCCCGTTCAGGCAGACATCCGGTCTGCCGGCCCCTCTTCCGCTGGCCCGTTCTGTGTTGAGTGGTGCTTACCAGGGCGGTTCCGGCAAAGATCAGCAGCATGCCGATCCATTGTTTCACGCTGACATGTTCGTTGAGGAAGAAGCGGCCGAAAATAGCCGAAAGGACGTAGCCCAGCGCGGTGAGCGGCACCACAAAACTCAAGTCGGCCCAGCTCATTAAGGCCATGCGCGTCAGCAGCCAGAGAACCAGTAGCCCCACGCCGATGGCCACAATGGGATCGAACAAGGCGCGAATGTAATCGAGCGGGTTCACCGAGACGGCTTCGCGGTGCTTCATTCCATAGGCAAGGAACAGATTACCGAAAGCATTCAGCAAAATTACCGCGCCCGTCAGCAGCAGCGCTTCCGATCGCGTGCGCCCCCGCCGGCCGCTTTGAACACCGATAATTTCGCTCGAAACCAATTGCACTTCTGTCCATTGCCGGCGAACTAGTCCCCCGATCCGGACAGCACTGGCTCCCGCTGCTCCTTCTGGTCTTTGACAAATTGCTTCCGTTTTGAGCGGAGGGCCAGATACTCGCGCGCTTCCTTATAAAGGCGTTTGCGCTCGGAGTTGTCGAACACCGCTTTACCCAGCAGCCGCAACGCGACTTTCGGGCGGAAGTAGTATTCGTCGTAGAACCGTTCCACCGACTGCACGAGCTCGCCGCGATCTAGTCCGGGATAGATGACGTTCGGCAACTGGTGGCCGGATTCGTCAGTCATCGAATCGATGGTGATCAGATTGTTCTTCTTGACGTAATCGTAGAATTCGGTGCCTGGGTACGGATGGGCAAGCGATACCTGGATGGTTTCCACGTCCAGCTCCTTCGCGAAATCGATGGTTTTGCGAATGGACTCGCGAGTCTCACCGGGCAAGCCGACAATGAAGTCGCCGTGGATCGTCAGGCCCAGCTTCTTGCAGTTGGCGGTGAAGCGCCGCGCCATGTCGATGGTGGCGCCCTTCTTAATGTTCTTCAGAATCTGCTGGTCGCCCGATTCGTAGCCGACGATCAGCAGCCGGCATCCGGCATCCTTCATGGCCTTCAAGGTGTCGTAATCGGTGGTCACCCGCGACGTGCAGCTCCAGGTGAATTTCAGGCTTTTCAGCTTGCCACAGAGTTCAATCGTGCGCGCCTTCTGGTAGTTGAAAGTGTCGTCATCGAAGAAGATTTCCCTCAACCCCGGGAAGTTCTCAAGAGCCCAACGGCATTCGTTGACGATGTCGTCCGATGAACGGAGGCGCCATCGATGGCCTGAGTGGGTTTGCGGCCAGAGGCAGAAAGTACACATGGCCGGGCAGCCGCGCGACGTATAAAGCGAGATGTAGGGGTTCAGCAGGAAGGGAACGTTATAGTTCTTGAAATTCAGGTCCCGTTTGTAGACCTTGCTGGCCCACGGGAGTTCGTCCAGATTCTCGATCACCCCCGACTCGGGATTGTGCTGGAAACCGCCGTCTTTCCGGAACACGACGCCCGGAATGTCCTCAAGCGGCTTACCGTTGGCGTAGTCGCGGATCTGGTAATCGAACTCGCGCTTCACCACGAAATCGATGGCTGAGGAGGCGCGGAGGCACTTTTCCGGCTCAACCGTCACCGGAGGCCCGACAAAGGCGACCTTCAGCTTCGGATTCACGTCTTTCATCATCTCCGCGATTTTGCAGTCGACGTGGAAGCCGGGCGTGGAAGTGAAGAGAACCAGGAGTTCGAAGTCGCGGCCCATTTCGACCGTCTGCTCAATCGACACCTTATGGGGTGGAGCGTCAAGAACCTTGCTATCGGGCAGCATGCCGGCCGGATAGCAAAGCCAAACGGGATACCAATAGGATTCGATCTCTCTCGAGGCGGGCCATCGGGAACCGGCGCCGCCATCAAAGCCTTCAAAAGAAGGAGGATTCAGGAAAAGAGTTCTCATGCACTCCCTTTAGGGGTAATCTCCAAGATAACGGTTATAAAGGTTCTTAAACAACCGCCCGGAATTTACCGGGCCGTTACGCGCCCTCATCGGGCCTTACAAACATTTACTGGTGAGACGCTCTCCATGGCCGCCCGGGTGCATCGTTCGGCAAGCTATTCCAGGAAAGTGCTGAGCAGCGGTTCAGCCGGCTCCATTGATTCCGGCTCAAAGTTGGTGTAGCTGACGTTCAGTTCCACTTTTCCTACCAGTCGCGTATCGATAACGCTGTTCATATGCTGCGGAATTGCGATTCCGTTCTGGATGCTATAGGCGCGTTCAAAATCCACTTTGCGAAAAAACACCGTCGGGTTTTTCACCATCCGGCCCTTTTCCAGGACCGGTAGGTAGGTGGCAGCGTCCAGCCAGACCTCACCCTTAAACAAGCCGACTGCCTTCTTCCGGGGAGTCAATTGAAACACGTAAACTTTCCCCCCGGCTTGCAGGGCCTGCTCCCCCTTGAACCTAAACTTGTAATTGTCAGGCGTCATCGCCATGCTGTTATCGCCTTGCGATTGCTGCTCGGCGGAAAGGAAGCGCGCGATTACTTCCTTCTTGATGGTGTTGTCGCCCTGGAAGCCAAGCACTTTATAAGTGATCTGGCCCAACTTTGAGATGTTCCGGAGAGCGTGCAACTTTCCGCGTTTCTTAAGCTCCGGGATCGACGCCTCGATCTCCACCTCCATTGAGGCCCCGCGCAAGGAATCCTGATGGGCTTGGGACGCTGACAGGTAATTCTGAATGATCTGCGCCGATTCGGGACTGTCGAGATCTGGGACACTAGCCGGGGCCAGGGCCGCGACAGAGCAGGCGATGATCAAAGACAACGCCCAATACATTGATTTCAATCGTTTACTCCGTGCCGAAGGGAGCCGCACTGCTATGCCCGATGCGGGGCCAAACTCGACAAAATCAGTGCCTATGGTACCAGAATGCGGGTTAGCGATCCCGGGACGATCTCGAACCCAATTCTTCATACGGGGTTGGATGTCGCCATCCACCTTGAGTATTCAACCATTCGCTGTGGCGACGGGATTTCGGACTGTGTGTCAGGAGATCTGTCCCTGCGCCGCGACGGGCGAAGGGAGGGGCTGTGAGGCGATCCACTTGTCCAGAAAAGTCTTGGGGCTGCCGGACAGATCGAGGTGATCTACCGGGCCTTCGGCACCGCCCGGCGAAAAGTAATGCGCCATAATGCCGGTCGGCGATGGGCGCAACTCCACGTAGTGCCCGCGCAACTCAAGCCGCAGATTACGGTCGAGCCACGCGATGTAAATTTTCGCCCGCAACCGATGTCCGGTTACTGCCGCTTCTTCGAGAAGCTTCCGGGTGAACTGACTTGACTTCAATTTCTCGGCCCAGGGGGCAACGCCCAAAGCCAGCGCCCGGTCGGCATCGCGACGGTTCTGCTGCGCACCGTCCCGCTCCTCTTGCGATTCCAGGCTCTTCAAACTGCTTTCAAGATTATCGAGATAACCCATCTTAGTAGTGTGACGCATCGGACGGGCGGAAAGTTTAGAGAATCGGCGGAGTGGGCCGGTGAGTGGGAGCTCCCTATTGGCGGTGCTTTGAGCAGGCGGGCGGGCCCGTGAAACGCTGTTTCGGGTGGTCCGTCAAACGAGGTAAGCCTATTTGCCTCAGCAATTTCCCGGGAAAAGGGGACAGACCCTTTGGGCAGAGAAACGGTCGATTCCAACCGGCGATTCTGTTTGCGATGACTTCGCGCGCCTTCGCGATTCCGTGAAGGCGCTTTCGAGTGGGCTCGGAAGGCTAATCCGCTTTGCATCAGCCACTTCCCATGAAAAGAGGACAGACCCCTTTGGGAGCGTAGACCCCTATGGAAGCGTTTTGAGCGGAAAAGCGGGCGGTCCCCACATTGGGGCCGTCGGGCGGCAAAGCTGTGGCTTCGCTCATATCCCAATCTGTTGAAGGCACCCTGGCATTCGGCAGTTTTCGGCATTAAGGCCTGCGTTGCTGGCTCGCCAGGGAGCGTTTGCGTCTTCATCGTCACGGTTGGCCGCTGCAGCCCTCCGGTTGACGACGAGAGCGCCAGGGCTTCGCATTGCCGCGGCCGACTCAAGCGCGTGCCGCTATTCTTAAAAGGAACGTACGCGTCATCGTGGCTTCACAACCCAAGAACCTGCTCCCCTTCGGGCGGCGCTTCTCGCCGCTTTCCAAGCGCGTGTCTCAAATCGCGAACCTGCCCGCGCTCTTCGAAGCGCAACGCCGGTTCTCGCGCGAACGGCTGTGGACGAATGAGCGCCACCTGCAACTCTGCCGCATACCGGCGCCAACTTTTTTTGAGCAGAAACGCGCTGAATGGTTTCGTGACCAGATGAAGGCGATCGGGTGGGAGGCGCGGCTTGACCGGGCCGGCAACGTGCTCGCCCGATTTGGCGAAGAAGCTGGAGACTCCGCGCGCTTGCTCGCTTTGACAGCCCATTTGGATACCGTTCTCGCCCCCGGACGTCCCGATGACATCAGTGTGGGCGGCGATGGGCGCCTCACGGGTCCCGGTGTCTCAGATAATGGATCGGGCTTGTCGGCTCTGCTCACTCTGGCCCGCGTGCTGGCGGAAACACCGGATCTTCAAGAGTTGGCGAATTCCATCCTGCTGGTGGCGAACGTCGGGGAAGAGGGCGAGGGCAATCTCAGCGGCATGAGGTACTTGTGCAGCCAGACGCCGCTGCTTGAGCGCATCGCGGCCTTTGTGGTGCTTGACGGCCCCTCCATTGAACACATCACAGGGCAGGCGCTGGCCAGCCGGCGCTACGAGATTAGCTTCGGTGGCCCGGGCGGACACAGTTGGAACGATCACGGCACGCCCAACCCTATTCATGCGCTCGCCGCCGCCATCGCCGCATTTGTCCAGGCTGCCGACAATCGAATCGCCTCGGCGAATCCCGTTCGTGGCTCGTATAACTTCGGAATTGTCGAGGGGGGCACGGGCATCAACTCGATTCCCGCCCACGCCCGCGGCAAGCTTGATTTGCGCTCAGAAGAAAGTACTCTGCTCGATGATCTTTCGTCCATGCTGACCGTGGCGGTGGAAAGGGCGCTCGAACAGAACAATCGCCAGGCCCGGGGTGGACGACTGACGGCCAAAATCAAAGAACTGGGTTCGCGTCCGGGAGGAAGACTCGCGCCGGACGCGCCGCTGCTCGAAGCCGTCCAGGCCGTGGATGCGCACCTCAACATCCGCTCCAGGGTGGATTGCGCCTCCACTGACGCCAATATTCCGCTCTCACTTGGCTTGGCGGCGGTGTCTATCGGGACGGGCGGGCAGGGCGGCGGTGCTCACACAGCGCAGGAATGGTTCCAACCGGACGGCCGCGAGGCGGGTCTGCGCCGGATCCTGCTGTTGCTCGCTACGCTGCACGACGTAATGGTCTCTTCGGGCGTTTCTTCGAGTGCCGAGGTTGCGGCCCCGGCGGCTGAGGCTTGAGCCCCAGTCGAAACTCCCTTCCGGACAAAGGCATTCGCGAGCGGGTAGTGACATCCGGAGCGCCGGCGCGCTGGCGGGCAGAGAGTGCGTTGGCCGTGGTGGCGTTGGTCTGGGGCGCCACGTTCGTGGTTGTCAAGCAGGCCCTGACCGGGATTTCAACGGTCTATTTCCTGGCCATCCGTTTTTGGCTGGCGAGCTTCTTCCTGTCCCTCATATTCTTCGCGCCGCTCCGTCGCATCGGTTTCCATGAGACCGCCCGCGGACTTGCCGGTGGCGCCGTTGCCGGCGTGTTTCTGTGGCTGGGCTACATGCTGCAGACATTCGGGCTCAGGTACACCACCGCCGGCAAATCGGGATTTCTGACCGGGCTATATATTGTCCTGGTGCCTCTTCTTGGCGCGGCTATTTACCGGCGCTGGCCTCGGATGTCCGAACTGCTGGGAGTGGCGCTCGCCGCCGCCGGCATGGCCATCTTGACCTTGCCGGGGTTCGATCCGCGTACCCAGCGCGTTAACATTGGCGATGCGCTGACGATTGGCTGCGCCGTGGCCTTTGCCTTCCATCTGGTAACGCTGGGCTTCGTGTCGCAGCGCGCCCGCTATGAGGCGGTGGTTCTCGGCCAAATACTCTGCGCGGCCGTCCTCTCCACCGTATCGCTTCTGGTCGAGCCTCCGGCCGCAATCTGGAACCGGCAAATCGTTTTCGCGCTGTTGCTCACCAGTCTTTTTGCCACTGCGCTGGCCTTCGCCATCCAGACCTGGGGGCAGCGTTACACCACTGCAACCCGTACGGCGGTGATTTTCGCGCTTGAGCCGGTTTTCGCCCTGGTCACAGCGGTTGTGCTTGGTGGCGAGGCGTTGACTTGGGCCGCTGTTTCGGGGGGCGGCGCAATCATCGCAGCCATCCTGGTTGTGGAATTGAAACCGCCGAGCCGTGGATGACATCTGACGGTCATGCTTCTCTGTTGGATGCAACCAGCGTGTCCGTTCGGCCAGGAAGCATTGACTCGACCGAGTTCCTTATACTTGATTTAGGTCCTCGCCCTGGTGGAAAGGTTTTAACACTCATGCCGTTCCTGCAAAAGATGAAGCAGCCGAAGCTGCTTAGCATAGCGCTACTACTGGCAACGCTGATCATTGGAATTCTGTTAGGCCAAATCCTCGACACGCGCGTTAAGGCTGCTCGAGATGTCGCGAACATAACCGCGCCTGACGCCACGCCGCTTACTGTGCCTCAGGCCACTCCGGTCGGGAACGAATTCACTAAGCTCGCCAAGAGGCTGGAGCCTTCCGTGGTCTCCATTCAGGCCGACTATATTCCCAAGGTCAAGGCAGGCAAGAAGGGCCAGAAGTCCGACGAAGAGGACAGCGAAGAAGATCCGCAGGGCGGCGACCCGTCGGACATGCTGAAAAAGTTCTTCGGAAACGGGCAGCCCCAGAAGAACTTCCGGCAGTCCGGCTCGGGCACAGGCTTTATCGTGGACCGGAACGGGTATATCCTGACCAACAACCACGTGGTTGAGCACGCTGACCGCCTCAAGGTTAAGATGCACGGCGACGAAAACGAATACCGTGCTCGCGTGGTTGGCACCGATACCGAAACCGATATCGCCGTTATCAAGATTGAGACGAAAAAACCGCTTGTTCCGGTGCAGATGGGCAACTCGGAAGGTCTCGCGGTAGGCGACTGGGCCGTCGCCATCGGATCGCCATTCGGCCTTGAGGCCACCGTTACGGCGGGCATCGTCAGCGCCACCGGACGCGATCTGCCGGATGCCAAAGCTTTCCAGCACTTTATTCAAACCGACGCCGCCATCAACCCCGGAAACAGCGGGGGTCCTTTGTTGAACATTCGAGGCGAAGTGATTGGCGTGAACACAATGATCGCCACCCGCAGCGGCGGGTATGAAGGCATTGGCTTCGCGCTGCCCTCGAACATGGCGGTCAAGGTTTATAACGACATTATCCGCTCCGGCCGCGTTGTGCGCGGGTCCATCGGCATCAGGTGGCGGAAGTCTGAGAATCGCGAAACGCTGCAGGCCTTCGGCCTCGATCATGGCGTGTTGGTGGAAGAAGCGCCGAAGCAATTGCCGGCCGGCCGCGCAGGCGTGAAGGAAGGCGACGTCATTGTGTCGCTGAACGACTACCCGGTGCAGGATGGAGATGAACTGGTGAACAAAGTGGCCGATATGCCTATCGGCTCGAACACCCTGTTGACGGTCGATCGCGACGGCAAGAAGATGGATTTCAAGGTTGCCATTGAGGAGCGCGCTTCGGTCTGGCGCGACGAGCCGCAGTTTGCTCCCGATCAATCGCCCGAAAAACCCAAGAACCCGGACCCCTCTCAGGCCAGGTTTGGGGTGACCATCACCCGCGTCACAGATAAAGAACGCCAGGATCTCGGTATCGAAGACAAGACCGGCGTGAGGGTTGTCGGCGTGGACTCGGGCTCGTTCGCCGACGACATCGGGATGCAGGAAGGGGATGTGATTGTCGGCATCAACCGGCAGCCCGTAACTTCTCCCGCCGATGTGACGGCTATCCAGTCAACGCTGAAATCAGGCCAGGCCGTCGCCATTCGGGTTGTCCGCAGCTCGACGTTCGGCGGCCAACGGCTGAAGCCGCTCCGGCAGTATCTCTCAGGACGCCTGCCCAGCGAATAGGCCTTCCGTTCTGAGAACCCGTGAAAAGAATCGTGCCTGACTTAAGCGCCCGCCTACTGAGCCGCGACCGTAAGGGAGCGACCG
>CAJCIT010000203.1 GCA_903970405.1 Acidobacteriaceae bacterium | reverse complement strand
GGGGCCGGATGTTTGTCCGCATGTGTCCTTACTTCCCCTTCTCCGCGCGGGTCTGCCTCAACCAGCATCACTGGCTGGCGATTCGCATGCAAGAAGAGGGTATCGACTTTCGACAGTGCACCAACGCGTTTCTGAAGTGCGCCAGCGGAAAGCGGATTCCGGGTCTCAAGATCGATCACCCGCGCCAACTGGCGGTGATGCATTCCCTCGTGCGTTTCGCCAACATTGCCGCCGGCGGTCGCGGCTCTGCAGCGTCGGTGATTAAATCAAGCAATACCCATGGGGGCCGATTGCCAGTCCAGAGGGGAGCACTTGCCTTTTTAGGGCGCGGTGTAGCGCGACACCACCACGTTGTCATTCTCATCGAAAACGCGAATCGCCACAATCCGCGGTGTGTCGCCGCCCGGCGGCAGTGTCAGTTTGTAATCAAGCACGGGCGAATCGCTTACGCGGTTCACCGGATCGAGCAGCGTCCATTCTCCTCCGTTGACTGAGTACTCAGCCTTATCCAGCCAGCTGAGTGCATCCTTCGCCGTGAATGCGATGGTCCCCTGCGTTACCTTGCCATTAAGAATCTCCGGCGGCGTGTTATCGATGGTGAACACATCGCTTTCGAGCGATGACGTCAGCGCATCGGCCGGCGTGTTCGTAGGGGCATCGCTCGCCGTAACCCGCAATCGATACTCGCCGTCCGGAAACGCGCCGCCATCCCAACTCAACTGCCGTTCGGTGACCTTATCCTTCAAGAGCCGCCACGACGCTTCGCCGGCGCCGCGAATCTCTACCTTATAAATCAGCCCATCGCCGTTCTCGTCGGTTGCATTCCAGCGCGCCGTCAGCCAGCCCTTGGCATACTGCAGCGTCACGCCACCGGCGATATCGGAGACCGGCGCCGCCGCAGCCGTCTTCCTCTGACCTAACGGCGGCAGACTCAGTATGCTGGGCGAGCCCGACGGCTGCACCAATCGCTCAAGCGTGACCGATGACGATAAACGGTAATTGGCCGCTTCCACCTGAACAAGCCTAACCTTGGGTGCGACGTTCTTCGCCTGATACGCAACTTCCACGGCGGTGGTTTCAGGCGACGCAGCCTGCGGGCCGATCTTGAGCGTCAACCGATATTGGAGAAAACGCGCCGCCGGCGAGCTGACGGCGCCGCCGTTTGCGGTCACCGGTACACCGCTCCACTCCGACCAGTTTTTCTGAGGCCGAGACAGATTGCCCGACCGGGATTCCAGTTGCACCGTGCCGCCATTCGATTCAGACTTCACATGCGCCTTGCCCCAGTACGTGAACTCGCCCGCATCCAGCACTTCGCTCTCGAGAGTCCCCTTTCCCTCAAATCCCGGCCCGATGGAGTACACCTTGCCCACGTTCGCCGTCACGGCATAAAGCATGCCTTTCGCGCCCTGCGCAAAGCCGGTCACCTGAGTGGGCGCGGCGCTGAGCAAGCGCGTTGAAAGAATGTCCGAATCCACCCGGTAGATGATACCTTTGTTGCCCGTGCCGATCAGCGGCTTGCCCTCTCGGTCAAAGCCAATGGCATAGACGATCTCCGTGGGCGAACTCCACAGCCGTTCCGCAAACCCATTCCCTTCGATTCGATAAAAGTCCGATCCGCCGCTGACATTCGACGGGAATACCACGCTTGGCGCGGGATTCGGGGCGGGCCCGGGAACAGTGGCAGCCCCCGGTTGCGCCGCCCCGGTTCTCAGCGCCCCGGCCGCGGGCGCAATAGGCGCCAGAACCGGTCCGGGCGCCGGCGATTGCGAGACAGGCTTCTGTCCCACTGACGCCGCGAAGTAGACTCCATCGTGCTCGGCCACCGTCGTCACTTCGCGCTTCGCCGTCTGAAACAGCACGAAGCTCTCGCCCTTCGGTGAGATCCGCAGCACCAACCCGCTCGGCTCCGTGCCGACGATCACGTTGTCGTTCTTGTCGACAATCAGTGACCGCGCATGGGTCTCTTCCGTCCGGAAGAACTCGCTGCCGTGGCCATCGGGCGTCACCTTATAAACGATGCCGTTGTCTCCCGTCGCCACAAACAGATTGCCGCCATGATCGAAGGCCATCGCCCAGACATACTTTTGCTTTGTGTCGTAAAACAGCTCGCTCTTGCCCGTCGCGTCGATCCGATAGATCTTGGCGTCCGGCAGCACCGCTGCATACAAATTGTCTTTTTCATCCACCGCCAGCACGTGAATCTCAAGCCCCGGGATTTCGGCGAAGGCTTTCACCTGGGCATCGGCCTTGGCCGGCGCAGACGCCTGGCCATTGCGGATCGCAAAAATCTTCGCCGTGGCCCCCGTCGGCGCGCCGCCCGCCGCGTACAGCGTGCCCTTCGAATCGCGCACCACAGACCACAAATAGGGAACGCCAGCATCCAGCAGTTCCTTAAACTCAGGCGCCAACGTCAGCCGCCCGTCGCTGCGCACGGAAAGATTCTGCAGCGTCCCGCGTTCGAAATCGGAGAGTTCGCTCTGCACCCAAACGTGCGTCTCAACAGCGAGTACAGGGGACGAAAAGGAGGAAGCGAACGTGACTGCCAGTGCCGCGCGGACGGCGAGCGGGGCCAGTCCAGTGAAGTTTTTCATTTGTTTTTGAAATCGGTCCTGTGGGGTCGTTTGAATTTCAGGCGAGCGGTGAATCGGTGCGCGGTCGCTCAAGTCCGGGTGTTACTCACGTCAGTTAATTCACGTTGATCTTGAGGAGATAGCTGCCGTTCACCACAAAATCGAACGGGACGGCGCGTTGCTCGACAATGCTTTCGGGCGTGCTGACGAACTGATGATTCGCCGACCGTCCCGATTGCATCACGTTGAGCACCGAAGCCGGCACGCTGGGCATCACCTTCTCATCCGAATAGACGGTGGGCTGCGATTCCACCAGTGAAACGTACAGCGAGCTATTGCTGCGTTCCTGATTCAAGAGTGAGACTGTTTGCCGCATATCCACAAAGTTATTCAGCGAACCAGCGATGGTTTGGACCCGGTCCAGCGTGTCCGCATCGCTAAAGAGGATGCGATGCTCGCCGCGCGGCAGGCCGGCTGGAATATTAACTTTCACCTCACGCTGTAGCCGCTCACCCTTGAACTGCCTGAGAAACACCTTCACTGTGACATCGGTTCCGGCATCCACTTTGTTATCGGCAATCCACGCCGATTCGATTTGCGCGACGCGCCGCTCGGGAATCAGATCCACCGTCGCATCCACCGCTTCCACCTTTGGCTTACTGGCCGGATTGATTAGCAGCCGATTGAACTTGTCCGCCCACCAGCCGGCCAGCAGCATCGGCGTCGGGACGTTGGCTTCGGCGGGCGCCTGCATGGTGGCGATTTGAATAGGCTCCTGTCCGGCCAGCTTCAAAGATCCACTCAGCCGGTAGGTGGCCTCTTCCGAAAAGTCATTCAGATTGGAAATGGAGCTGAACATCGTCGCCATCATCAGGTACGGCGTCCATTTTTGGTCCACGAACACGCTGAACTTATAGTCGCGCGTCTTCCGGACGGAATCGTCGGCGTTCAACGATCGTACGTGCAGCGTAACCGGAATCATCTGCGCCTCAATGCCCAGACGTCCCTCAATCCCGCTGTGCCTATCCTGCCGCAGCGCGCCCACCACATCGGACGCGTTGCCCATCTTCGTTGGCTGATAGGACGAGGCAAGCGTCATGATAATGTCTTCCTTCGCCAGCGGCATATCCACTGGACCCAGGTTGAACATCGGGTGCCCGAACGCCAGAACCTGCTTGCCGTCGTTATAAGTGACCGTTCCACCGGCCGTCATGCTCATGTCGCCCGAGACCAGAACCGCCGCCACGCCGTCGCCTGGCTGGAGCGAAGTCTCCCATCCCTTCACGGGTTTCGCGGAGCTCGAAGCCGCGGAGTCGCCACCCTGCACCGCCACCAACCCCAACTGCTCAAATACAGGCGAGAATTCCCGCACTGCCTGGTCGCTGAATCCGGACATCGTCACCGGCGTGGCAATGGGCGTCATCATCGGAACGTTGTTGGCAAACCCCCTTGAAGCGTTGCCCGCCGCCACCACTTTTTCCAGCAGATCGTTTGGCAACGGCATCGAAGCCGGCAGCGGCATCGAAGCCTGCGCGTGGCTCGCCCCAACCCGCGGTCCAATCTTGTCCGGCGTCCGGCTATCGGTCGATTTCCCGGTATCGAACTCATTGATTTCCGTCATCAGCTTGATGGGCGTGATGCCGCAAATCGAATCCGGCGAGAAAACGCTGAGGCGCAGCGAAATGGCGCCGACCAGTTTCCCATCGATATAAACCGGGCTACCGCTCATGCCGCCCGCGACATTAGTCCGCGACGCTTTGCCAGTCATCTTGGCGACGATAATGTCCTGCTTCGGACCCCAGGCGTTCTTCCAGATCCCGATAATCTCGACCGGCACCGGTTCAGGACGATTCCCCTGAAACACAGTCCACGCCACCGCGTTCATGCCCGGCGCCACCTGGTCCTCGGGATAGAACTCGACGGGCCCGGCCTTTGGAGGACTGGTCATATTCGGAACATCGCCGCCGGCCGAGGCGGCGAAAGCGGACACCGACGCTGCGAGAAGCGTGCCGATGGTAACGAACAACAAAGTGCAGCGCCGAAGGCGCCAGGGGGCTCGATTGAGCATGATTCTGGTACTCCAGGAGATCAGAGGTTGATCTCAGTGCTGCGTCACGGGGCAAGTCACCGGATAGCCACATTATCCACTAGCGCAAAGCAGCGCGGTCGCCGGAAAGTCCGGATGCCCGTGTCCACTGTGTGGGACGGCCCAAACCGCCTGACGTTCCGTTAAATCGGATCGCGGAAAGAAATCGGTAGCATTTCGAGTTGTAAACTAATGGAAGTCAGTTATTCTATCGGTCAGGAGCCTCTTTTCCATGAAGCTGCGTGTGGTAGGAATTCTCGGAATTCTTGCGGTAGGGTCGAGCGTGAGCCTGAGTCTGGGCGCCAAGCCAAAGGCGGGCGACGCAGCCAAGGGCAAAGAGACCTTTGAGCAATGCTCGGTCTGCCACAACGTGGACACCGACGAGCGCAAGATGGGTCCTTCTCTGAAGGGCTTGTTCAAGCGGGAGAAGCTGGCCAGCGGCAAGAAAGTCACCGAAGAGAACGTGAAGGCGACCATCAACGCCGGCGGGAACGGCATGCCCTCCTATCAGGACATGTTGTCCGATGAAGAGAAGGACAACGTCATAGCGTACCTGAAGACGCTGTAGGCCGAGGATCCCGCCCGCGGACGTTTGCTGTGTAAGTGCCGCGGGCGCTCTCCGCCATCCAGATTGCCTTCGCTCCCCCGGCGCACACCACTCCAAAGCCAAGGCCGCAGGGAGATCCGCGCTCTAAATAGTAAGCCCGGAAGTACAGTAAAAGACAGGAAAGGCGGATCGTCCACAGGCATGTCAGCCGCTCGCATTCTGATCGTGGAAGACGAGGACAAGCTGCGGCGCGTGATCCAGCTTCACCTGACCACGGCGGGCTTCGATGTGGATACGGCGCCGAGCGCCGAACAAGCGCTGCCCTATGTGAACCTGGCCGATTTGATCATCACCGATCTCCGGCTTCCCGGCATCACCGGCATGGCGTTGATTCAGGAGGCCCAATCCCGCGGAAGTCTGGCGGGCATTATTGTCATAACGGCGCATGGCTCCGTGGAGTCGGCCGTCGAGGCAATGAAACTAGGCGCCTCGGACTTTCTGCAGAAGCCTTTTTCGCTCGATCACCTGACTACGATCGTCCAGAAGGCGTTGGCGATTCACTCGCTGAAGGTGGAGAACCGGCGGCTGCGCGACGAACTCGACCAGCGCTATCGATTCGACTCCATTGTGGGCCGCAGCGCGGCGATGCGGGAGATCTTCCAGACGGTCAGCCGCGTGGCGCCCACCCGCACCACCGTGCTGCTGGCTGGAGAAAGCGGCGTCGGCAAGGACATGATCGCCCGCGCCATCCATCAGAACTCGCCCCGCAAGAACCACCCGTTCGTGAAGATTAACTGCACGGCCCTGCCGGAGAATCTTATGGAGAGCGAACTCTTCGGTTATGAGAAGGGCGCGTTCACCGGCGCCTCGGTCAACAAGCCTGGGAAGTTTGAGCAGGCCGATTTGGGAACCGTCTTTCTGGATGAGATCGGAGATGTCCCGGGCAATATTCAGGTGAAACTGCTGCGCATTCTGCAGGAGCGCCAGTTTGAGCGGCTGGGTAGCAACGTCACCCGCAGCGTGGATGTGCGGGTCATTGCGGCGACGAACGTCAATCTACGCGCGGCGCTGGAGCAGGGCACTTTTCGCGAGGATCTTTATTACCGGCTCAACGTGGTGCCGATCAACGTCCCGCCCCTGCGCGAGCGCAAGGAGGATATCCCGTTTCTGGCGATTCACTTCGTCGAGAAGTTAGCGAAGGAATTGGGGTCGCCGGTGCGCGAGATCAGTCCGGGAGCGATGGACCGGCTGGTGGATCACTCCTGGCCGGGCAATGTGCGCGAACTTGAGAATACCATTGAGCGCAGCATCGTGTTGGCGGGCGGCCCGCTGCTGGAAGCGGCCGATATCCGGATTGAGACGCCCAGGGAGAGCAGGGCGCAGGCGGCCTCGGCTCAGCAGCCGCTGTTGCCGGAGGGCGTCACGCTGGAGCAGTGGGAGCAGATGATGATCCGCGAGGCCCTGCGCCGGGCGAACGGAAACAAGAGCCAGGCCGCGCGCATTCTGGGGCTCACCAGGAACGCGTTGCGCTACCGTCTGTCTCAAATCGGGATTGAGGGCGCCGGGGTCGATGAGGAGGAGTAAGAGGAGGAGTGGGGCCGCAACCTCTTCTGCCTTAAAGGCGTCGGCGTGCGAACTGACCCACCCTTACGGCCTCGGCCTTTCGTAAGACCTTTATTTTCAGTAGATCCTCGAAGGGTGCTTCAAGTCCGGCGTCAATTTTGACCAGCCGGACCGCCAAGCTGAGAAATATTCGCCACGGAGCCCACTCCCTGCAAAAGAGGCCTCCTCCGAACTTCATGTCAGCGGCAAACCTACTCTCGGCGCCATTACTGTTCGCCAGTCCGGCCACCCCACGCTTCTTATTCCGATCGCTTTCGGAGCTAGGGCGAGTCCCAATGGCCCTGACCTGCCTAAGCCTAACCTCCACCTCCACTTCACCCGATGCCCCCCTTTTGAACCGCGCGCGTAAGCGAGCGGATAAGCCCACAGTTCCTCCGGCGGCCGAAACGGAAGAGGACATTGAATGAGAACGAGTAAGAGCCTTATCAGAGACCCCGCTTCCTACCTCGCAGCGATTGTCGATTCGTCCGGTGATGCGATCATCGGCAACGATCTGAACGGGATCATCACTTCCTGGAACCTTGCCGCCGAGGGAATTTTCGGCTATACGGCGTCCGAGGTAATAGGCCGTTCCATTTCGATTCTCGCCGCGCCCGGGGTGGTGGACGAGATGCCCTCGATTCTCGCCCAGATTCGAAACGGCGAAACGGTTGCTCACTATGAGACCGACCGTTGCCGCAAGGATGGGACCCGAATTCCAGTCTCATTGACCGCCTCACCCATCAGGGACTCTTTCGGCCGCATAGGAGGCGCTTCGAAGATTGTCCGCGATATCTCGGACCGTAAGAGAGCCGAACGGGATTTGCAGCGCCTTCATGAGGAATCGGAACGGCGCACCATGGAGTTGGAAGCGGAGATTTCCAGGAGAAAGAACGCCGAGGGATACTTTCGTCTAGTGGTGGAGGCGGCGCCGAACGCCATGATTATGGTGGACGCCGAGGGGCGCATCGCGCTGATCAATTCACGAACCGAAAAGCTCTTCGGTTATGAGCGCCAGGAACTGCTGGGGCAGCCGGTGGAGATTCTGGTTCCCGAGCGTTTTCGGACTGGCCATCTGGACCACCGGAGCGGCTTCCTGGGCGCTCCCGCCGTGCGCGCCGTGGGAACCGGCCGGGAGTTGTTTGGCGTTCGGAAGGATGGCAGCGAAGTACCGATCGAGATAGGCCTGAACCCGATTGACGGCCAGCGTAGCTTTGTCCTGGCCTCGGTCATCGACATCACCGAACGCAAACGCGCCCAAGCCGCGCTGTCCGACGTTCACCGTTTGCTCGAGCTGCGCGTGAGGGAACTATCGGACGCTAACCGGGAGCTCGCCAAAAAAAACGAGGAGGTGGAGGCTTTTGTGTACATCGTGTCCCATGACCTCCGTGCTCCACTCGTAAACCTCCAGGGCTTTTCGAAGGAGTTGGAGATGAGCTGCGAGGAGCTTCGCCAATGCCTGTTGGCGCCGGAACCTCTGAATGAGGGGCGGTTCCGGACGATCCTCGATGAGGATATCCCCAGCTCACTCCGCTATATCAGCGGCAGCGCCACGAAATTCCAGCGGCTCATCGAGGCCCTGCTCCAGTTGTCGCGCTACGGCAGGCAGCAGTACCGTTCGGAAGAACTAGACCTCTCCAGTTTGGTCCAGACGACTCTCGATTCGATGCGGGTTTCGATCGCCGCCAGCGGAGCGCACGTTTCAGCCGGTCCCATCCCTCCTGCTTTTGGCGACGCCACCGCCATCGGGCAAGTGTTTTCGAATCTGATTGGCAACTCACTCAAGTATCTGCAGCCAGGCAGACCCGGCCTTATAGAAATCGGCGGAGAGATTGAGAATGGATTCGCGCATTGTTGGGTCCGAGACAATGGCGCGGGCTTTCCGCCCAGCGCCAAGCCTCGTCTGTTTCAGGTATTTCAGCGTTTCCACCCCGACCTGGCCCCAGGGGATGGCATGGGATTGGCCATTGTGAGACGAATCGTGGAACACCACGGAGGAAAGGTCTGGGCAGAGAGTGAAGAGCACGTTGGCACAACGTTTCACTTCACCCTCCCGGGCGAGCGCGCCCCGCACCGTTAGCTTTTTATGGAACTTTCAACTGCCCTGACCATCCTGGTGGTGGACGACGACCGGGGACATCGCGAACTGGTTCGCCGCAATCTGCGGCGTGGCGGTGTCGCCAATCCGATTATCAGCCTGTCCACCGGCAATCAGGCCCTCGACTACGTATTTTGCCGGGGCGCTTATTCGGAGAGGAAAGGCGACACGGAGCTGTTGCTCCTGCTGGACATCAACATGCCGGGCGTGGATGGCGTCGAAGTCCTGCGTCAGATCAAGTCCGATCCGAAGAAGAAGACGATTCCCGTGATTATGCTCACTACCACCGACGACCCGCGCGAAATAAAGCTTTGTTATGAACTCGGGTGCAGCGTATATGTCACTAAGCCGGTGGACCCGAGCGCGTTTATTGAAACCGTTAAGCGCCTGGGCATGTTTCTGGTGGTGGTGCGTGTAGCGGAGGAAGCGTGACCAACAACGACAAAGCGATCCTGATCGTTGAAGACGACGAGGCAATCGCGGAACTCCAGAAGCGAGTCCTGATGCGGGCCGGCTGGACCGTCCGGACGGTGAACCGCATTAAGGAAGCGGTCGCCTTGCTGCATGAGCGGCCCTTCCACGTCATTGTACTCGACTATCGCTTGCCGGATGGAGAGCCTTGGACGGTGGTGGATGCCGCCAGCGCCCAGATCCCCCGCATCCCGGTGATTATGGTAACGGCGATGGGCGACGAGGGCGTGGCGGCCGAAGCTGTGCACCGCGGCGTCAGCGACTATGTCATCAAGTCTGACGGCTTTTGGGGGCAGATCCCGGTTATTGCCGACCGGGTCACCCAGGCGGCGGCCATCGAACAGAGCCTGCAACTGGGCGACTCGCTTTTTCAACTGATCGCGGGCAATCTTTCGGACGTGATTGTGGTGGGCGATCTGCAGGGGCGCTTGAGGTACATCTCGCCGGCCTGCCAAGCCGTGCTCGGCTACCTGCCGCTGGAGCTCAAAGCCGCCCTGGGATTGGACCTTGTCCACCCGGAGGACCGGGAGCGGGTCGCGGCGCTGCTCGGCAATGTTGGCAGGCAGGCGCAGAGCAGCATAATGTACCGCTTCCGAAGGAAGCAGGGCGGTTATCGCTGGATCGAATCGAACGTCAATCTGATAGGCAGCCAAGCCACCGGATCGCCCGTGGTGATCGTGATTTCGCGCGATATTACTGAGCGAAAGGACGCCGAGGAACTGATTACGAATCTGAACTTGACGCTTCAAAGCCGGGTCCGCGAGCTGAGGCTGGCCGGTGAGGCGCTTGCGTCCGCCTGCCACCAGGCCGAAGAGGCCAACCGCGCCAAGAGCGACTTCCTGGCGCGGATGAGTCATGAAATACGAACGCCCATGAATCTCATCCTGGGAATGAATGCACTGCTGCTGGAGGACAATCTGGATGCCAGGCAGCGGAAGCGCGTCGAGATCTCCGATCGCAACGTGCGCCGCCTGCTACGCCTGATTAACACCATTCTGGATCTCTCGAAGGTAGAGGCAGGCAAGCTGACGTTGGAAGCGGCCCCGTTCAATCTCAACAACGTTCTGGAAGAGAGCGTAGCCACCCTCTCCGCTTCCCTTGAGCAAAAGAGTTTGCGCCTGACTCTCAACATGGCCCCGGGCATTTGGCCCTATCGCGTGGGCGACGCCGAACGGCTGATGCAGGTGCTGCTCAACGTGCTGGGTAATTCGATCAAGTTTACAGATAAGGGGAGCATCCACTTGAAGGTGTTTCCCGACCAGGACGCCAACGCGGTGGAGAGCGTCCGCTTCGAGGTCTCCGACACTGGCTGCGGGATTCCAGAAGGGAAAGAGGATCTGATCTTCCAGCCGTTTCAGCAGGCCGAGGGCACCATTAACCGCGCCTACGAGGGTACCGGCCTGGGCCTGTCAATAGCGAAGAACCTGGTCGAGATGATGGGCGGACGCATTTGGGTACAGCCGAAGAAAACTCCGGGAGCGACCCTGGTGTTTACCGCTTGTTTTCCCTGCGCCACTGAAAAGGCAGTGAACACCCGCCTGGAGGAATCGCGCACTGTCGCCAAGTCCCGCGGACTCAGCCCCGGCACGCGCATATTGATCGCCGAAGATAACGAAGAGAATCTGTTCCTTCTGCATTCCTATCTGGAAGGGCAGCCTGTGATTGTCGACACTGCTCCCAACGGACTCGAAGCACTCCAGAAGCGCCAGGAAAACCAGTATGACGTGATCCTGATGGACATCCAGATGCCGGTCATGGATGGCTTGGCCGCCACGCGGGCTATTCGCGATTGGGAACAGAAGGAGGCCTCAGCGCGGATTCCCATCGTCGCGTTGACCGCCCATGCGCTCACTGGCGCAGCCTCCGATTGTAGAGACGCCGGGTGCGACGGTTACTTATCCAAGCCAGTGCAACGCGGCGATCTGGTGCAGACCATCATCCGCTTCGCGGCGCGGGGTGGCAGCCAGGCTTCCACCTCGGGGGGCGGGGGTATCCGCGCCATGCGGCCCCGCTATTTGGCGAATCGCGCCAATGACATTAAGGCTATGCGAGCGGCCTTGGAAATTTGCGATTTTGACGTCATCAAGCGGATCGCGCACGATTGCAAAGGCACCGGGACCGGTTACGGGTTTCCCGAGATCACTTCCCTCGGCAAGGTCCTGGAGCAGGCGGCTATCGCGCGGGACGCGGTGGGCGTAGCGGCCGGGGTTGCCGAATTGGATGACCTTGTGGTCAGTTCGACGGCTGTGTAGATCGCTGCCGGCGCGTTGTGCTCGCCCGAAAGATACCGCAAAGCGGAGCCCCGCCGCATGCATGAGTACGACATTGTCTTGAAGCGCTTGCTGGAGAAGTCGCACCAGCGGCTCACCGGCGAGAGGGTCGTGCGTTGGCTGCCCACCGAACTCCCCATAGTGCATAACCTGCGCGTCGATCTGCTCGGCGAAACGGCGGATGGG
>CAJCIT010000202.1 GCA_903970405.1 Acidobacteriaceae bacterium | reverse complement strand
GGGGTTCCTCACCCTGACTCTACCATCTGGCCTGGTGATTCACAATTGCATGCTTCACGAGAAGGATGGCTCGCGATGGATCGCGCTCTCTGCGCGATCGTACACCAAGGGCGATGGTACCACCACATTCGCGCGACTGATTGAGTTTGTTTCGAAGGACACAGGCCGGCGTTTTCAGGAAGCAGATCTTGAAGCGGTGGACCGCCTTCTTGGGAGCGTGCGGGATGAGTGAAATGCTGTCGGCGGCGCTGTGGTACGCGACACAGGGCTTCCCAGTTTTCCCATGCAAGCCGCGAGGGAAAGAGCCGCTTACCAAGCATGGATTCAAGGACGCCACCATTGACGCCACGCAGATAAAGACCTGGTGGGGGCGATGGCCTGAAGCAAACATTGGCATACCCACTGGCGAAATCAGCGGACTCTTGGTAGTGGACATCGACCCGCGCCATGGGGGTAATGACTCGCTTGACGAGTTGACCAAAAAGCATGGGGCGTTTCCCGCAACCGCAGAACAACTGACGGGCGGCGGCGGCCGGCACATCGTGCTCCATTATTCGGGTGGTTCTGTTCCAGCGAAACTTGCGCCCGGTATCGATTTGAAGGGCGACGGCGGCTATGTTGTGGTTGCTCCATCGGTCCATCCAAGTGGGGAGCTCTACCGGTGGGACGGCATCGCGGGGGAAAGGGCGCTTCTTAGTCTGAGCGATGCTCCTGCGTGGCTCCTGGAACACATCGACACGGCACACAACAGAATCGCGCGGGCGAAAATGCCAACGGACGCGGCCGCGGGGGAGAAATGGGGACCCGGCGAACGAAACAATCGGCTAGCATCGCTTGCCGGAACGATGCGGCGGCGGGGAATGACGCAGCACGCCATCGAGTCGGCGTTGCTCGAAGAGAATCGGCTGCGCTGTGATCCACCGTTGCCGGAGGAAGAAGTGCGGAGGATTGCCGAGAGCGTGGCGTCCTATCCGGCTGCTGGCGAGGACCTGGCAAGTCTGCCGTTAACGGACTCGGGGAATGCCGAACGCTTCCAGCGGCTTTACAGGGACAAGTTTCGATTCTCCGCTCCCGAACGTTCGTGGTACGTCTGGACGGGCCGGCGATGGGCCCCGGACAAAACCGGGAGTGCCATGGCGGAAACGAAACACGTGGCTCGCGGGCTCTATCGCGAGGCCGCCGACATTGAGGACAAAGAACGGCGGGAAACGGTGGCGCACTGGGCACGAAAGTCCGAGTCATGTGAGCGGCGCCGCGCCATGCTCGCCCTGGCGCAGACGGAGGGCGATTTTCCAATTACCCCGGATCAATGGGACCCCGAGCCCTGGCTTTTCAATTGCGCCTCGGGCACCATCGACCTGCGCACCGGCGATTTGAGGCCGCACGACAAGGGCGACCGCATCACGAAACTGGCGTCTGTCGAGTACGAGCCCTGGGCACGGTCGCTTGTCTGGGAGGGGTTCCTGCGGGACGTGACGGGAGATGACCCCGAATACATGGACTTTCTTATGCGGGCCGCCGGATACAGCCTCACGGGCGACACGCGCGAGGAAGTGCTCTTCATGCCGCTCGGACCCGGGGGGACAGGCAAGAGCACGTTCTTAGAGGCGATTCGCGGCGTCATGGGCGACTACGCGCGCACAGCGGATTTTGAGACCTTCGTCCAGAAACGGGGGGAGGGGCCGCGAAATGACATCGCGGCCCTCGCTGGTAGGCGAATGGTGATTTCCATTGAAGTCGAGCAGGGCAAGCGCATTGCCGAGGGCATCGTGAAGAGTATCACGGGCAGAGACACCATCTCCGCAAGATTTCTATACCAGGAGGCGTTCGAATTCAGGCCGCAGTTCAAGCTCTGGCTGGCGGCGAACGACGCGCCCCAGGTGCGCCATGCAGACGATGCAATCTGGCGGCGCATCCTTCGGCTGCCCTTCAACCAGGTGGTGCCAATCGGCAGCCGGGACCCCACGCTAAAAACGCGGCTCTGCTCCGAGCCGGAGTATCAGAGGGCGATTCTCGCTTGGCTCGTGGAGGGGACGTTGCGGTGGAAGGAGGACGGACTTCGCGTGCCGGTGCGGATATCGCAGGCGACGCAGGCGTACCGCGAAGAACAGAACCCCTTGCTAGACTTCCTGGCTGACTCCTGCGAGCGCGGCAAGGACTTGTCCGTGTCGGCTGGAGACCTGCGCAAGGCTTACGACGCGTGGTGTGAGCCCAACGGCCAAAAGCCGATATCGGCTCAGCAGTTCGCAGCTTCCCTGCGGACCGAAGGATTCGAGCAGATTAGGCCGAAGAGGGCCGAAGGTTCCGAGCAGAGGCCAAAATCTTCCCGTGTTTGGCGGGGAATCGGATTGAAAAGTTGACAGGTGACAGACGGTGACACTACTTTTCGGAAACTTCTCTACGCGTGCGTATCAGGCTGAACTTTACCGAAAGTGCCGTCACCATGTGTCAACCCGTCACTCCTAGGTCGGGCTTGCCGCATGGAGCGGCACCCGGCGGACCCGTGGAAGGTCCGGGACCGGATTCTGATCGAAATGGGCTGGTGCTCGAAGGGAACTCTGTGGGCGGAGTGGAAGGCGGCGGCGCTGAACCGACTCTTCCAAGAGCAGGGCACCAGCGGGGAACGAAGGCGAGAAACCACAGGAGACATCGCATAACAAAACGCAGCCAAAGGAGCAACGAGCAGACGAAGGCACTTCAGGCGGCCCCACCGGCTGAACCGCCGTCTCAAGCGAACCCAAGGCGACAGTTGCGGGATGAGCTTTGCGCCCAAGTTCAGAAGATTACCGGCACCGGGCAAGAGGTGGCTTACGTTCTCGTGGCGCAGCTTGCGTGCTGCTTGGCCACGCCAGCCTGGGAAGACAAAGACGGATGCCTCATCCGGGCGTGTTCGATGCTGGCGGAATATCAACCCACCAACATTATCGAAGCGCAGCTTGTGGTGCAGATGGTAACCACGCACGACGCAGCAATGAAAGCGATGGAACGCGTGATGGATCGGCGGCAATCGCAAGAAGGAATCGACCTGAATTTGAAGCGCGCGGCTCGCTTGATGCAATTGCACCTTGAACAAATCGAGGCTTGGCAGAGGTTGAAGGGCAAGATGGGCCAGCAACGGGTTCGGGTGGAGCATGTTCACGTCCACCAGGGCGGGCAAGCCATTGTGGGCGCCGTGAACGCTCCGGGGGGTGGGGGTGGGAGTGAGTAGAAATCCGAAAGTAGTACCCCATGACAAGCGGCTTCTTCGTCCGCACGGGGCCCTAAGAAATGGCAACCCGCCGGGGGACTTCGGAAGCGCCGCACGATGCGGGGCGAAGAACCGACGCGGGATGCCTTGCCAGTGCCCTGCGATGGCAAACGGGCGTTGCCGGCTTCACGGCGGACTAAGCACTGGAGCGAAGACCGCGGACGGACGGGACCGAATTCGAAGGGCGCTGACCAAACACGGCCGGTACTCTGCCGCGGCGAAGCAGGAGCGGCGAGAGTACCGACAACTCATCGCAGAATGTCTCCGAACCCTCGCGGCGTTCCAAGGCACTGAGACGGAAGTCGTGTAAGTGCCCTACTGTCACCACTAGTACTTTATCTACAGAATTAGTATTGACTAGCAACGAATAGCAACGCATAATCAGGACATGACGAAAGCGTTCGCGTACCTGAGAGTGAGCGGCAAGGGGCAAGTAGAAGGTGACGGATTTACCCGGCAGAGGGCGGCAATCAAGGCGTATGCCGCGGCGAACGATATCAAGATCGTGCAGGAGTTCCGCGAGGAAGGCGTTTCTGGGACGGTCGAAAACATGAACCGGCCGGCATGGCAAGAACTCATGGCAACACTGCACAGCAACGGCGTTCGAACAATCGTGATCGAGAAGCTCGACCGCCTGGCCCGTGACTTGATGGTGCAGGAAACGGCGATAGCTGACCTTCGCAAGAACGGGTTCACCCTCGTTTCTGTGGCCGAACCCGATCTGATGGCGAGCGACCCGACGCGGGTTCTCATGCGCCAACTGATGGGCGCAGTGGCGCAGTATGACAAATCTCAGATTGTCGCCAAACTCCGCGGCGCCCGGATGCGGATGAAGGCGAAGGAAGGACGCTGTGAGGGCCGCAAGCCCTACGGGTTCTATGAGGGTGAGGCCGCGGTTGTTGAGCGCATGAAGGCTCTCCGGGTGGACGGCTTGGGGTTCGACCGCATTGCGGCGCAGATGAACTCTGAAGGCATCGAGACACGCACCCGAGGCCGATGGCATGGCGTGATGGTGAATCGCATTTTGAAGGCGCAGGAAGGGCAGAAATAAATGGTCTACAAGCGTGGGGATGTTTGGTGGTATAAGTTCGCTTGGCGTGGTGAACTCATCCGCGAGAGCACAAAGCAGGGCAACAAGCGAACGGCGGAGCAAATCGAGTCCGCTCGAAAGACCCAGCTCGCCAAAGGCGAAGTTGGCATCAAAGAGCGCAAGGCGGCGCCTACTCTGGCGCGGGCAATCGAAGATTCCTTCCTGCCGTTCCTGGCTGCGACGAAGTCTGAAGAACCCAATACCATCGCGTTCTACAACGTCTGCGCCAAGAACCTACTCGCATGGCCGAAGCTGGCGAGTATGCCGCTCGACCGAATTACGAAGGACACAGTCACCGGGTACATCCAACTTAGGCAGAACGCGGGGGCCGCGGTATCGACGATCAACCGGGAACTCGCCACGCTGCGGCGCATGTTGCGTCTTGCGACCGAGTGGGGCGACTTATCAACTGCAATGCCGATGATTGCGCTTCTTAGCGGCGAGCGGGGTCGCGAGCGGGTTGTGACATTGGCAGAGGAAGTGGCCTACCTGGCGGCGGCCGAACCGCTCATGAGAACTGTGGCGACGGTCATGCTCGATTGTGGACTCAGACCCGACGAGGTCTACCGTCTATCGTGGAAAGACAACTACCGGGATGGGCGCCTCATTGTTCATACTGGCAAGACGAGGGCGGCGCGGCGGAGCATACCAGTAACCGCGAGGGTTGCCGCTCTCCTTGAGATGCGGCGGACGGGTGACGAAGGTTGGATACTTCCGGCGCCCACGAAGAGCGGACACATCGAGCAATCGACAGTGAAGAAGGCACACACGCGCGCGCTGAAGGCAAGCAGCGTGGCTCCGTTCGTGCTCTATGACCTTCGCCATACGTGCCTGACTCGATGGGCGCAGTATCTCGACCCGTTCACGCTGAAG
The DNA here is from genome assembly GCA_903970405.1 of Acidobacteriaceae bacterium. Lineage (GTDB taxonomy): Bacteria > Acidobacteriota > Terriglobia > Bryobacterales > Bryobacteraceae > CAJCIT01. Next base: position 7,947 of record CAJCIT010000202.1, on the reverse strand, counting down.
AAGTTGGCTGGCCATGAGTCGCTAAGCACCACGATGAAGTACGTTCACCTCAATGAGCGAGACTCTGACCTGCGTCTCAATGAGGCGCGGGAAAAGATCGAGGTGGAGCGGGGTGGGCACAAAATCGGGCACAGTCCCAAGATCGCGCCTGAAGCCGCTTCCGACGATACCCACATGTCTAAGGAAGAAAAAGACTTGTGGTGCGCCCGGAGGGGCTCGAACCCCCGACCTAATGATTCGAAGTCATTCGCTCTATCCAACTGAGCTACGGGCGCACATTTCTCCACCAGTATAGATCCAAATGCCAGAATGGCGTCATGCCAAGCTCCGCGCCTAGTCCACTCGAAACCGAAGTCAAGATTCATATCGAAGACGTGGCTGCGGTTTGCCTGGCCATCGAACAAGCCGGCTTCTCCATCACACAACCCCGCGAGTTCGAAGCCAACACGCTCTACGACACTCCGTCGAAGCAACTTCTGGAACAAGAAATGGCGCTGCGGCTCAGAACCAGTGGCGCCAAACAGATGATCACGTGGAAAGGGCCAGGCGCGCCGGGTCCTTATAAGAGCCGGCCGGAGATTGAGACTTCGGTGGGGTCCGTGGAGATCATGGCGCGGATCTTGGCGCAGTTGGGCTATCAGCCGTCGTTTCGCTATGAGAAATACCGTCGCGAGTACCGGCGGCCGGAGGAAGCTGGCGTGATCACGGTGGACGAGACTCCGTTGGGCGCATTTCTTGAACTGGAAGGCGCGGGAGAATGGATCGACGCCACGGCGGCACGGCTCGGATTCGCGCCAGGCGACTACATATTAGACAGCTATGTCCGTTTGTATATAAAGGATTGTGAGCGGCGCGGCGTGACGCCAGGATTCATGGTTTTCTCGTGAGAACCGGCGCCGGCTTCTCAGTGAAAAACACGTCGAACGGAAATGCCAGATGCCACGTCCTTTAAAATGAATGGACAATGACTCAGGCAACCGCTGATCCCGGCGCTCTGGCGCGAGTGAACCAGGCGCTGCACGATGTCCGCGAGGAAATCGGGCGGATTATCGTGGGACAGCGGGAGGTGATCGATGGCGTTTTGATTTGCCTGATCGCCGGCGGCCACGTGCTGCTGGAAGGCGTCCCGGGGCTCGGCAAGACCACGCTGCTGCGGACACTTTCGCGCGTCCTGCATTTGAAGTATTCGCGCATCCAATTTACGCCTGACCTGATGCCCGGCGATATTGTGGGCAGCCTGGTGATGGATAACGACGATTCGGGACATAAGGCGCTGCGATTTCAACCGGGTCCGATTTTCGCGAACCTGGTGCTGGCCGATGAAATTAACCGCGCCACGCCGAAAACGCAATCGGCACTGCTTGAGGCCATGCAGGAGCGCACGGTGACCAGCGGAAACACCACTTATACGCTGGATCTGCCTTTCCTGGTGATGGCCACCCAGAACCCGATTGAGATGGAAGGAACGTATCCGCTGCCCGAGGCGCAGTTGGACCGGTTCCTGATGAAGATTCTGGTGACGTATCCTTCACGGGCGGATTTGAGCCGCATTGTGGACGTAACGGTGAAGCAGGAAGAAATGCCGCTGCGCCAGATTGTGGATCGCAGCCAGATTGCGGATCTCCGGGCGATCGCGAAGCAAGTGATTGTGGCGCCGCACGTTCAGGATTATGCCATTAACCTGGTGATGGCGACGCAGCCGGGAACGGAATACGCCGCGCCGATTACCGACAAATATATGAGGTATGGCAGCTCACCGCGCGGCGCACTGGCCCTGATTGAATGCGGACGGGTGCTGGCGCTGATGAATGGCCGGATGCATCTGAGCACGGAAGATGTGGAGAAGGTGGCGCCCTCCGTGCTGCGGCATCGCATCATTCTGAATTTCGATGCGCACGCGGATGGGGAGACCACGGAAACGGTTCTCGCGAAGATCATCGGCGGCATTGCGGCGAGGGCATAAGGACGCGAAGCCGCCCACTTCCCAATGACTGCAAGCGCCCCTCCGCTCATCGATCGCGAGTTCCTGGAACGGCTGGAGCGGCTGACGCTGCACTGGCAGAAGTCTTTCCCTGGCCTGGTGGGAGGGCACAATGCGTCGCGGTATGCGGGGTCGGGACAGGAGTTTCTTGACCACCGCAACTTCCATCACGGCGACGATCTGCGCGCCGTGAACTGGCGCGCCTACATGCGGCTGGAAAAACTGTTCCTGAAGATGTTTCAAGTGGAGCCGCGCGTGCCCGTGCGCTTATTGCTGGACGTCAGCGCGTCCATGGAATCGGGCGCCGCCAAGGGCGAGCCTACGAAATTTGAATTCTCGCGGCGGTTGGCAGCGGCGCTCTCCTATGTGGGACTGGTCCGGCTGGACACGATGACTCTGCAACCGTTTGCGGAGCGGCTTCACGACCGCCACGTGTGCAGCGGCGGCCGCCACCGTTTTCAGCCGGCGGAAGTCTTTTTGCGAGGGCAGACTGCGAAAGGCCGCACCGATTTTCATGAAGTCGCTCGGCAGTTTATTTCGTCTTATCCTCAGCGGGGCCTGGTGGTGATTGTTTCCGATTTTCTGGACGATGCCGATTGCTTCAAACCGTTGCAGTATTTGGCTGACTTCGGGCAGGAACTGTTTCTGGTGCAGGTGTGGGGCGGCGAGGATAGGGAACCCTCTGGCCGCGGCGAATTGGAATTGATCGATGCGGAAAGCGGCGCCACGGCCAAGATTGCGTTGGATGACGAAGCCCGCGAACGATACACGGCCGCGTTTGACGCGTACGCCGCTGAGCTTAGGAAACTAGCGCTGCGCAATGCGGGACGGTATGCGGGGCTGCCCGCGTCAATTCCCGTAGAGGAAGCAGTGTTTGGGCCGCTCGTGCGGACAGCAGTGGTCTCATAAGCAATGTTTTTTCTGAACCTGAGTCTCGGTGAGTTTCTGGGCCTGTTCGCGGCGCTATCGGGCGTGGTGACGGCCCTCTACTTGCTTGACCGGGCCAAGCGCAAGAAAGTGGTTTCGACGCTGCATTTCTGGACGGCTGCCTCGCGTGCCGAAGAGGAGCAGAGCCGGCGGCGCGTTCGCGATCCGTGGTCATTGATACTGCAATTGGCGTCATTATTATTCCTGCTGCTCGCGGTTGCGCAGCTTGAATGGGGCAACCGGGATCGCCAGGGACGCGATCACGTGTTGCTGTTGGATGCTTCCTCATGGATGGCGCAGCAGGGCGCCAACGGACCTCTGATGACGGCCGCAAAGGGTCTGGCCGAGCGTTACGTTCAATCGCTGCCGTCGCGGGACCGCGTGCTACTTGTCCGCGCCGGCGGCCTGATCACTCCCGTAACCACGTTCACTCCAGATCGCGCTCAAGTCCTGAAAGCGATTCGCGAGACCCAGCCTTCGTACACCGCGTTATCGCTGAGCGACGCGCTGCATTTTGCCGCACAGGCGCAATCGTGGTCCGGCGGCCAGCGCGGTGAAATTGTGTATGCCGGCGCACAGCGCGTCAGCGCGGGTGACGACGCAACCGCTGTTGAGAACTTGCGGATACTGCCAGTGGCGGCCTCTGACGAAGACTGCGGAATCCGGCGGCTGGGCGTGCGGCGGGCGGAGGATTCAGCCGACAGTTGGGACGCATCGGTGTCGGTAAAGAACTATGGACATCAGCCGCGCTCCCTGCGAGTGAGTTTGGAATACAGCGGGTTGCGGTTTGCGCCGCGAACGATCGCGCTTGCTCCCGGCGAAGAGCAGAGCCTGAGTTATTCGTTTTCGACGCGAGTGAGCGGGACGTTGACAGCCACGCTGGAGCCGGGCGATGCCCTGGAGACCGATGACCACGCCTCTTTGCAATTGCCGAAGCCGGCCGGCCTGGAAGTGGCCGTGTACACGGCGAGGCCCGAGGCGGTGCGGCCGCTGATGGAAGCGAATCGCCGGTTGGTGACGCATTTCTACAGGCCGGATCAATACACGCCGAAGCCGCGGGCGGATGTGATGGTCCTGGATGAGTTCTCTCCCGCTCAGTTCTCACAAAAAGACGCGCCGCAGCTTCCCAGCTTGTGGATCGAACCGCCGGTGGATCGTTCTCCAGTGCCTGTGCGAGCTCACAAAGCGAAGTCCACGATTACCCATTGGGACGATGCGGCGTTGGGTGCGGGACTCCATGCGAAGGCGATGGATCTTACCGATGCCGAGATCTTCGAAACCTTCCAGGGTGATCTGCCCGTGGCGAGCACCGCGGAGGGAACAGTGGTTGTGGCAAGGCCGCCCGCCAAGGGTTCGCCGCGACTGGCGGCCATCGGCTTCGATCCGCTCTCCGGGCCGCTGCGTTATGAATTGACTACGCCGTTGCTGTTTGCCGACTTGATTCGGTGGCTGGCGCCGGAATCGTTCCGGACCACGGAGTTCACGGCCAGCACCGTGGGCGCCGTATCTGTACCGCTCGATTCGAATGAGACGGCCGGCCAGATCCAAGCGGTGGATGACAAAGGATTCAGCGTGCCGTTTTCAGTGCGAAACCGGCAAATGCAACTGTACGTGGGCCGGCCGAGCGTGGTGCGCGTCACCTCATTCGAGCGGGAGCGGGTCTTCTCATTGACGTTGCCCGATATCGCGGAGAAACAGTGGAAGCCGCCGGCTTCCACGCTAAGCGGAGTCCCGAACGCAGTCTCGTCGCTTCCCTCAGCCTTCGATTTGTGGCAGTGGCTCGCGCTGCTGGGCGCAGCGTGTTTACTGGCCGAATGGTATCTGTTCGGCCGCCGCCGCCGAGCCGTCCGGAAAGCTTCCTCGGGCAACTTGGCAGGCGGCGGGATTGGCCGATTGAAGATGGGCGGCTCCGAGGGTAGCGTTCCCGACAAGCGCGTCAAGGACATGGTGGCGAGATGACCTTTGCGCATCCATGGTTTCTGTTGCTGGTTTTGCTGCCGCTAACGTGGCTCTGGCGCGAGTGGGCCACCAATACGCGGCGTATGAGCCTGGCGCTGAAAGCGGTGAGTTTTGCGGCCATTCTTGTCGCACTTTCCGAGCCCACCATCATGATGCCGGAGACGAAAACAGGCGCCGTGGTGCTGGTGGACACCTCGGCCAGCATTACGGATGCGGATCTAAAGCGCGCGTCGGCGATTGTGGGTGAGATCTCGTCCCATCGCGGAGGCAATTGGATGCGCGTGGTGCCGTTTGCGCGCCGTCCTCGAAATCTGGAACGAGCGGAGACATCGGCTGGCCTGCATCTGGCCCCGACCAAGGGCGATGACGGCGAGGCCACCGACATTGAGGCTGCGCTGCGCGACAGCATGTCCGCCATTCCCTTCGGACGCATTCCCCGCCTGGTGCTCATCAGTGACGGCAATGAAAACGAAGGCAGCAGCGTGCGGGCCATTGCGCAGTTGCAGCGGCTTTCCGTGCCGGTGGATACGATTGCCCTGGATGGACAGCAGCATTCGGGCCTGCGTCTGGTTTCGGTTTCGATGCCTCGCGAAGCGTATGCCGGCGACCAGATTCCGATTGATGTAACAGTGGAGTCGCCGGCAGCGGGCGAAGGGACCGTCACCATCACGGCGGAAGGGCGTGACCTGGGAACGGATCCCGTAACGCTGAACGCCGGCACGAACCAATTGCGCGTGCATGCGCGCGTGAAGGCAACTGGCGCGACGGCGATTGGAGGCAAGCTGGGCCTCAAGGGGCAGGGCGACGTGCAGTTTGAGCAGGCCGTCCAACTGCAGCGCGCGCGCGTGCTGTACCTTTCCGAAGATCCGGCCGGCAGCGACAGCAACCTGATGCAGGCCTTTAACGAAGCGCAGTTCGAAGTGGTGCGCGATCGCGCCGTGCTGGGCCGCGACTTGGGCGATTTGCAGTTGGTGGTGCTGAACAATCTCGATTTGAACAGCTTTCCACCGGCCGAGAAGACGCGTTTGGAAGAGTATGTGAAGAACGGCGGCGGATTGCTCCTGATTGGCGGTGAGCGCCAGGTTTACAAGGAAGATAAGCAGATGGACGCGCTGGACCGGGCGCTGCCGGCGAAGCTGGCGCCCCCCAAATCGCCGGAGGGAACCTGCGTCGCGTTGATCATCGATAAATCATCGTCAATGGAAGGGCGCAAGATTGAACTGGCGCGCCTCTCCGCGGTAGGTGTGGTGGATCACCTGCGGCCCACGGACCTGATCGGGGTCCTGATCTTCGATAACTCCTACCAGTGGGCCGTGCCGATGCGCAGAGCGGAGGAAAAATCGCTCATCAAGCGATTGATCTCCGGCATTACCCCCGACGGCGGTACGCAGATTGCGCCCGCTCTGGCCGAGGCGTATCGCAAAGTGGTGGCTTCAAAGAGCACTTACAAACACATCGTGTTGCTGACGGACGGCATTTCAGAAGAAGGCGACAGCATCGATCTGGCGCGGGAAGCGCAACAGCACGAAGTCACCATTTCGACGGTGGGGCTGGGGCAGGACGTGAACCGGTCGTACCTCGAGAAGGTGGCGGCCACCTCGGGCGGAAAGAGCTATTTCCTGAATGAACCGCAGGGTTTGGAGCAGATTCTGCTGAAGGACGTATTGGAATACACGGGGACGACCGCCGTTGAGAAGCCGCTGACACCCATTGTGAACGCAAAGGAGGAAGTGCTGGAGGGCACCGGGATTGAATCGGCGCCGGCGCTGAAGGGATATGCGCGATACACGGCCAAGCCCTCGGCCGCAACGCTGCTTTCAATCGATGCCGAGAAGAGAGATCCGCTGTTCGTGCGGTGGCAGTATGGCCTGGGGCGGGCGGCGGTGTTCACCTCCGACGCAAAAAGCCGGTGGGCCGAAGGCTGGATGACATGGCCGGGCTTCGATAAGTTCTGGATCAACGTGGCGCGTGACCTGCTGCCGCATTCGCGTTCCACCGAAGCGACGGCGCAATATGACCAGGCGAGCGGCGATGTGTTGGTGGAGTACCGCCTGGGTCCGGGCCTGGAAGAGCCAAAGAAGGCGCCCGATATTTACGCCATCGGGCCGGGCGGATTTCAAAAGCCGGTGGATTTGGAAAAGGCGGCGCCCCGGCTGTATCGCGGGCGGGTTCACATCGGACAGACGCGCGGATTGTTTCGGGTTCGTCCGCTGGTTGACTCGCGGGAGTTTCCCGAAGTCGGCCTGTACCGGCAACAGGAGGAGATGCTTGACTCCGGGGCCAATCGTCCGTTGCTTGAGAAGATTGCGGCTCTGACTGGAGGCCGTACGAACCCGCCGCCCGATCGGATTTTCGATGCGGGCGGGCGCACGCTTCTGACAACCTGGCAGTTGTGGCCGCTGCTGCTGAGCATCGCCATCGCATTGACCATCGGGGAATTGGTAACGCGTAAGTGGGCGGGGTTGAGGCTGGCGCTGCAGCGGGCGTAGGTGAGGCTGTGGCCGGTTTGGTGGTGTATCGCGCGTGCCTCGGCATTAGGGAGAATGAGCTTCGGACATGGCAGCGTTCCTTTACGAGTTTGAATGGGATCTCGCTAAAGCACGAACAAACTCCAACAAACACGCTGTCGAACCAACCGTGCTCATGCGTGTCGGCGGCGATAGGCAGCGCTCCGCTCACGCAGCCGGGCAATGACCTCATCGCCTGGAATGAGCTCGCCCTTGCCGCTTTTTATGTCGTCATAGCGTTTGTCGAGCGTGTTGCGCACCTGTGCTATCTCGTCGAAGTAACCGGCCATGACGTCTTCCACCAGTTCCTCGGCAGGGCGTCCGGTGTCGGCTGCCCACCGCTCAAGCTTGGCCTGAATGTCGGGATTGGTGAATTTCCACTTGCATGCCATAACACTAGCCTCACACACCCTGCCCGTTAAGAAAAGATCTTGCCCGAGAAGCCCTCACTCACTCCTCAAACACACCATCGGGTCCACCCGGGCCGCGCGCCGCGCCGGAATGTAGGCGGCAACAATCGCTACCCCGGCGAACAAGACGCCGACGCCGATTAACGTACGCGGATCGGTGGCG
>CAJCIT010000201.1 GCA_903970405.1 Acidobacteriaceae bacterium | reverse complement strand
CGTCTTAGATTAGCGCGCCAGCTTGGCTAGGGCGGGTATTACCATTTTCAGAATCTACTCGCGCTGCGAAGCTCTCGTCAGGCTGCAAAGCCGATCCCTCACGGGTAGCTGCGGTTCGGTGCTGGCCAACGGGGAACAGGCTCTTCCAGCGGCTCTTAGAAGAGGGTAAGTCCCTTTGCGTCAACGTTTTCCCCGTGAAAAGGGGACACACCCATTTTGGAGAGAAACGGGTGGTCAACATTTTGCGGTTACTTGCTCAAATTCGCAGTTTCTGTGAAGCGATTTCCCGCAGCTCGCGGAAAGGTAAGTCCTCTTTCCTCAATAATTTCCCTGGAAAAGGGACAGACCCCTTTGGGAGGAGGAGGCGGGCGGTCGCTATTTTGCGGTTACTTGCTTCAGTTCGCGGCTCAGTGAAGCGAATTCGGGCAACTGGCAGAATATCGTAAACCATTTCCCCTCAATGATTTCCCGGTAAAAGGGGACAGTCCCCTTTTTCGGGAGACAGCGCTCAGTTCGCGGCGAAGCCGCACTGGGGTACGCGCGCCGCCATTTTGTCGCCGCCACACGGCCAGATCGATCACGTATCCGGCGACGTGCCCCCCGCAGGACGGACTTGGCCGCGAAAAAACTCTTGACTGTCCCAGCCGTGAAAGCTACACTCTGTAGTGCTACAGTACGTAGCACGCATGACGCCTCTAAAATCTCCATTGTCCGGCCTTGAGCAGGAAGTGATGGACATCATCTGGTCGCGTGGGAAGGTCAGCGCCATCGACGTCCAGGATGCACTTGAGCCGCGTCGCGCCCTGCGTCCGTCTACGGTCCGCACCATCCTTTCGCGTCTCGAAGACAAGGGATACGTCCAGCATGAGATTGCCGGCCGGACCTTCCTCTACACCAGCCTCGAACCGCCTGGCAACCTTGCCGTCAAGGCCGTCAAACGGATTGTCGATCGGTTTTGCCGAGGCTCGGTCGAATCTCTTCTGGCCGGCATGGTAGACGGCGAGATAGTAAACACCGAAGAGCTGCAACGGATTGTCGATCGTCTCGCCGCCCAGAAAGCTGAACAACCGCCGCCGTCTAAACACGGCAAGGCGAAACGGAAACGGACTACGAAGGAGGAGACTCCATGAACCTCGGGGAACTCAACTACTTGAGCTTTGGCATTTCTCGAAACCCTGGTTGGCACGGCATTCCGGTGGGCCTGCTTCGCCGCGCTTTGCACCAGCACGATCTGGCTCCTCCGCGCATGCAAGCCGGAGCTTAAGCATTTTCTGTGGTCCGGCGCCCTCTACGCCGTTCTCGTTTTGCCGTTGCTCCAAATCGCCGCGCCTCCCCTTCGGCGCGCTGCTCCGCTTCTTCCGCAGCCCCGCATCGACTTTCTTCCGCCGCAGCCAAAGAGTGGCTCAATAGACGCAATCGTTGTTGCTTCTTCAACCAGCGCCCCTGCCGGCCTTCAAAACGCGCCACGTCCTTTCCCTTGGATGCTGTTCGGGGCCTCTCTCTACCTCGCGGTCACGGCGGTCCTGCTGGGTCGTCTGGCGCTCAGCGTCTGGCGCATCCGCGGCATCGTGCGTCGCAGCGAGCCGATTCTCGATCCTGATTTCCGCGGTCTCGTTCACGACGTTTGGCTTGAAAGCCTCGCAAATGCGAAGCCGCGGGTTCGATTATCGCGTGACGTCAACAGCCCTCTGGCGGCCGAGTTTGACGAACCAATAATTCTGTTGCCCGTCAGTTGGCAAGCGTGGTCCCATGAGAAACTCCGCGCTGTTTTGGCGCATGAGATGGCTCACGTGCGCCGCGGCGATCCCGACACCGCCTTATCTAGCTCCATCGCGGTCTGTCTCTTTTGGTTTCATCCGCTTGCCTACTGGTTGCGTCGCCAGTTGGCGACATCGGCAGAGGAGGCTTGCGATGAAGCGGTACTGGACTTTGTCAGGCCCGAACGCTACGCCCAAATCCTGATCGAGTTTGCCGGACCGGTCTCCTTGACGGGCGGCCATCTTCTCGCCATGTCCGGCGTCGCTGCTGACCGTAGTCAAATCGCCAAGCGGATCGAACGGATCTTCGCTCCACGCTCTGCCAGCCGAATCAGCGTAAGGCTGGTGCAAGCCATGGCCGTCGCACTACTATGCCCGGCGCTGTATCTCACGGCGGCAGCCCGGTTTCAGACCGAACAAGCCGAAGTCACCACGGTGAACGGCCGTCTCATGATTACAGGTCAACAGCAGCTCCGCGAACTCGAAGCCACACTCCAGAGCGACCCGAACAACATGAAGCTCCGCGAGGACCTCATGGCGTACTATCCCAGCCAGCACGATGCGGAGGCCCTTGCCAAGCAACGCTTATGGGTGATTGAGCATCACCCCGAATCGCAGATGGCGATGGTCCTTCTGCCATCGGAGACCTCTGACGCTGAGCAATACGAGCAAATGAAAGCAGCGTGGGAGGGAGTACTCGCTAAGCGCCCGGACTCGGCCACCGTGCTGTGTCACGCGGGCATGTTCTTTGCACTTGACGATCCCCTTCGCGCGATGGCTCTGTACGGCGAAGCCAATCGTCTCTCCTTGCCGGGCTCGCCGGAAGAAAAGGCCATCCTTCGCGCCACAGCGCTCTTGTACATGGCTGCAGTCGTGGAGAATCTGACCGATCCACAGGGCATCCCTGGCCGCGTGAACGGAATCTATATTAGCTCTGCCGATGCCGCCAAGTTGCGAGCCGACTTGGCGCTCTCCCAAGACCCGGCGCTGCTCAGCGAGGTCGGGACCGTCCTTTCCCCGCTATTCAATGGAAACCCCGTCGCCGTGTCGACTTCTGTCATCGTCGATTTTCGGCTCGATCAGTAGGGTAGATCGGGTGGTTAAGGACTCGCCGTACCAGAGGGTGTCGCCGCCCGCGCCGCATGCAGCAGGAACTCCCGGTTGCCCTCGGCGCCAAGAATCGGACTACGCATCACGTCCACTGTGAATCCCAATTTCCGGCACGCCGCGGCCACTCGGTCGCACGCGCGCCGCTGCTCCGCTTCATCGCGCACAATCCCGCCCTTTCCAACAGCTAGCCGGCCAACCTCAAACTGAGGCTTGACGAGGATCACCATCTCGCCATGGCGCCTCAACACGGCAGCCAGCGCCCCCACGATTAGCGTCACCGAGATAAAGCTGACATCGCAAACAATCAGGTCCGGCTGCTTACCGCCAAGAGTCTCCGTGGTCAGGAACCGGGCATTTGAGTTCTCGTGCAACACGACTCGCGGGTCGGTTCTTAGCCGCCAATCGATTTGCCCTGAACCTGTATCGACGCAATGGACCCTCGTCGCTCCATGCTGCAATAGACAGTCAGTAAACCCGCCGGTGGACGTGCCTACGTCCAGACAGAGGCGCCCGTCAACTTTTACTTGAAACTGGCTGAGAGCCGCTTCCAGCTTGATGCCGGCACGGCTCACATACTTCGGCGGCTCAGCCACTTCCAGCCGGGTTTCGTCCGTCACTGGCTGTCCCGCCTTCGCGGCCTTTTGCCCGTCGAGGTTGACCTTGCCGGCCAGAATCAATGCCTGTGCTTTCTGGCGCGAGTCCGCCAATCCGCGCACCACCAGTTCAGTATCTAAGCGGCGTTTCTTATTTGGCTGATTTGACATGGCGGCGCTTTCTTTGGCGCCTTGTTCCGCAGTCCGCTTGTCATCCAAAAGTTTGGTGGATATTCCCATTCCAAGGCCGATGCAATCGGATGTAAAAATGCAGCGAAGGGGTGACAATTCTTCGGTAGATCCAGTTTGAAGCCTCAAGCAATAACCATATTGCTGTGACCTACCCATCCGATCCCTCCAATTGTGACAGACATGTCAGGCCGGGCGACAAAGACGTTTGGCACCGCTCAGCTAACGATGAGGCCGATTCCGCTTGCGAAAGCGGGCGCATCGGGCGCACCGCTCATGTGATTCCGATTTAGAACAAATGGTATACTTTTTCTAAATGCAGAGGCATAGTGCTCCCGTGCAAACGATGAGGGTTCGAATACTTGCGAGGATCCATCGCCTTGGGCATGGCAAGGTCTTCTCGGCGAAGGATTTCCTGGATATCGCCAGCCGGGGCACGGTCGACATGGCGCTTTCGGGTTTGACCCGAAGCGGAGCGATCCGTCGCGTCCGGCGCGGCCTCTATGACACGCCGAAGGTTAATCCCGCCCTCGGCGGAGAACTGAGTCCGGACATCGACGAGGCGGCGCGTGCCATAGCTCGACGGCAGCAATGGAAGATCGTCCCGGCGGGCGCATGGGCCGCCAATCTGCTCGGCCTCTCAACTCAAGTGCCGGCCAAAATCATCTACCTAACCGATGGCCCAAACAAAGAAGTAAAGATCGGGCGCCGTACGATCCATTTCAAACACGCGCGTCCGAAGGCGATGGCGGGGCTGGAGGGCAAGTTTGCTCTCGTCGTCCAAGCATTGCGGCATCTTGGCAAGGACCGTGTCGGTCTACCCGTAATAGAGAAGCTGCAAGCGGCACTCTCATCGGTCGAGAAGCGTAAGCTCGTAAGGGACACGCGATTTGGCGTGGAGTGGATCTACGAAGTGGCCAAGAAGATCGCGGAGCAGGACGGTTGAACAATCTCGCTAGAATGACCGCGGCGCAGCGCGCGGAAATCTTCGCCGAAACGGCGGCGCGTAAAGGCTTGGCGGAAGCTGTCATCGAAAAGGACTACTGGGTCTGTTGGATGCTGAAGCATCTCTTTTCAACCGAAGCTTTCTCCAGGCGGCTGCTCTTCAAAGGCGGGACCTCGCTGTCAAAGATCTTCCACGCGATAAGCCGCTTCTCGGAAGATATAGACCTGGCTGTGGATTATGCCGCCCTCGGCTTCACGGGCAACCGCGATCCTCAGCGTGAGGGGATCTCGAAGACCAAGCGGGCCGCCATCCTTGCGGACATGTTGGCGGAATGCCAGCGTTATATCGGTGGCGAATTCCTGGATGCGCTGAAAGCAAGGTGCCAGAAAATCCTTGGTCCTGCTGTTGCCATGCTGGCGCAAGGACCGGTCCGAAGCGAGGCACTCTCGGATATGAGCCTCCTCTCGCAGGTTGTCAGGCACAAAGGGGCGTTCTATCCATCCGCCTGGGCTCGGTATGATGTTGTTCGCTCCGGGAGTTTGCGGCTACCGCCAGCAAAGGAGCGGGTAGCGGCATTGAGGCAGGATTACCGTGAGATGGCTGTCATGATCTTTGGAGAACCACCGCCGTTCGACGAAATCATGGAAACATTGGCGGGGCTCGAAGAAGAGATAAACAGATGAAACCCTCGCTAATCCACACTTTCTGAAACGAACAAATGATGCGTCTCGAAGATCTCCGCCTTCACGCCTTGCGATGAACCACCAGATCCGCCAGTTGCCGCAATCGCTGAGCCCGGTCATCGAAGGGACGTAGCGCCAGGTGCGCATTGACGCGCTCCTCTTCGGCCATCTCACGGGAGCGCTCAAGCCCATACACCGCGGGAAATGTGATCTTCTGCTGCGCTTGATCCTTGCCCGCCGTTTTGCCGAGCGCTTCGGATGACTCTTCCACATCCAGAATGTCGTCCACAATCTGAAACGCCAGCCCGATGTGTTCGCCGTACTTAGTTAATCCGGCTAATTCTTCTTCAGTGGCCCCGGCATAGAGCGCGCCCATGCGGACGCTTGCGCGTATCAGCGCTCCAGTCTTCGCCCGGTGGATGGATTCCAGCAGCCGCGCAGTGGGCATTTTCCGCTCGCCTTCAATGTCATTCACCTGGCCGCCGATCATGCCGCCAACCGTCCCCGCCGCGCGGGCCAGTTCCTCTATCAATCGGACCCGCACCTCAGCCGTTACATGCGGCAGCCTGCTCAACACCTCAAAGGCCAACGTCAGCAACGCGTCCCCGGCCAGGATGGCCATTGCCTCGCCGTACACCTTATGACACGTCGGCCGGCCGCGCCGCAGGTCATCGTTGTCAAGCGCCGGCAGGTCGTCATGGATCAATGAGTAAGTGTGGATCAGTTCCAGCGTCACTGCGGCGTTCTCGACGCCCGCCGGAACATCCGAAACAGCTTGCGCCGCTGCCATCGCCAGCACTGGCCTGATCCTTTTGCCACCGGCGAACAAGCTGTACCGCATGGCGGCGTGTATGGAGTGAGGCTCCGCGTCGCTGGCGGGCACCCAGTGACCCAAGGTCGCATCGATCGTTTCCTGGAGATCAGCCAGGTAATGATTGAGGCTCGCGGCCTCCGTTTGCGCCCTCACGGCTTCTCCGGCTTGAACGGCACAGCCACCGTCTCGCCACCGCGTCTCATCAACACCTCGACGCGGGTCTCGGCCGCCTCCAACTGCTTCCGGCATTCAGTGCTCAGCTTCATGCCGCGCTCAAACAACTCAATGCTTTTTTCAAGCGGCAAATCTCCCCGCTCCAATTCCTTCACCAGCTTGTCGAGCTCGTCGAGGCTGGTTTCAAATTGCGCGGGCGTGGGCGTCTCCTCTGGCATTGCTTTCAATTGTATTCCGCGAGTGAGACGTTTTCTCGGATCTCGCTGCCACCCCGGTTCCCCGCGGCTCCTCGCGATATACTCTCCGGCGAGGACCTCGTTTTGTTCACCGCCACCGCCGATCTCATTCTCCCCAGCACAACCACCGGCTCGTTTCCGCGTCCCCGCTGGTTCGATATCGGCATGTGGGGCCGGCCGCTCGACACATGCATGCTCGACATTCGCTTCCGGGAAAAATTTCAGGATGCCATGGCCGTCCTCATCGGCGATCAGGAACGGGCCGGGCTCGACATCCTCACCCATGGCGACTTACATGTCGACGAAGATCTGGCCGGCCGAGCCTGGCACCACTATCCGTTGCAGCGGTGGGCCGGCTTCGAAGGCGATTACCTGCAGCCGGAAGAAACCACCGCGCCGTGGCTTCACTATCCGCCCGGCACGCTGCTCAATGAGATTTACACCGGCTGGCGCTGGCCGCATGTCGTCGACAAGATTGAACATCGCTCGCTCGATTACCCCAAGCTATGGCGTCTTGCCCAAGCCAAGACCCGCAAGCCCGTTAAGTTCGGCACCTGTTGTTCGCAGGTCATGGCCCTGTTTCTGGATATTCACACGCCCAAGTACAAAGACAAGCGTCAAGTGATTTGGGATATGGCGGAGGCGATGAACAAGGAACTGCTGGCCCTGCGGGATGCCGGCTGCCGTTGCATCCAGGTTGAAGAGCCCACCTTTCACTTCATGGCCAATACCTTTGGCAAAGACCATGAGGACGTGAAGTTCATGATCGACGCGTTTAACCGTGAGGTGCAAGGCCTGGACGACGTAGAACTTTGGATCCATACCTGCTGGGGTAACCCCAACATGCAGCGCGTCATGGAAGACACCAGCTACGCGAACTCCATCGAAATCTACCTGGAGCGCTGCCGCGGCGACGTGTGGACGCTGGAAATGAAGGACCGCAATCAGCGGGACCTGGAGCTGTTTGAGCCCTTCAAGCATGACCTGAAGAAGAAGATCTGTATCGGCGCGGTGAGCCATCGGACTTTGCAGGCCGACCGTCCGGAGGAGGTCGCCGGGGAAATCCGCAAAGCGCTCAAATACATTCCTGTCGAGAAACTGATCGTGTCAAGCGACTGTGGTTTCGGCCGTCAGGGCTGTAATCGGGACATTGCCTTCTACAAGGCAAGCGCAATTGCCCAAGGCTGCAACATCGTACGCAAGGAACTGGGATTTGCAACGAGCTACGTTCCGGCCACCGATCCCCAGTTACAAATTGACGTGATCCCAGGTCGCGCGTAAGGCGGCGAGGCTACGTCACAAGGTAGTAGTGTCGACCCGGAGCGCCTGCTTCGGATATGCCGGCATCAGTAACATGCTGGCTGCCGCTAACAAGGTCGCTCCGGCCAGCGCCGTCAGCAAGTTCGTGTACGATCCCGTCGCGTCGTAGGTGCGGCCCAGAATCACCGGCCCGATGGCCCCGGCAAGGGCATAAAACGTCCACGTCAATCCATACAGCGACGAAAACGCCTTCAGTCCGAAATATCGCGACAACACATAAGGCGTTACGTCCGCCTCGCCGCCCAGCCCAATACCGATCAAGCCCGCGGCAATCAGCCCGGTTGCAATCGTGGAGGCGTTCGCCAGCAGCAGAATCCCCGCGGCCGTGCATCCAAGCAGGCAAAGCGCCACATAAGGTGCAAAGAAACGGTCCAGGAACCACCCTGTTGCAATTCGCGCCGCGAAGCCCGAAGCTCCCAGCATCGAGGCGGCGCCGGCCGCAGCGTTCGCGGTGACGCCCCGGTCCGTCAATAAAGCGGACAACTGCGTTACGGCGCCATTGATACTGATGGAGCTCAAGAACAGCATCGCCACCAGAATCCAGAAGGCTCGCGAAGCCAAGCCCTCAGCAAACGTGGCGCCGGATTGAAGAGTCACGCTCTCGCCGCCACCGGCGGAGATCAGCGCCGCCGGGTTTTCCCTGACAAACAGCGCCGTTAGAGGAATGCCCATCACGAGCACGAATCCACCCAATACCGCGTAAGCCATCCGCCATCCGAAGGCATCGATCAGCCACTGCGCCGCCACCGGCAAGACTACCGAGCCCACGCCTACTCCGGCTACCACCAGCGACAAGGCCAGCCCGCGGCGCCGCGCAAACCAACTGGAGACCGCCCGCGCATATCCCATTTGGGTGGTGGCATTACCCACCAGGCCCAGCACCACGAACACCGCGTAGAAATGGATCAGGCTGCGAGTCAACAAGGAAAGAGAGGCAAACGCCAGTCCGAAGATCGCGAACGCCGGCAGTACAATGCGGCGCGGTCCGTACCGGTCGAGCCAACGTCCCAGCAAGGGTGAACAGGCCGCCACCGTCAGCGCCGCGATGCCGAAGGCCCGCGAAATGGCCTCACGCTTCCAGCCAAACTCAGCGCTCAATGGCTTCAGAAAAATGCCGAACGTGAAAACCAGCAGCGAGCCGAAACTCACCAGTACGCCGCAATGCGCGGCCAGCACCACCCGCCACCCTTCGTACCGGAACGACGAGCCCTCACCGAATGAAAGCGCCCCCCGCCCCGCGCCGGGACTACTTGCGGACATAGCCGTGGGTCGCCGTCCGCTTCCCGCCCTGCCGGTGTCCTTCTTCTGAGAGCGGATGGACCCCAGAGGCATCGATCCAGCGGTTATAGAAGTTAAAGAGCGCGCAAACGGTAATGGCGTAGTAGATCGCTTCGTCCGTCCATCCCACATCGTAGAGCGGCTTCATCGCGGCGGCCGTCATGTTCGGCGACTCCTTGTTGACAATCCCGACGAAGCGCAACAGCGCCTTCTCTTTCTCAGGCAGCGCCGACGTTTCCAAATCCCGCAGCGCGCCCCACACCAGCTCTTCGCTCCCCAACAGTTCCGCCGCAACTGCGGCGTGCGACTTCAGTCAAAACGGACAGTGATTCTGGTTCGACGTGTAGGCCGCGATCAGTTCCCTCATTCCGGGGCTGAGCGGCGCTTCGCCGTGCATGATCTCTTGCGTAAAGCGGGCCAGATGCTCGGTGGCATGCGGCTTGTAAGCGAACATGTGCCAGATCTGCGGATATTCCTTACCCGCCGCCTGCATCATCTGGATATTGTCGGCGTAAGGCCCCTTCTGGGGATTCTTCTCCACATCGGGGAGGAACATGGGTTCCATGGGCGAGTCTTTCGGTGACATAAGGAAACGGATGCGAACGTTGAGAGACTAACAGCAAAGGCCGCCCGCCTCAATAGTGAAATTAATGTAGACGCCGCCCCGGCCGTGCGGCACTACTTAGCGGCGCCGATGCTCAGCAGTTCCACCTTAAAGACCAGCGTCGATCCGCCGGGAATTCCCGGGCGGCCTCTGTCTCCATAGGCGATGCTTGCCGGGCAAACCAGTTGCGCCATTCCGCCCACCTTCAGCTTTTGCAAGCCCTCCGTCCAGCAGGGAATGACGTGGTTCAAGGGGAATTCGGCCGGCCCATTGCCACCATAGGAGCTGTCGAACTCCTTCCCATCGGGAAACGTTCCGCGGTAGTTGACCTTCACGGTATCCGTCGGTTTCGGCGAGTCTCCCGTTCCCGGGCGCAGTTCTTTATAGATAAGGCCGGATGCCGTTTTCACCGCGCCGGTCTCCTGCTCGGCTTTCGTCATAAAAGCAAGCGACTCGGTCTTCTTTCGCTCAGACACCTCAGCCTCTCTTGCTTTTCCGAATGCCTGCAACTTCGGGCCGTACTCTTCCAGCGATATCGCGGGCTTGCCCGCGGCCGAATCCGTCAACGCCTTCAAAACAATCTTCATCTCGGCGGGCGTCAGCTCAAGTGTGGAGAGCGACTTCGAAATACTGAGCCCCAGGGCATAGACAGTCTTTTCTTGTTCAGTCATCGGCGCAGGTGGTTTCGGTTTTGCGGCGGGGGGTCTTGTTGCCGTCGTCGACTTGGCAGTGGTTGCTTTCGAAGCGGCTGGCTTGGAAGTCTGAGTCGCTGTAGCCGGCGTCTGAGCGACAAGAGCCGGCGACAATAGTAATAATAAGAGGAATCCGCGCACAAATTTAGGCTAACACCCCTGCCAAGTAAGTGGCCGGGAGGAGACAAGAATCTCCGTGGCGCGGGCTTTTAGCCGGCTGAGCCGACATTCGTGTCGGCTGTTCCTTCGTTTCAGCCATGGGCGACCGCCCGCCACCACATGCCATGATGGTGTACCGAAACCATGAACTCAACACGACGGCATTGGTTCTCCACCTGCTTGGCGATGGCGGCGTGGCCCGCTGTTGTGGCCGCCCGCGAACACGCTCACACGGTGGTGGCCTCGCCAGCGGCGCCTCTTGAAACTCTGGATGCGGATACCGCCGCCGAGATTGAAGCCCTTGCGGCTCAGATCATTCCTTCCACCGGAGGGCCCGGCGCGCGTGAAGCAGGCGTCATCTACTTCATCGACCGCGCCCTCTCAACATTCGCGGCCGGCGACCGCGCGGCCTATCGCACCGGCATGGCCGAGGTCCAGGCGAAACGCAAGCACCTATTCCCGCAATCCACCACCGTTGCCTCACTGACCGGCGCGCAACAGATGACCCTCATCCGCGCCATTGAGACGTCCAACTTCTTCGAACTGCTCCGAACCCACACGGTCTTGGGTTTCCTCGGGAACCCGAGCTATGGCGGCAATCGCGGCGAAGTCGGATGGAAGCAAATCGGCTTCGACCATCGGATGATGTACCAGCCGCCATTCGGCTACTACGACGCACAGATCGCCCAAGAGACCGCCGCCCCGAATAGCGGTGACAGGAAATGACCGGCGTCACGTTTCCAACCACCGAAACTGTAGACTTCCTGGTCATCGGCGCGGGCGCCGCCGGTGGAGTAGTGGCTAAAGAATTGGCGGTCGCCGGTTTCCGGGTGGTGGTGTTGGAGCAAGGACCGTACCTCCGTGAGAGAGACTATTCGCACGATGAGATCAAGTACACCTTCGAGCCGGGCCTGACGAACGACCCGAAGATACAGCCCGTCACCTACCGCCGGTCGGAGGCGGACCGCGCCGCGCCCGTGAAGGCGATTGAGTATGGCCGGCAGGTGGGCGGCGGAAGCGTGCATTTCACCGCCAACTACTGGCGCTTCCATGAAAGCGACTTCCATGAGCGCAGCCTGTTCGGCGAGGTGGCGGGCGCCGATCTTCGCGATTGGCCCATCGCCTATGCCGACCTGGAGCCTTACTACACGAAAGCTGAATACGAACTCGGCATTTCCGGGCTCGCCGGCGCGAATCCATTCGACGCGCCGCGCTCAAAGCCGTACCCGCTGCCTCCCATGCCCGTCAAGTCGTCGGGCGTCCTGTTCGATCGAGCCACGAAAAAACTCGGATTGCACCCGTTTCCAGCACCGGTCGCCATTCTCTCCCAGCCCTACCAAGGCCGGGGCGCCTGCGTAAATTGCGGTTTTTGCGAATCGTTCGGCTGTGAAATGCGCGCTAAATCGAGCACGCTGGTCACCGTCATTCCGCTGGCTGAAAAGACGGGCCGCTGCGAAATCCGGCCTGACTGCTATGTCCGCAAAATCGAAACGGACGGCGCCGGGCGCGCCACAGGCGCCGTCTACTTCGATCGCAGCCGGCGGGAGATCTTCCAACGGGCCAAGGCGGTCTTTGTTTGCGCAAACGGCGTGGAGACTCCGAAGTTGCTGTTGATGTCGAAGTCAAGACGGTTCCCGGAGGGGCTGGCGAACTCAAGTGGCTTGGTGGGAACGCACTTGATGTGGGATAACGGCGCCGAGGCCCAAGGGTTGTTTGAGCATCCGTTGAATGAGTACAAAGGTATTCAGGTTACACGGCTCATCCACGATTACTACGCCGCCGATCCCAAACGCGGCTTTTACGGTGGGGGCGGCATCGACGCCCGCTTCGATTTCTACCCGGCGGGCTTCGCGCTGCATGGATTGCCGCCCGAGGCGCCCAAGTGGGGCAGCGAATACAAGACGATGTTTGAGACTTACTTCAACCGCACCATGCTGCTGATGTCCCATACCACATCGCTGGCGCAGGCGAAAAACACCATTACGCTGGACCCGGAGGTGAAGGACGCCTGTGGCCTTCCGGCCGTCCGCGTTACCTTCGATTACCACCCCGACGATCTGGCCACCATGAAGTGGATGCTGGCGAGACAGGTCGAGATCCTGGAGGCGGCCGGGGCACAGCGGATCTGGAGCCAGCCCTTCGACCTTGCCGACAACATGCCCAGCCGACACCTCATGGGCACTTGCCGGATGGGAACCGATCCAGCCGCTTCCGTGGTGAATGCCCACAGCCGGACGCACGATGTTCCTAACCTGTTTTTGGTGGACGGAAGCAACTTCGTCACCGCCGCCAGGCAGCAGCCAACGGCAACCATCCAGGCCCTGGCGTACCGTGCAGCCGATTATGCCACCCAGGCGGCGAAGCGCGGCGATTTGAGCTAGGGCCGATTGCGCATCGGCCGCGAGTATTCAACCCGCCCCACAACAACTTCGATTGTTGATATCCTCCATGGATGGCAAACGTCTCTCCTCTCTTCGGGGAGTCTGGCGCGCGCTTACGAATACAAATGGAGATCTCATGAAAATGCTCAACCTGAGCTTTGGATTGTTGCTCCTGGCCGGGACTGCCCTCGCAGCCGACGACCTCGAAACCACCTTTCAAAGCCTCCAATCCGCGGAAACCGGTAACGACACCGCGCAAATCAAAAAACTGGCCGTTAGCGTGTGCGCCCTGGCGCACGACATTATCGTCGCTCCGGAGCCGGAAAGCTCAGTAGACAAGGCGGTCTGGCCTGCTCGCGTTGAGTACGCCAAGTCCGTGCAGGAGCATGCCGAATATGCCCTCTATGTCGCCGCCCTGAAGGCGCCTCCAGCGGTGGGCGTCGATCTGTTTACCACCCTGGAACAGGTGAATAGCAAAAGCAAGTATTTGGATCAGGGCTACGGGACGTATCTATCCGATGTAAACCAGTCCGGAGGCGCTACGAAGGCCGCGGCGCTCGCGGAAAAGGCGTTGGTCAACTTCCCGAACAACGAGGACTTGCTGGACGCGGTTATGGAATCGGCTCTCACTAAGCGTCAGAATGACCGTGCCCTGGTTTACGCCAAGAAGTTGATCGTCGTCTCCGAAGGTACGAAACGCGCCGCTTACATTAGCCGCGGGCACCTGGTGGCAGGCCTAATGGAAGCCCAGAAGAATCTCTTTGCCGATGCCGACAAGGACCTGCGCGCCGCCTTGCCTTCTCTTCACGCCGGCGACGCCAGTTATGCCGCTGCTCTTTTCTACCTGGGTCTCTCGGATTACCAGTTAGGGAAGGAGACGCAAAATCGCGCTCTCATTCAACAGGCCTTGAAGTACAGTGAGGACTGCTCCAAGATCAGCGGGCCCTATTCACAGCAGGCCTACACGAATGCACTGTTGATGAAGAAGGAGCTTGCCCACTGAGGCGGGCCCCGCATTTTTCTACATTTTCAGCCGCAGACGGAAGCAAGAGTCTGTGCCGCCAAGTATTTTACAGTCCCGCTGAGGCCAATCGGCTTTCGCGGTCCGCTAGACCCAACTCATCATTGCTTTCGCCGACGCATACGCGCTTTGCAGCCGCCTTACCTCCATTGGAGTTTGATCGGCAGCGGGGTAATGCATCGCAAAGTGTTCCCAATCGCGGGCCCTCAGATACCGGATAAGGTCCTTGGTTTTGGGCGCTGGTTTCGCAGCGCAATAGTCGAAGAAGCCGATGACGTGGGTTCGTTCCGACTCCTGGAAGGCATCGAACATTTCTATCGGGCTCCCATAGCCCGCCGAGCTAAACTCCGCCACGCTCAACAAGCAGCCGCCGACGCAGGCGGCCGTTAAGGCTACGCTATCTCCCGCCAGCGTCCTGGCCATGGTCAGCGCGGCGTACTCTGAATTCTGGTTGTGATGTACGCCGCGGTACATGCGCTCGGAATCTTCGCGATATTCATGGTTTTCCCACGGCTGTCCCTGTTGCAGGTTGAAGCCGCCGAACCGGAAGTAGGTATCGAACTCCTGCCGGTAGCGATGTCCCCAAACCGAAAAAAACCTTTGCACTTCAAAGTAGAGTGAGGCGCGCTTGGGGGTGAAGATCCGGCCGCCCGTCTGGGCCACCCAAATCGCGATGACGCTCGCCATATCCACCCTGTGTTCGATGCTCAAACGCGCCAGTAGGCAGCCCAAGCGGTTGTAAACATTCGCCGCGGCAGTAACTTGGTCGTTGGCCGGATGCGCCACCACCACCGCCTTCTCGGGGACCAGGCTGATTGTGAGCAACTCTGAATCGTTCTTAAGAAAGGCCATGAGTGGTTTGCAGCGAGCTCCTCATCTCTATCATCGGCCTGGAGCCACTCAACTCTTTAGGCCTTGCCTCGAAGGCTGAAGTCAGGAAAATCCTTCCCCTCCAATCCTCGAAGGCCGTTACAGCAGTTCCGATGCGCTAAAGAAGAACTGAATCTCCTGCGCCGCCGTTTCCGGGGCATCGGAGCCATGCGCCGCGTTGCGCTCAATGCTTTCGGCGAACAGTTTCCGGATGGTTCCGTCGGCGGCATTGGCCGGATTGGTCGCGCCCATCGCCTCACGCCACTTTTTGATCGCATCCTCGCGCTCAAGCACCAGCAGCACCGACGGGCCTTCGCTCATGAAGGTAACCAGGCTCGCATAGAAAGGACGCTCTCTATGAACGGCGTAAAACGCCTCGGCTTCGGCGGGCGAAATGCTCTTCTGCTTCAGGCCAATAATTTTGAAACCGTGCTCTTGAATAATGCTCAGAATCCTACCCGTATGACCGTTCGTGACGGCATCCGGCTTTATCATTGCGTACGTGCGTTCCACTGCCATGTGCTCTCTGGTTCTTCCTTGTCCAAAATTGTGCTCAGAATGAAGACTTACTGCTTCGCCGCGGCCATCGCCGCCTGCATCTTTTCGCCCATCAGCGCCGGCGATGGGCACACCACGATGCCGGCATCCTTCATCGCGGCCAGTTTGTCCTCCGCCTTGCCGGAACCGCCGGAAATAATAGCGCCCGCGTGGCCCATGCGGCGTCCTGGAGGCGCGGTCTGCCCGGCGATAAAACCCACCACCGGCTTCTTCACATGCTCTTTCACATAACCGGCGGCCGCCTCTTCGGCATCCCCGCCGATCTCGCCTATCATGATGATGGCGTGCGTGTCGGGGTCGTCATTAAACAGCTTAATGGCGTCAGTGAAAGAGGTCCCGATAATCGGGTCGCCGCCGATGCCGATGCAAGTGGATTGCCCAATGCCCAGTCTCGACAGTTGCCCCACCGCCTCATACGTCAGCGTGCCGGAGCGCGACACAATGCCCACGTGTCCGGCTTTGTGAATGTGCCCGGGCATGATGCCGATCTTCGCCTTGCCGGGGGTGATCACACCCGGACAGTTCGGCCCCACCAACCGGGTGGCCGGCTTGGTCTTCAGGTACTCCCATACTCGGATCATGTCCGCCGCGGGAATGCCTTCGGTGATGCAAACCACCAGCGGCAATCCCGCATCGGCGGCCTCCAGAATCGCGTCCGCCGCGTAAGGGGGCGGCACAAAAATTACCGTGGCGTTCGCCTCTGTCGCGCTCTTAGCTTCGGCCACGGTGTTGAACACCGGCCTGTCCAGATGCGTGGCGCCGCCTTTGCCCGGCGTGATGCCGCCCACCACGTTCGTGCCGTACGCAATCGCCTGCTGCGCGTGGAAGGTGCCTTCGCGGCCTGTGAACCCTTGAAAAATCAGCCTGGTGTGTTCGTTGACAAGTACGCTCATTGCGCCAGCCTCACTACCTTCTCCGCCGCGTCCTTCATGCCGTCGGCCACCGTGAAGTTCAAACCCGATTCCTTCAGAATCTGCTGTCCCAATTCGACGTTGGTTCCCTCCATGCGCACCACCACTGGAATCTTCACTTCCAGTTCGCGCGCCGCGGCCACCACGCCGTTCGCCAACGTGTCGCACCGCAGAATGCCGCCGAAAATATTGATCAGCACCGCTTTCACCGCGGAATCGGAAAGCAGAATCCGGAACGCGTTCTTGATCTGTTCGGCATTGGCGCCGCCGCCGACATCCAGGAAGTTAGCCGGTTGCCCACCGGCGTACTTAATGATGTCCATGGTCGCCATCGCCAAGCCGGCGCCATTCACCATGCAGGCGATGTTGCCATCCAGCTTGATGTAATTCAAACCAAATCGCGACGCCTCCACTTCCAGCGGATCCTCTTCGTTCAGATCGCGCAACTCCAATAAATCCTTGTGACGATACAGCGCGTTATCGTCCAGCGTGATCTTGGCGTCCAGGGCGAACACCTTTCCGTCCCTGGTCAGGATGAAGGGATTGATTTCGGCCAGCGAGCAATCGATGCCGTCATAGGCCTTCGCGAGCGCCGTCATCGCCCCCGCGGCCGCGTTCACGCTGGCGGCCGGAACCCCCATGCCGAAAGCAAGTTTCCGCGCCTGGAACGGCTGCAATCCGAAGCCCGGCTTCAACGGTTCTTTCAAAATGAGGTGCGGAGTCTTCGCCGCCACCTCTTCAATGTCCATGCCGCCTTCGGACGACGCCATGAACACGGGCACACCTTGTGTCCGGTCCAGCACAATCCCCAAATAGAGTTCGCGCTCAATGGGCAAGGTCTCTTCCACCAGCAGCCGCTGGACCACGCGGCCTTCGGGTCCGGTCTGGTGGGTCACCAGCGTCATGCCGATCATCTTCTTGGCAATTTCCGCCGCCTCTTCCGCGCCTTTGGCGATCTTCACGCCGCCGCCCTTACCGCGGCCTCCGGCATGAATCTGGGCCTTCACCACTACGCTGCCGCCGAGTTTCTTGGCCGCCGCTTCGGCTTCCTCCACGGTGTAGGCCACCTCGCCCCTGGGCACAGGAACGTCGTATTTGGCCAGAATCGCTTTGGCCTGATATTCGTGAATTTTCATAGGGATTCAGTACGAAATGCCGTACTTCGCCGGGTGCTTCGCCACGCACTAACTTGAGGCAGGCTCTACGCGAATCTTTCCGCGAGCCAGCCCTTTGCCAGTGTAGCGCGCGCGCCGTCGCCATGCCTGGGTAGCCCAGGCTTTAGCCGAATGAACTTACTGAGGCCCGCCATCAGGCGTCTGCGCCGGGATCTCCCCACAAAAAAAGGGGGACCTTGCGGTCCCCCTTTTCCCTGCCCTGCAATCGCGCCCTCAGAAAAACAGGCGCAAGCCAAGCTGAACGATTCTGGTGTAGTTGGGTGAAGCGCCGGCGCCGCCCAGCGCCAACGCGTTGTACTGCCCTTCCAGAGCCCCGAAATCGCCCGGGTCCTGAAGGTCCATAAACGGGTCGCTATACATCATGTGGTTGAAGACGTTGAACGCCTGCACGTAGATCTGGAACCCGGCGCGGTCGCTAATCTTCGTGGTTTTTGTCAGGCCCAGATCGAGATTCCAGCGAAGCTGGCCGCGGAGAATACCGCCGCCGCCGCAGGAATTGTCCAGGCCTACCAGGAACGGACGGAAGTTGTTGTACACATTCGCCACATTGTTCCCGTACAGATTCACGCCGTAACCGCCGTTGGCCGCATCGCCGTTCACACCGATCACGCCGTTGCTGACGACGTTCTGAACCGCGGTGTTGTTGTAACTCATGCTGGAGATCGGAATGGCTGTGCATCCGTTTCCGTCATAGCCGTTGCCGAGCTCCTGGAACGAGCCGGTGTAGACGCTGAGCGGGAGACCAGTGCCCAATGAGAAGATCGGCGAGATGTTCCACCCTCCGATGAACCCGTTCACCACCTTCATGTGGCTATCGAACTTCTGGCCGTGGCCGAAGGGCAACTGGTACGTCGCCAGCAGGTTGAACGTGAACTTACGATCCCAGAACTGCGGACCGTAATCGGTGTTCAGGTTCCAGGGGTTGTTCACGTTGTTCAATGTGTAGGCTTGGTTGATGGAGATGGTTCCCAGGCTGTGCCCGTAAGTGAAGTTCCCATTCAGGGTCAAGCCGTGCGAGGAGCGCTTCTGTACCGAAACCACCAGGGCGTTGTAGTTGGACTTGCCCGCCGCCGTGTCCAGGTAGCAGTAGAAGCACTGGTTCGTTGAGGGCAGCGCCGGACCGAAATCCCAGGAAGAGTCAAGATCCTGCCACAGGTTGGTCACCGACTGTGTGGAAATATTGCCGGCTTCGTTGGCGGCGACCGCTTGCGTACAATTGGTGAATCCCGCGCAGTACGAGGAGCCCTTCAGCGCGGTTTCGAGGAACGGCTGGGCACTGGGGGTGGCGCCCGCTTTGTTGGCGAAATAGAGATTGTCATACGCCTGGGCAAAGGTTTGGCCGCCCAGCTTCATCATCCACGGCACGTCGTTAATGTCCTCGCCCTGGAACAGATTCTTCGCGTAAGTGCCCACATAGCTCACTTCGGCGATGAAATTGCCCTTGAGCTGGCGCTGGATACTGACGTCGAAGGAATCGGTCTGCGCCGGTTTGAAGTTGTGGTCCAGACCGAACGCCAGGGTGGTATAGGCGGCGTTGACGCCCGGCAGAACCGGCGACGTCAGGGTTTGTGGAATGGTGGGGAACGGTACGCCATTTCCGTCGACGCCCAGCCGGTAAGCTGTCGCCGGGGTAGTGCCGCTGGGGCTGGTGCAGGCACCCGAAAGATTCGGGTTGCTGCAGGAGACAGGCTGCAGGAAGCCGTCACCCAGAACCGGCGTCGAAACCAGGTCGATTCCCAGGTTACGGGAGTATGACCGGCCGTAACCGGCGCGGATCACCGTGGCCTTGTTGCCCAGCAGCTTAGCGAACCAACTGTCGCCCTTTGTCTCGGGGCTCCAGGCGATAGCCACACGCGGCTGGATGCCGCCGTAGAAGGGGTTGTACGGGTACTTGCTATTCACTGCTCCATTACCGGCCACGCCGACTGGCGAGAAGCCAATGCTGGGATTGTAAACCTCGCCGGCCTCGGCCGCGCCCAGCCGGGCATTTAGGTACGATTGCGCAGTCACAATCTGGTTTTGGGCATTCACCAGGGTGTCCTGCGTCCCGTTGATGTCAAAGGGCGGGTTCTGGATTGTATAGTTCAAACCGTACGAAAGTGTCAGGTTCGGCTTGATCTTCCAGGAGTCCGAAAAATAGATCGAGTATGTCTTGTCGATCACATACGAATGGACCGGTGTGCCCAGCGGGTTCAAGTTCAGGGTAGAACCGGTTCTGGTGGCCACCACTTGATCTGAGGAAACCAAACCCAGAACCTCGGCGTAAAGACCCTCATAGCCTCCCAGTGAACTGGAGGGCAGGCAACCCGCGCTCAGCGTTGAGCTGCAGGGCACGGGCAGCATTGACGTGGGGAAGAAGATGCCCGAACTGTCGAGCTCCGTCTTCGGCTGAACCAGACCGCCGACGACGTTGTCGTAGCGGTCGAAGTGCCACCACTGATGGAAGAATTCGCCGCCAACCTGGATCAGGTGAGTGCCTTTCAGCGTGCTGATGTTGTCGCGATAGTCGAAATCGTGACCGTCCCAAGTCCGGTTACGGGCATTCTGAGAATCCTCATTCAGCGGATTCAAGGAAGCCGTTTCGCCGCCGATTTCAATACCCGCTGGAATACCGGCAATCTGTTGCACCGCTCCGGCGCGGATCCAGTTCCAATCGTTGCGCAGGTAGCTGAAGTGCAGGTCATTGGTGGTAGTCGGAGACAGCGTTCCTGTCAGCCCAGCCACCACATAGCGGGGTTGATCGACAGTGGTTGATGCGGTAGCGGGCTGGCCGAGTTTGTCGCCCGCAATGACACCGCCGATGTCCACCTGGTTCGTGGTCGGGTTGTCTTGGCCGAAGTAACGGTAACTGGAAAAGAATCTCCACTTGGAGCCGAAGTCATGGTCCAGGCGGAAAACACCGAAATTGTTGGAGAGCGGATAGCTGAGGTTGCTGACGTAGCCGCAGGTGTTCAGGCCGCGGTCGCCGTAGTTATCGCTGTTGCACTGCGGCTCATACTTGGTCCAAATCTGGTTCACGACTGGATTCAGGCCAATGCCTCGCGGGTCGCACATTTGAGTGCCGTTTCCGCAGATTGAGCCGGTCTGGAGGTTGTACTGAACAATGTTACCGTTTGCATCGCGTTCCTGGATGATGCCCGCGCGCAACGTTGCTGAAGGAACGGTGGCGACAAAAGGCCCGGAGCGCGGATACCGCTCGCCCTCATAGTTGGCGAAGAAATACCATCCGCCGCCAAGGAAGTTCGACTTCCCAAGGGGTCCGCCGACGCTGCCGCCAAACTTGTTGTAATGCGTCTTAGGCTTGTCAATCCCCGTGAAATTGTTGTTGAAATCGTTCGATGCCATCACGGAACTCTGGAAGAAGTCATAGGCTGAGCCGTGGTACTGGCTGGTACCGCGCTTAGTGGTCACCATGATCTGGCCGCCGCCGGACATGGAGAAATCGGCGGTCATGTTATTGGTGTTAACGCGAAATTCTTCCACGCTCTCCACCGGTGTGGGCATCACGCCCGCGCCGTTGTGGCCGATGTAGGTGGCGTTGTCGCCGTCCAGATCGCTGGTGTTATTGCCTCCATCCAGCATGAACGTGTTCTGGTCAGCCATCGCGCCGGCGATGTTGCCGCTGGTGATGTTGCCTTCCGCGCCATTGAACGTCGGCGCGGTGGTGCCTTGCAAGAAGACCAGCGCCGAAACGTCGCGGCCGATAGTGGGCAATTGCATCACCGCCTCATTGCCCATGGTGGTCCCCATGGTGGCGTTCTCCGTCTGGAGCTCGGCGCCGGCCACCGCCGTCACCTCCACCGTCTCTGTGGTGGCGCCTACTTCCAACTTAATGTCGAGTGTTAATTGAGTACCGGTACTTACGGTCTGGCCTGGGATGATTGTTTTCCGGAATCCGTCCCGGGTGACCAGCAAGTCATAAGTGCCCGCAACAACGTTCTCTATGAAGTAAAGACCGGCCGAATTCGATTCCGCGGAGGTCTTTACGTTGGTGGACTTGTCGACCAGTACGATTGTAGCCCCTGGGATGACTGCCCCGCTCGGATCGGTAACCCGTCCGGTAACGCTGCCGTTCCCACCGACACCTTGGCTAAAAGCCAGGGTAGTCATTGAAAAAAGAAGACACAGGGCCGCCAAGGGCGCCCGAAGCAACCTTTTCATACGATGTCCTTCCCTAAAGATAAAAAGAGAACTTATCCCCTACACCGTGATTCTGAGGAGTATAGACCCTCAAATCGGGATCTGTCAAATGCGAAGTGATGACGACGGCAAAAAGGCGGGGAAGGTGATAGAAAAGGCTTACAAGGGCGGTGGGTGTCAGCGGGCCGGCAGCCTGCGGCAGTTTGAAAACCAGCCGATGCGCAGGCTTGAGTTGACTTCAGGCCGGGAAGCGCAGCCTTTGGTTAGCTGCGGGGCCTGTTCTCATCGGGACAAAAAAAGGGGGCCCGAAGGCCCCCTTTCTCGAACTGCTTCGAACTGCTTCGAACTCCCGCTTAGAACACCAGATGAGCGAACACCTGAATAGTGCGTGAGTTGCTGCTGTAGAACTGGTCGAAGCGGCCGAACAGCGGATCGCTCGGCACCAGTTCGTTTCTGGCGCCGATAAATCCCTGGGCGGCGACGTCATTCACTGACCCGCCCGTATATTGCGCGTGATTGAGGACATTGTAGAACTCCGCGCCCACGTCAAACGAGTAGCGTTCACCGAAGCTGAACCGCTTCTTCAGCGCGGCATCGATGTTGTCGATCGGATGCAGCGGGAAGGTGTTGCGTCCGCCGTTGGCCAGCGCGCCCGATCCCGCCGTGACATAGCGGGCATTGGAATTGTTAGCGACGTACGCCACGATCGACGCACTGCCCGCCGCCACCGGCGCGCCTTGCGCGTTATAGCCCGTGACGCCGGAGCCGACATTGGCCGCTCCCGCCGTATTGATGATGGCCCGGTCGCCGGCGCTGTCGCCGTTGAGGTTGGAATCGAGACCGCTTTGAACAGTCGCGTATTCGGGCGTCTCGTACGTGTAAGTGCTGGAGATGTTCCAGTTGCCGATTATGTTCTTAACCAGCCAGTTGCCGCCCTTGAACGGACGAAACTCATAGATTGGCGTAAAGGTGAAGCGCTGACGGTGGTCGAGCGCGGAGTTAGACCAGTCCGCCTTCAGATCCTGGACGTTCTGCGCGCGGCGGGGCGTCAGATAGGTGGAGAAGTTCGTCGCCGTGGCGTCGTCTTCTAAGTGGCTCCAGGTATAGGCCGCGATCAACGCGAGTCCGTTGTCGAAGCGGCGGTTCAACTGCAGCGCCATTCCATGATAGCTGGAGGAGGCCTGAGGCGCATAGCCTACGATGGAGGCTTGCGAGCCGTAAATGGCCAGATCGTTGGTGGCCAGAGCGCCCGGAAGGCCGCCCGGCGTGACGTAGGACTTCACATCGCCGAGCGTGTTTCCCGCCAATGCGGCAAAGGCGCTGGCGCCGGGATTGGTGAAGAACGTCGGAATGTAGTTGGTGGCAGAGACTTTGGGGAAAATGTTCAGCCGCGTTTGGTTCCACAGGTGGACGCCGCGAGTACCGACGTACCGGGCTTCAAAGGTGTAATTCTTCTTAAAGACGTGCTGTACGCCCAGCGTCCAATCGAGGCCGTAGGGGCGCTTGCCGCCGAATGTGTAGGAGCTAACCACCGCGAGCGCGCCGGCGGGGTCGGTCGGCAGGGGTTGCGCGCTGCCCGGCAATCCGCCGCTGGCCAGGAAGCCGGTCTGCGGGCAGTTGATGCCGGGGCAGTCATTAGTCTGCTGGAAGTAGGGAGGGGCTGCGTTCGAAGTCAGGTTCGAATAAGTCAAGTCGAACGACTTGCTGACGCCGCCGCGGATAGACCAATCGCCCTTTTCCCCGGGGGCGTAAGCAAAGCCCAGGCGTGGAGCGAAGTCAAACGGGCTATAGTGCGGCTCGGCGAAGGAGATGCCCCCGTAAACGTCGGCCGGGGCGCTGTAGGACTGATAACGGGACGCCACTGGGACTGTTACGTACTCATAGCGCAGGCCGATATTGATGGTGAGATTCTTCTTAACCCGATAGTCGTCGTTGACAAAGGCTGAGGTTTGGAGGAAGCCTACCGGATAGCTGGTGGCGCCGGAGCTGCGCTCGCCCAGGACGTCCGGCGCTTGGTCGGTGAGATACAGATCCAGCGACGAGTACTCATAATTGCCCGTCACGCGCTGAATGAAGTAGTTCGTGGCAATCATATCGATGAAGCTGCCGCCGAACTTAATGGTGTGCTGTCCCAGGACCTTGGTCATGTTGTCGGTGGCCTGGAACAGGTTTTGACTCGAACCGGAAGGTCCGCTGGGTCCCCAGGTGAGGCCGTTCAACTCATCGATGGTGATCACCGGGTAGGCATCCAGGCCCGGGAACTTCTCGGTGGTGGATGGGATGGTATTCACGTTGCGGCTGAATGAGACGCGAAACTCATTCTGGAGCGTCGGATTGAAGTTATGAAACTCCGACAGGTTGTACATGTAGTTGTTATTGGGCGTCTCATAGTTGAATGCCGGCACGTTTCCGGCCGCGTAGGTGGCGCTCTTGTTGTAAATCCAGCGGCCGCGGAATTGGTCCTTGTCGCTCATGTTGTAATCGAGCGAAACCAACGCGTTGTAGTTGTTGGTGAAGGTGGGCGTTACGAATGAGAGGGAGCCGACGGGAATACTCTGGCCCAGCACGGTGATGGTGCCCTGGTCATTGGCCGGCGCTGCCGGAATGAACTTCTCAAACTGCTGCAGGTTGGTCTGGCTGATGCCGGCCAGGTTGTTCAACATCGAGTAGCCCGCCGCGGTGGGAGCGTAGAGCGGCGAACCGGGAACAGCCGACTGGCCGATGGGGTTGTACTCAAAGTTCCCAAAATAGAACAGCTTGTTCTTGATGATTGGACCACCGATGGTGGCGCCAAGACGGTTGTTGTCGTAGCGCGGATTCGACGTCAGGCCTTGCGTCCATTCGAGCGAGTTCACCGCGTTCAGATCGCGGTTCTGCAGGTATTCGTAAATTGAGCCGTGGATGGAGTTGGTGCCGCTCTTCACGATCGCATTAAAGATGCCGCCGGAGCCGCCGCCGAATTCCGGAGCGAACTGGTTTTGCAGCAGGGTAAATTCGCCGATCGCTTCATTCGACACGTACACCAGCGGAGCAGGATCGTAGTAGTTGTTATTGCTGACGCCGTCGAGATTGAACGAGTTGTTGTCCGGACGCTGGCCGGAGATGGCTGGGCCAAACCCCTGGCCGACCCCGCCCGGCGACGAAACGCCTGCGCCGAGCAGTGCCAGATTGTAAATACCGGACCCCGAAGCAGTCTGCGGAAGCTCCACCACCTGCTTCGAATCGAAGGTAGTCTGCAACTGGGCAGTGGTGGTGTCGATGCTGGCGGCGCTCGCGCTGACCTCGACGGTGGTTGCATTGGTACCCACGGCCAAGGTCAGGTTTGCCGTGATAACCGAGTTCAGCGCCAGATCCACATTCTTCAATGTGTCCGTGGCGAAGCCCGGCGCGGAAGCAGTAATGCTATAGCGGCCGATCAACAGGTTGTTGAAACGGTAAACGCCAGCCGCGTTCGTCTGTGTGCTGGATTTGACGCCGGTTGCGTCATCGATTGCTACAACGGTTGCGTTTGGTATGCCTGCGGCGCTCGCATCGAGCACCGTGCCGGTTAAGTCACCGCTGATGGCTTGGGCGCGAACAAACCATGGATTCAAGAGGAAGCAAAGAGCCAGAAGAGCCGGCAGTTTGCTTCGGAAAAGCTGATTCATACGAAACTCCCTAAATTTGTTAAAAGTCTGTTCTTTCGATCTGCGTGGGTGAAGGAGCGCACACGACGCGGTGCCGGAGGGGCCTGCGGGAGGGCTTCACGAATCCCCCTGCAGGAAGGTTTGGGTTATTGGTTACCTGAAGGACGAGCGCACGTCGCCAGGTGAGGCGGGCAAGCAAGTAAGATTAAGTTGCTTCTCCATGTCAAAGGAAGCTTTACACTAACAGGAAAGCGATCTGACTTCAATGCTTCCAATGATTTGCGTAGACGCCGGTACCTCGGCGAATACTCGAATAGAAGGCGAAGCTGAGTGAGATCTTCGGTTTTTGGTAAGGATCTCCAAGAGGCTGCATATTCCCCTGGTGGTGAAGGAATAGACAATAGGGACGATAACCCGTGCATTTGCACTGGAGCAACCACTCGCCGGTGGGGCAAGGATGGTCAGTTGGCACCCAGATGACGGCGCGGCCGGAGAAGGTCCTCCGGATTCCCATAGTTCAAACGGCCTTGAAATTTAGCAGCAATTATTTTTTCGCGAAGGCTTTAAAACCGCTTTAACTTCTAGATTCACGGGCACAGGTGGCACAACGGGACTTCGCCATACACTGAGCGCTGTCTCCCGGCAAGAAGGGGTCTTCCCGCAAGAATGGGTCTGCCTCCTTTCCTGAGAAATCATTGAGGGGAAAGGGCTTATCATTTTCCCCGAGCCGCCGGAGATCGCTTCACAGAAACCGCGAATTGAAGCAAGTAACCCAAGATCGCGACCCCTCTTCCCGGCCAAAGGGGTCTGTCCCTTTTCCTGGGAAAGCATTGAAGAAAAGGGACTTACCCTTGTTCTGAGAGCCGCCGGAGAAGGGTCTTTTCCAGGGGTCGCCAGCAACCGAACCGCCGACGAAAGCGAGCGGTCGGTCCCTTTCCGGGAAATTCAAAGGTCGCGCCCGGTGAAGCAAGGCTCAAATGGCTACGAGCCTG
Source organism: Acidobacteriaceae bacterium (assembly GCA_903970405.1). Lineage (GTDB taxonomy): Bacteria > Acidobacteriota > Terriglobia > Bryobacterales > Bryobacteraceae > CAJCIT01. The sequence goes on along the minus strand of CAJCIT010000201.1, from coordinate 1,865 downwards.
GCTGCCAGCCGCCTTGCACCCGACTACGAAACGAACTGTTCAGGTGCGTGCGGGCCTCAAATTCGATCATGTAGAAGGCTCGTCAGGTGAAAATCTGTGCTTTTCGCCGTGGATTTTGCGAGCGGGGACGTTCGCCTGAGCGGAGTTGGGGTGGGGTCGCACGACGCGGGCACTTATGGAGGCGGATTGTCAAAGAACTGAAGCCGCAGGCTGCAGTTAGCAGACTGCCCAGCAAATTAAATGTTAGGCGGCCAGGGGTTGCGGGTTGGGGGCGTCCGGCGGGGCGGATGTGGAGTCGGGAGCGGCGGGTGGCGATGGATAGTTTCGCGGGCTTTGGAATGTGCCTGGCTCAGGGACGGCGGAGGTGTCAGGAGATTTGGCGTTTGCCTTGCGCTGCTTTTGCATGTCCTGGAAATCGTTGTGCGCGGCCCGGTAAGAGTGGCGCTGCGTGGTTTCGTAGCGGAGGTAGAGGGCGAAGGCTTTGTCGCCGCCGGATTCCAGAGCGCCGGTTTGGAGGTTGCGGGCGCGGCGCTGCAGCCACCAAGCTTGGGCCATGTCTTCGAGTTTGTGAGCCTCGGCGCGAGTGCCCGGACGGAACTGGGCGCGGATGTCAGCGACGAGTTCGACGTATTCGGCGAGGCTCTCACCGGGGAGGAGTTTGAAGTGAGTGAAGCCGGACGAGAGGCCATGCTTGAACGAGTTCTGGGCGCTGCGCGCCTTGCCGGCTTGAGTGCTGGGGCCGCCACGGTGGGAGGCGTCGGGCGATGGGGGCGAGTCGGGGTCGCTGGACGGGTCCGCATGTTCTGACGGAGTCGCAGCTTCAGAGCGCTTGGCGGCTTCCCTTTCGGCGAAGGTGGTTTCGAAATTGGCGCGGCTGGCGTCGTTCATGCCGACGGGGGCCGCGATGTTGGAAAAGTACGCAGCGAGTTGCGCGGCGGAAAGGACCGGCTCGGGAGTTTCCTGAGGCGCCGGGGCCTGCGCGGCGACGGGCTGCGTCGATGCCTGGTTAGGCGTGTTTTTGGCACGTCGAGCGGCGCGTCCCTTGCGCCTCTCTTTACGAGTAGGTTTAGCCATAAATTCTCCTATCAAAACAGAAAGCCGGGCAGGAGGCCCGGCGTTGTGTGGGGAGTACCTGACGGCACCTCACGCTTCAGGCGTAACACGGGGCCTGTGGCGGTTGACTGCGGTTTGGCTACGGAGCGGCTGTTGCGGGAGGCGTGCAGCTTCGGTTGGACGGCGGGATTTGAAACAAGACCCAGGTTTGGACCAGTGAAAACTCGAAGCCAATCTAAAACGATGGGTTTGCTGTAAGTTGTTTTGTATCAGAGATATGGAAGGATTTAACAAACAGTAATCACGGAAGGATCGGGGCGGGGTGTGATTACCTGCCGTGTGTCGATGGAAGTAATTGTGAAGCGAGAATCTTTATTTGGCGAGGCTGTGACCGTCGGCTCTGGGACGAGGCCACATGGGTGAGCGACGAAGGTGGCAGACCGCTCTGACGCATGGGAGGATTTCGGGGGGTTGTCCGCCCACGAACGACTTGGCTGACTGTTCCTTCGGCCAGTCTGTTCCCAGGTTCTGCTGGGGATTCTCAGCCCGGAACTTGGCCTCGGGCCCGGGCAAATCCGAAAGGAACTTCTTGTCCGGGGGGGGATTTAATCGGATTTAACCCCTCCTCCCCAGAAACCTACCTATAACATAACAAAGGGGTTGAGTTTCAGTTTCTTAGGAGGAGCGAAGAACTCCGCCTGTCGCATTTGGGCCGTCCCATTTGGCCCATCTTCGGCTGCTTCCGCTCCTTCGGCTCTCTCGGCTCCGCATGCTTCCTATTGCCGGATCGCTCCGAGGACTCTCGGATTTAA
>CAJCIT010000200.1 GCA_903970405.1 Acidobacteriaceae bacterium | reverse complement strand
AGCCAAGTCTATCGCGGGCCGGACCTGCGAATCGCGAGGAAATGGCTCAAGCGCAAAGTGATTTTGACCGGGGAACAGCATCAAGCAGTGGATTTTCGTGGCGTTTCGCGAGGTAACCCGTCAATGGGGCCGCCTCCGTCGCAGATCCCACAGCCCGCGCGCCGCGAGGATCAAGGTGAATCCCCCCAGCCCGCCGAGCGCCCAGAGTGTCCAGACGAAGAAAAAGCCGCCGGGGGATTTGGCGATCTCGCCGTAATGTGCCCCCCTCATGTGCATGACGGGCATGGCTGCTGCTAACAATCCGATGAGCAGCATGATGACATGCCCCGATCGCCGTTCGGAGAGCACGAGTGTCCCGTAGAGGAAGACAGCGAGGACGAGCAGCGCAATGTTTGAGCTCTCTGCCTTCGATATCCCACGAACGATGTCGTCCGTAATGTGAAGCGTCAGGAAGAGGAGGGAGAGCAGAGATGCGACTGTTAACATGGTGTTGCGTTTCATTGGAAGATCTCCTGATTGGATGCTTGTGTGTGCCTCATTGCTCTGCTCCGTTTGCCTATTCCGTCCAGCGCTGGTCGCTCACACCAAACACCAGGAGCGCCGGCGAGCGGCTGGTTCAAAGTAGGTCAGCCAACCCATCCCCCACTGCCGCTATAAGAGCACAGGATGCGAGGAAGAAGGTGGACATGGAGACCAGATCGCCTTTAAGAGGCGGTAAACGCCTTTTCGTCGTTCAATATATTTGGCGCGGCCTGCGATGCGCGGCCCAATCGCTGGCCATCGCGCCGAGGGCCGTGCAGCACCCATTTCAGTTTTTTTTGTTGACGGGCACGCATTCGGCCTCGTCCCACGGATTGCGCCGCTCGCCGTCCCGCGCAGAAGCTCAGCGCGCTGGCCCTGCAGCGGATGGCCTTCTCAGTTTTCGGCTCTATCCTTGAAGTTCGGGGAGATTGGTTAAATGTTCACTCTTGATGGCGTTCAGAAATTCCACAGCTTGACACACTCCAGCCTCACCCTTCTACTCGACCATTTGTCGGGAATCCCTCTCGTCGACTATGGGAGAGTTTTGCCAAATTTCGGCTTTCCCACGCTGCGTGAGCAAATAACTCATATTTTCAACTGTGAAGGGTTTTGGATTTATACGCTCCAGGGGCTCCGTTATGTCGATAGCAAACCCGCTGAGCACGATACTGTCGCCGATGCCCGAATCTTGCAGCAGGAAGTCAGGACGCGGACGCAGGCGTACTTGTCGAGCCTGACGGATCGACAACTCAACACAAATACGGAACTTCAATTCGCAGACGGAGACAACGCCGTCAGCACTCCCGCGCTTGTTCTCCATCATGTTCTGACTCACGCCTTTCATCACAAAGGCCAGATTGCCGCCATGTGCAGGGAACTGGGCCACCCTGCACCCGGCACCGATCTCAATCGGTTTAAGTGAGGGTCAAAGAGAATTAGATTGGATGGCCTTAATCAGAATCTCGCCCGGGGTCCGGGCCTTCTGAACCGCGCGTGAAGCAAGCGGACCGTGATCCGAACGTCCACGATGAGCACTGAGCAGGACGGCCATCGACACCACCGCCGGCTTATTTGCGAAGGGAAATAGGACCAGCCGCGGGTCCGCTTGCTCCGCGCGCGCTCAAGCAGGGGCCTCCCGCGATTGGCGAGCGAGGCACTCAGAGGGTGCGCGGAGCGGTTGAACGGGAGTATTGCCTGGGAGAACAGCCCATCACGCGGCGGAACGCCTTGCCGAAGGCGCTCTCGGACTCGTAGTCAAGCGACTGCGCGATCGCGGCGAGCCCGTCAGACGAGTTCTTGAGGCGGTCTGCGGCCAGAAGCATGCGCCAGCGGGTGAGGTACTCCATGGGCGTGGCGCCAACCGTCTCGCGGAAGCGCAGGGCAAACACCGAGCGCGACATTCCGGCGCGTTCCGCCAGCGACTGCAGCGTCCACCCATAGCCAGGGTCGTTGTGCATACAGGCGATGGCAATGCTCATGTGCTTGTCAGCCAGTGCGGAAAGCCAGCCGCTGCCAACGCTGGTGGCGTCAGCCAAATGCAGCCGCAGCGCCTGAATGAGCATCATGTAGGCAAGCTGCTGTGTAATGAGCGCGCCGCCGGGTTGTGGGTTGTGGAGCTCCGCGCGCAAGCGCTCAAGGGACCAGCGAATGGCCGCCTTATCCGGCTCGCGGCGGATGTGCACGATGGGCGGCAGCGACTGAAGAATCATCTCGGCGTGGCTGCCCGTGAACCTGAAGAAGCCTCCGGCGATGTAGCGCGCGCCTTCGGGAATCTCCGTCACGCAATTGGTCTTAGTGAGCCGGTCCCAGGCGAGCGTGTAGTGAACCGGTTCAAGCGAGAGATCGGTGGCCAGCCTGAACGGAAGTCCGCGCGGCAGCAGAAAGCAATCCCCGGCGCGGAGCAGCACCGGCGCAGGCGTCCCTTCAACCGCCAGCCAGCACTGGCCGGCGAGCATGGCATAGCACTTGATTCCCTGATGCTTCGGGAAATAGATGGCCATATCGTCAAGAACCGCGAATCCTCCCGAAGACAAGCTCTGCGGTTTCAGCAGGGCGAGCACCTCTGAAAGCGGGTCCATCCGCTGGCTCCCTTCCAGACCTTGTTGCACGGGCGGCGTTTCGGATCTCTGAGTCTCGGGGTCAAGAGGCGACAGGACGATTGAACCGATCATAGGGACTTTCAGTATAGATCGTCCGCATGGCGAGCCTCATCTACCAATCGACGGCGCAAATCGGCCGCAGACTTTTGGAAACTAAAGGAGACATCATCATGCGTATCTTTGTAACAGGGGCGCCGGGATTCATCGGTTCGGTGCTGGTTCCAGAGTTGATTCAGGCTGGGCACCAGGTTCTGGGGCTGACGCGCTCAGAGGAGGGCGCCCAAAAGCTACAAGCGGCGGGGGCCGAGGTACTTCATGGCAATATTGAGGACCTGGACAGTCTACGCCGTGGAGCAACCGGCTCGGACGGCATCATCCACCTGGCCTTCAACCACGACTTTTCGCAATTCCAAAAGAACGCCGACGACGACCGCAAGGCGATCGAGGCGATGGGCGAGGTACTGGCGGGTTCCAGCCGGCCGTTCGTCGTCACCTCGGGGACGGCCATCGCAGCCAACGTAGACGGCAAGCCATCAACCGAAGCAAGCCCAGTCGCTACATGGAACCCGCGCGCGGCTTCAGAGGCAGCCGTGAAGGAGTTGACGGCACGCGGCATGAACACCTCCGTGGTGCGGCTGCCGCAGGTTCATGACACGCGGAAGCAGGGTCTGGTGCCATACCTTCTCGCCGTGTCGCGCGCGAAGGGCGTCTCGGCGTACATTGGTGACGGCAGCAATCGCTGGCCGGCGGCGCACGTCTCCGACGTGGCCCGGCTGTATCGCCTGGCGTTTGAGAAGGCGGAGCCGGCCGCCATCTATCACGCAGTCGACGAGGAGGGTGTGACCATGAAGGCAATCGTCGAGGCGCACGCTCGTGGGCTGAATGTGCCGGTGGTCAGCATCAAGCCTGAGGAGGCCGACGCCCATTTCGGGTGGCTTGCCCGCTTCGCCATCCACGATATGCCCTCCTCCAGCACGCTCACCCAACGAAAGCTTAACTGGAAGCCGACCGGGCCTGGGCTGATTGCCGACTTAGACGCCATGGACTACAAGCAGGCCTGAGCCGGGCGCCGTGGCTGCTCTGCTGAAATTGGCGACGGTCGCTCATTTTCTCTGGTTGTCCTAAGGCGTTCTCGCGGTTAGCCTGGGAGTAAATGTGCGACCGTCCCGATTCTTTCC
>CAJCIT010000199.1 GCA_903970405.1 Acidobacteriaceae bacterium | reverse complement strand
GTGCAAGGCTGACAGAATTGCTGAGGCCTGTGCGATGACACAAACCAAGTTCGAACCTGCCAAAATTGGCTTCGAATTTTCACAGCCGGAATACTGGAAGCGGTTCCTCCTGGGAAAGGTGATGGCGAACGTTTCGGCTGTCTTGAACGAGGGAATTTCGGACGAAAGAGTCAAAGTTGCCTTCAACCGCCGCCTCGCTCAGCTCACCACGCTGATCGGCTCGGCGTAGATAAGGCGAAAGCCGCCCTCGATAGGTAAAGCGTTAGTGAGCGCACAGGCCGTTTGGTGGCCGTTGTGCGCGGTGTAACATGAAGCGCACAGGCCGTTTGGTGGCCGTTGTGCGGGAGGTAGTGACGGGTAAACTCGACGTGTGCTCGCAGCTCTTATGACGACTGCGTTCAGGGCCGCAACCGTCAGGGAGAGACAGGTTCGCTGGTCCGATGTTCGCAGGTCATCCGACGCACCGTGGGTCCTCGACCGCGTCGCCCTCACGCGGTCAACCCAACACGGCCTGTTCGTATGGCGGGGTGAACCCGATTCGGGGGACGCGTCGCGGTGGTTGTGTCGCCCTTGCTAGCCCAATTGCCGCCGCGTTCTAATAGACTCGCATGGCTGATCGATCGCGAAGGCTGAGAAGCCAGGAATGGTGGAGCGGCCCCGAGTACTATCAGTTCGCCCGAAAAGCGTGGCTACGGGCCGAAGGTTTCGCGCCGGACGCCTTTCAAAATAAGCCCATTATCGGGATTTGCAACTCCTGGAGTGAGCTCAATAACTGCAATGCTCACCTGCGGACGGTGGCTGAAGCCGTCAAGCGCGGTGTCTGGACCGCCGGCGGCGTGCCGCTTGAGTTTCCCACGATTTCGCTCGGCGAAATGTTCATGCGGCCCACTGCCATGCTGTTCCGCAACCTGATGGCCATGGATGTCGAGGAGTCGATCCGCGCCAATCCTATCGACGGCGTGGTCCTGCTCTGTGGATGCGATAAGACGACACCCGCCCAATTGATGGGCTGCGCCAGCGCCGATATTCCCGCCATCGTTGTGCCGGGCGGCCCCATGCTGAGCGGGATTTGGAAGGACACAAAACTCGGCGCGGGAACGGACGGCCGAAAGCTTTTCGATCTGTACCGGTCAGGCCGCCTGAGCGATGAGGAGTTGTGCCAGATTGAGGGCGGCCTGGCACGTAGCGCCGGCCACTGCACCGTAATGGGGACCGCCAGCACAATGACCAGCCTGGCCGAGGCGATGGGCATGACGTTGACCGGTTCAGCCAACATTCCGGCGCCAGACTCCCGGCGGCTCATGAGTGCGGAACTCAGCGGGCGGCGGATCGTCGATATGGTCTGGGAGGATGTGCGGCCGTCGCACGTCATGACGCGTAAGGCTCTTGAGAACGCCATCACGGTCAGCATGGCGATCGGCGGTTCCACCAATGCGGTGATTCACTTGCTTGCGCTGAGCGGCAGACTCGGAATCGGCCTCCAACTCTCTGATTTCGACGCGATCTCCCGCCGCACGCCAACCATCGTCAACGTGAAGCCCTCCGGGGAATACCTGATGGAGGATCTGTTTCAAGCGGGCGGAATTCCCGCCGTCATGAGGGAAATCCTGCCTCTGCTGCACGATGAGCCCACCGTAACCGGCCGGACAATGTTCCAGAATCTGGCCACCGCTGAATGCTACCGCCGCGAAGTGATCCGCCACATATCGGATCCAATTCATCGCGAAGGCGGGACCGTGGTGTTGCATGGGAATCTGGCGCCAGATGGAGCGGTGTTGAAGCAGACGGCGGCCTCGCCTCATCTGCTCACGCATCACGGTGTAGCGCATGTCTTCGAAACCTATGCCGAGATGCACGCGAATATCGACCGGGAGGACTTGCCCGTCACCGCCGAGACCATCCTGGTGATGAAGAACGCCGGTCCGAAAGGTGGCCCAGGCTTTCCGGAGTGGGGCCAGATTCCCATTCCCAAAATCCTGCTGAATCAGGGGGTTAACGATATGGTGCGGATCAGCGACGCGCGCATGAGCGGTACCAGTTTCGGAACAGTGGTTCTCCACGTGGCGCCGGAATCGGCCGTTGGGGGGCCACTCGCGATCGTCCGCACAGGAGATGAAATCGTGCTGGATGTTCCCGCGCGCCGCATCGACTTGCTGATTTCCGAGGTAGAAATGAAGTACAGGCTGGCGGCCTTCCATCCCCCGCCCCCGAAGTATGAAAGAGGGTATGGCAAGCTCTTCCTGGACCACGTGACGCAGGCCAACGACGGCTGCGATTTTGATTTTCTGAAGCGCTGATTGACCTCTTGACTCGAGAGCTACAGATCGATCCGTACCACTCTTTCCTCACCGCTTCGAGAATCATCCTCTCGTTTGCGTGGCGAGACGAGTACCGGTACGCGCGCACCCTTTGAGTGAAGAACAAGCGGGGGGAAGGTAACCTACCTTACTCCCAGCACTTTCACAAAAGCCAGGGGTGGGCTAGCCTGTGTATGATCTTCGGAATTTTTTTATGGTTTGTCCCGGATGTCTATCCAGTAAATTGCAAGCGTCGCGGCTACGCTGGTATGAGGTTCCGCTGCTTCTCTTGTCTGCGAGGCCGGTTCGATGCAAGGCGTGCTATCGCCGATCTTTCAGCTGGCGCTGGTTTCGATTGCGCCCGGCCTCAGTCGAGGCAGGGCGCTCGCGCGCCTGACGCGGTGTTTGCGTGATGGCGCGTGCAATGAACTAGTTGGACGCGGTCAAGCCCTGAGCCGTGTTGATCGGCGCCGGCAAAAGCAGCTTGTCTTTCGGCATCGCGATCCAGCACACAATGTACAGGATCAAGCCGAAGGACGGCGGCGTCAGCGCCAAACACGCGACAACAATTCGAACCAGCGTCACGTCCATGCCCAGATAACGCCCCAAACCGGCGCAGACGCCGGCGATCTTGCCTCCTTCGCGCGGCCGGCTCAAAAATTGAGCTGGCTTCACGGTTGCCGAAAATGCGCTGCCTTGCCCGGTCGCCGTGCCACATCGATGGCAAAAGCGATGGTCGCCCACTAATTCCAACCCGCAGGATGTACAAAACATAACGAACTCCCCTCAGCAGCATAGACGAGATGTGCGCACGTTTTGTTCAGTCCCGCTTGGATGCTTAACACCCCCCCGAGATCCTCGCGCCCCGCTGGCGAGAGGGATCCGGTGTTTCCTACAATGAAATGTGATTTACGACTGGGTGGGACTCGCCACATGCGTCCTGGGAAGCATCGCTCAGACGCGGCTAAGCCGGCGACTGAAGATAGATTGGCGATGGAATGCCGCGCTCATTACTCTCGCCTTCCTCATTCAACTGAGCCTTCACGAATACTGGCTGCCATTGATTGCCTCCGTTTTTTCCAATGAGGCCTATTACTGGGTCCCGGCCATTATCTATTTGTGGTTCTATTCCCTCATCGGAGTGGAGGTCTTTCTTTCGTTCAGGGATCTGATCCCGGCTCCTCAGCCGCCCATCCACTCCGGACGCCGCCAGTTTCTGAAGGCCTCCTCCACCGCCATCTGCGCGGTTCCCATGGTGGCGACCGCGTTCGGCATCATTACCCGCAACGACTTTGCCGTCCAGGAGCGGCGGCTGACGATTCCCAACTTGCCGAAGGATCTGCAAGGACTCCGCATCGTCCAGCTCAGCGATTTGCATGCCGGCCCGTTCTTCGAGTTGCGGCTGGTGGAGCGGGCGGTCGATATGGCGAACGGGCTTCGGGCCGACCTCGCCGTGATCACCGGCGACCTGATCAGCACTGAGCGCGATCCGCTGGAGGCTTGCATCGACCGGCTCGCTCGTCTGAAAACCATGGCCGGCATCTGGGGCTGCCATGGTAACCACGAAGAGTTTTCACATGCTCAACGCCATGCCAGCGCGTACGGAGCACAGCGGGGCATCCGTTTCCTGAGGGGCGAAGCGGAGTCGCTGCGCTTCGGTAAGGACAGACTCAATCTGGCGGGAGTGGATTACCAATCGTTTCGACGCAAGCCGTATCTGGTGGGCGCCGAAGAACTGGTGGCGCCAGGCGAATTCAATCTGCTGCTGTCACACAATCCGGATGTCTTCCCCGTTGCCGCGGCCAAGGGCTTCGACGTTGTGCTCTCAGGCCATACGCATGGCGGCCAGATTAATGTCGAGATTCTGCATCGGAATCTGAACGTCAGCCGCGTCTTCACGCCCTATTCGAAGGGGCTCTATCGGGAAGGCGCCCATTCCGTCTATGTAAACTCCGGGTTGGGTACAATCGGCGTACCGGTCAGGCTGGGAGCCCCTCCCGAAATTACTCTCCTCACTCTGTGCGTTTCCTGATTCTTAGCGATATCCACGGCAATTCGGAAGCACTTGCCGCGGTCCTGGCCGATTGCGCCGGCGAATATGACGAAGTGCTCTGCTGCGGAGACCTGGTGGGCTATAACCCGAACCCGGCCGAGGTCGTGGACTGGGCGCAAACCAACTGCCGCATTGTGATTCGGGGCAATCACGATAAAGTCGTGGCCGGCCTGGAGGGGCTCGATTGGTTCAACGACGTCGCCCAAACCTCCGCGCTGTGGTCGCGTCGGCAACTCACTCCCGATCAACTCACATGGCTTCGCGACCTTCAGCCCGGCCCCGTTCAGCAGGAGGCGTACACACTGTTCCATGGCGCGCCGTTCGATGAAGATTACTACGTACTGACTCCTGATGATTCCAGGGATTGTTTCGGCTGCCTGGAGACGGAAGTATCATTCTTCGGTCATACGCACGTGCAAGGCGGTTTCTTTAAGCGGCGGTTACAAGTCGGCCGTTTGACCAGCGTGCTGCGCGACGGTCGCGAACAGACCATCGAGATTGAACCGGACAGCGTCTTCATCGTGAATCCAGGCTCGGTAGGTCAGCCGCGGGATGGCGACCCGCGCGCCGCTTACGCGCTGTTCTCGCCGGAGCAGCGCATAGTCACGCTCCGGCGGATTCAGTATCCGGTTGAAACCACTTGCCGGAAGATCCGGGACGCCGGATTGCCGGAAGCCCTGGCCTTGCGCTTGTTTCGGGGACAGTAGGGCGCAGGCTGAAAGAGCCGCCACTGGACAAATAGCAGTGAATCGATAGACAATACGGTGGTGGAGAGTGTGAGCACTCGCCGAAACCACCAAAGAGCACAAAAACATGTCATTGCGCATCAACGATATTGCCCCCGATTTCACGGCCGAGACGACGCTGGGTTCCATCAGTTTCCATGAGTGGATCGGCGATGGGTGGGCCATCCTGTTCTCTCATCCCAAGGACTTCACGCCAGTCTGCACCACTGAGTTGGGCACCATGGCCGGTCTTGAATCCGAATTCGCCAAGCGCAACACTAAAGTCATCGGTCTGAGCGTCGACCCGGTCACCAATCACCGGAAATGGGCGGCCGATATCGAGGAACTGCAGGGTCACGCGATCAACTACCCGATGATCGGAGATTCCGATCTCCATGTCGCGAAGCTCTACGACATGCTGCCCGCCGATGCCGGCGACACCTCGGAAGGCCGAACCGCCGCCACGAACGCCACCGTCCGCACCGTTTTCGTGATCGGTCCCGACAAGAGGATCAAACTGCAGTTGAGCTACCCCATGAGTACCGGACGCAATTTCGAAGAAGTGCTGCGGGTGCTGGATTCCATTCAATTGACGGCTTCGCACAAAGTGGCGACCCCGGCGAACTGGAGGCAGGGCGAGGACGTTGTGATTTTGCCGTCGGTTTCGAATGAAGAGGCCAGCCAGAAGTATCCCCAGGGCTGGCGCTCGCCGAAGCCGTACTTGCGCCTGGTGGCCCAGCCTCGGTAAACACAACACCGCGTGTCCGGCTCGTCTGCCGCCCGTAGCCCCCAATCGGTTTTGGTTGCCTTTCGTCGCGAACCGGATGCAGAGCACTGGTCAGTGCGACACACTCGGCGTCAGGAGATAGATCCGAATGCCGATTAGAACAAAGTCCGTTATTGGTTTAGGTTGTGTTTGCCTGTGGGTGGTGGTTTGTTTTCCTGTCTCAGAACTGCTGGCGCAAGCTGCCGCGCCACAACCACAAACCTGGAAGCTGCCGGAGTCGACAACTGTGAAGGACAACGGCCCCCGCACGTACCGGTTCACGGTGGTTTACAACTCGGCAAACAGCAAAGGTGAGCTCATAAATCGTCATCGCCTCGTCGGCGAGTACACGCGTGGACTTGAAGGCGGCATGGTGGCGTGGAAGAACGTCACCCAAGCCGACGCGGACGGCGCCACGGCGTCATTCGGGGCGGAGCAGAAGGTCGATTTCATGGAGGGATTCCGTTATCGCAACGATGTTGCCGGAACCTTCGCGCCGGACTTCTTCAAGGGATTTCCGGCGGCCGCCGTCTTTGAGCGCAATCTGATTTGGGACACCGGGATGATTGAAGGCTTCGGCCAGGACTTCTTCCCGCGCCTGAAGCTGAATGAGCCGGTCCATAGCATTTCAGACCAGGCCGTGAAGATGCCGGGCGTAGGCACTTTCCAGAATCGCGACATCGTGCTGGAGTGGATTGGCAGGTCGCAAAGAAATGGCCACGACTGCGCCTTGATTAAGTACCAGGCATTCCTCAATCCACTGGAGATCGCAAACGCCGGAATGAAATTGCAGGGACGAAGCGACTACTGGGGAGAAATTTGGGTATCGATCGACACCAGGCAAATTGAGTATGCCACGCTCCAAGAGGTGGTGGCGGGCGAGATGAAACTGGCTGGCCAGGATAAGCCGCAGGTGATCAATGTCTTCCGCATCGGCACTTTTGAGCCGGTGAGCGCGCAGTAAGCCAAGGGCGCGGCGCTGGGTCGAGGTCCGTGACGTGAAGAATCGATGGGCGTTTTCCTTTCTCTGGATCAATGTCGCGGCGACGGCGGTGGTTCTGATTCAGTTCGCCGCAAACGGGATTCCGAACATCCGGGAACTGCTGCAAACACTCGCCTACGCGCTGACCTACGCCAACCTGGCTGGAGGCCTTGCCGTTTGGGTGATAGGCGGTCTTGCCGAAAGACTGGCTGTTCGGAAGGCTCCGCTGGTTCCGGTGGTCGCTGCCGGCATCATCGTGTTTACCGCCGTTGGCTGTCTGCTGGCGCAGACACTGCTGATGGAGCTGGGGCTGATTGTCCCGCGGAGTTTCTGGCGTGAGTACCTTCATACTCTGCGCATCGCCGTGCCGCTGGCGGTGGTGTTTGGCTTAGGAGGCCTGGTTCACGGGTCGCTACGTGAGCGCGTGCATATCTTCGAGGAGCGGCTGCATGAGAAAGAAGTGGCGGAAGAGCGGGCGCGAAAGCTGGCTGCGGAGGAGCGGCTGCGATCTCTGGAATCCCGCATCCACCCGCATTTTCTTTTCAATACCTTAAACTCCATCAGCGCCCTGATCGCGGTCAATCCCGAGCAGGCGGAGCGAACCGTGGGCCGGCTGGCCGCACTCTTGCGCATGACGCTCGATACCACCCAGCAGCGGCTGATTTCACTTCGGGAAGAGCTGGCGATGGTGGAAAGTTATCTGGATATAGAGAGAGTACGCTTCGGTGAAAAGCTTCGCGGTTCCGTGCGCGTGCCGGCTGAATTGTGGGATGCCCATGTACCGCCCATGTCAGTGCAATCGCTGGTTGAGAATGCGGTGAAGCACGGCCTCACGGCCCGTGACGGCGGCGGTGAAATCTTTGTGTCGGCGTTTTCGAACGATGGCAGCCTTCATCTTGAGGTTCGCGATACCGGACCGGGTTTCGACCTTTCGGCAATTCGGGCCGGCCATGGGCTGGACAATCTGGTGGGCCGTCTGGATGCGCTATTTGGCGCTAAGGCCGGCTTGAATGTTCTTCGGCGCGATGGAGAGTCAGTAGTAGAAATGTTTTTGCCCTTCGTATGAAGCTGCGCGCGTACATGGTGGATGACGAACCGCTGGCGCTGCACCGGCTGGGCCGCCTTCTCGAAAAAACTGGCCGCGTGGAATTGATTGGCAGCACCACTATGCCTGAGGACGCGGTGGCGGCGCTGATATCGAATCCACCGGATGTGTGCTTCCTCGACATTCAGATGCCTCGCCTCAGTGGATTCGAGGTGTTGGCGCGGTTGCCCGTGCAGCCGGTGGTAATCTTCACAACCGCCTATGACGAGTATGCATTGCAGGCGTTCGGCGTAAACTCGGTGGACTACCTGTTGAAGCCGATTGAGCCTGAGGCTCTGGCGCGCGCGCTCACGAAGGTAGAACGGCTGCGGGGCGCGGACAAGCAGCAGCCCGACTTACAGGCGATGCTGAAGCAAATCGCCGACTCGCTGCGCGAGACCCGGCCTGAGTATCCGGATCGCATTGCATCGAGGCTGGGCGACCGGCTGTGTTTTCTCGATTTGGCGCTGGTGACCCACTTCCGGGCGCAAGACAAGCTGACCTATGCAGTATCGCAAGGCAAAGATTACTGCGTGGACTACGCCATCGCCGAATTGGAAAGGAAGCTGAACCCGAAGAGGTTTGTCCGCATTCATCGGAGCACGGTTGTGAATCTGGATTGGATCAAAGAGGTCGCCTCACTGCCGGGAGGGTCGTTGAACATTCGGTTGAAGGATGAGAAAAGCAGTAACCTGACCGTAGCACGCGACCGAGCTCGCGAGTTCAGAGCCCGCGTCGGTTACTAAGGACGGCCAGGGGCGGCGCGGCGCCGTACTGCCTCCTAATGCGTGGCCAGCCATTCGCGCATCGTCTTGGTGACCAGATCCGATGCATCGTCCTGCACAAAGTGGCCGGCGCCCGGAATAGTGACCAGCGTCAGGTCCTTCTCCACCCAATTCCAAGTACCGTTCAGCGCATCCGAAAGCAAGTATTGGTCAGCTAATCCGTGAAACATCAAGACTGGCGCCTGCACCTTGATCACGGGCGACGTGTCTTCGGTGTACGGCTGCCTGGGGTAATTCTGCCGATAGTAATCCATCATTGCGGTGAGGCTCGATCGCTGAAACGCCGCGACATACTTGGTCCTCACCTCCGGATCCTTGACCCACCCGGCCAACAGCTCCGGCGTCAAGTGCTTCTCTGAATCCGGCTGTTGGAACGCGCGTGCGTATGCCGAGTTCTTGGCCTGCTGCGAATCCGGCTTCGCCAGCTCGCGCATCAATCCCCGTGGATTTGGCAGATTCAGAATGATCAGCTTATCGGTCATCTGCGGCAGATGCATTGCAAACTGCCACGCCACCGCGCCGCCCCAGTCATGGCCCACAATAATGGCTTTGTCACGCCCATTCGCTCTGATCACTGCCACGACGTCTGCCACCAGCAGCGCCATGTCATAGTTCTTCTGGCCCGAGGGTTTATCGCTGAGGTTGTAGCCGCGCTGGTCGATGGCCACCACTTGGTAGCGGTCGGCCAGGCCTGCCATCTGGTTGCGCCACGTGTACCAGAAATCCGGGAAGCCATGGATCATGACGATCAGCGGCCCTCTGCCGACACTCGCGTAATGAATCTTGACGCCGCGGCTGTCGGCATAGCCGTGCGTCACCTTCGATTCAAAGTCACTCTCTGCCGCTGCCAGTCCCATACTCAAACACAAAACTCCCGCCACTCCCAGCCACCGTGAGGTCATCGTGTCTCCTCTGCACAAAGTATCGCCGATGAGGCGGTATAACAGATCCAATGCTCCCAAAACTTGCTATTCTTTTTTCCTTTGCTTTCGCCGCACCGGCCGCCCAACAATTCACGGTTGAGCAAGTCCTCAGCTACTCCTTCCCGACAGACCTAACCGCCGGGCCGCATCGCGGCGTCGTGGCCTGGGTTTTGAATGAGCACGGCGCGCGTAACATCTGGGTGGCCGAAGGGCCGTCTCTCAAGGGCCGCCGCCTGACCAGTTTCACCGCGGACGACGGCCAGGAGATTGCGGAACTCGAATGGCTGCCGGATGCTTCTGGCCTGGTCTACACGCGCGGCGGCGATTTCGAAACCGGGCGCGACAATCCGAATCCGGCCAGCCTCACCGAAGCCGTTGAGCAGGCCATTTGGCTCGGGCCGCTCACCGGTACTCCGCGTAAGCTTTCCGAAGGCAGCGTTCCCCGCATCTCGCCGCACGGCGATCGCGTCGTCTTCCTGAAGGCCGGCCAGATTTGGAGCATCTCCTTGGCTGAGAAAGACGCGAAGCCAGAGCAGTTGATTCATGCCAAGGGCAGCGCGTCTTCGGTGGTCTGGTCGCCCGATGGCACTCGCATCGCCTTCGAAAGCAATCGCGGCGACCACAGCCTGATTGGCGTCTACGAGTGTGCTTCAAAGAAACTGGTCTACCTCGACGCGAGCGTGGATCACGACCTGGGCCCTGTTTGGTCGCCCGATGGGAAAAGCATCGCCGCCATTCGCGTTCCCGCCTATACCCGAGCGTTCATGTTTGGCCCGGAACGCAGCGCGGCTACGCCGTGGTCCATCCGCTTGATGGATGTCGCCTCCACCGCCGGCCGAGCCTTGTGGACGGCCGAACCGGGACAGGGCAGCGCGTTCCACCCGCTCGCCTCCGAGTCTCAATTGCTATGGGCCGCTGGCGACCGCATCGTCTTCCCGTGGGAGAAGACGGGCTTCGTGCAGCTCTATTCCGTCAGCGCGGTTTCCGGTGATGTAAAGCATCTTGGACCCGCCGGCAACTACGAAGTGGAAAATGCCACTCTGAGCGCCGACAGGCAGTCGATTCTGACCTCGTCGAATTGGGTTGAGAGCGATGGAAACGATACTGACCGGCGACACCTCCAGCGCCTCTTCGTCGCGACAGGCGAAGTGAAAGCAGTAACCAAAGGCGCGGGCATTGAGTGGTCGCCGGTCGAGTTAAGCGACGGCAATGGGGTCGCGATGCTGTGCTCCGACTGGCGAACTCCGGCGCATGCGGCCGCGGTGAGTAAGGACGGCGCGTCGCCCTCCGACTTGGCCCCGGAAGCGCTACCCCCTTCGTTCCCGAAAGGCAAATTGATAGAGCCGAAGCCAGTCATGTTGACCGCGGCCGACGGCCTGCCCATCCACGCGCAGCTCTTTCTGCCCCCTGACTTAAAGCCAGGCGAGAAGCGGCCGGCGCTGGCTTTCTTCCACGGCGGATCGCGCCGCCAGATGCTGCTGGGCTTCCATTACATGGACTACTATCACAACGCCTACGCGATGAACCAATACCTGGCGAGCTTGGGCTACGTCGTGATCGCGGTGAACTATCGCAGCGGCATCGGCTACGGGCTCGATTTTCGCGAAGCGCTTAACTATGGCGCCACCGGGGCCAGCGAGTTCAATGATGTGCTCGGCGCGGGTCTCTATCTGAAGAGCCGGCCCGAGGTGGACCCAAAGCGCATCGGCTTGTGGGGCGGGTCGTACGGCGGCTACCTGACGGCATTGGGTCTCGCGCGGGCGTCCGATCTCTTTGCGGCGGGCGTCGATTTCCATGGCGTACACGATTGGAACAACGTGATCCGGAACTTCGTGAGCGCCTATGATCCGTCGAAGGATGCGAATGCGGCTCGCGTGGCGTTCGAATCGTCGCCGATGTCATCGATTTCAACGTGGCGCTCACCGGTGCTGCTGATCCATGGCGACGACGACCGCAACGTTCCGTTTCACGAAACCGTGATTCTGGTGGAGGCGCTGCGGAAACAGGGTGTGCCCTTTGAGCAGTTGATCTTTCCGGATGAGATCCACGGATTCCTGACCGAGCGCCGTTGGATCGACGCGTACGAGGCCACAGCGAAATTCTTTGGGGCTCACCTGGGCGGCGCCGGGCGCTAAGCAAGCCTAACGTGCGCAGGCAGTGGAAACATTGGCGACTGAACAGGACCAGCACCGCGGTCGCTCCCTAACGGCCGCGGCTCGGTCGGCGTGAATGCGTCCGTTTGTCTCAGGATTTTCGCGCTTGCTCATCTCAGGGGCTAACGTGGGGCCCCGCCACGTAAGAAATCCACCCGTCCCGCGTTAACAGTTGGACCTGGGGTTCCGTCTCATCTGCGAAGGAGCTTTACCCCATGCACAGATTCTTAAACATAGTTTTCGCCACCGCCCTTGCGGCGGCGCCCCTATTGGCAGGCGCTCTTACGCTGCGGATCGATGACGTCAAAACCAATCCCGAAGCGGTTGCGAAAAACGCCATCGTTGTCGCCCATATCACCGCGTGTCATTCGCCGGAAAAGACCAAGATCTCGGCAACCGCCGACGGCATCGTCAATGGCAAGCGGCAAACCATCTTGCTCAAAGTTCAAAATCTTTCCGAACCAGGCGCCTTCGCCGTCGCGCGCCAGTGGCCCGCCGAAGGCAGATGGACCGTGACGATGATCGCCACCAACCCCGACTACAAGAATTACGCCACCTCGATAGTGGCGCCCATTCGCGAAGATGCAGCGGACCGCGCGGATGCCAAGGTGTTCTATCACGCGGCATCGGCGGATGAAGTAAGCTCAGTCCTGAAACAGACTACGCTTGAGTAAAGGGACGTGCTGCTGACTTCCGAGCCGCGCACAACAGAAGCTGCGCTGGTCCGCGCCGCGCAGGCGGGCGACCGGGCGGCTTTCGGCGCTTTGTACGCGCAATTCGCGAGCATGATCCATGGCATCCTGCTGGCTCATGTGTCTTATACGGACGCCGAAGACCTCATGCAGGATGTCTTCATTCGCGCTATGGAACAACTGCGCGGCCTACGCGAAGCCGGCGCCTTTGGCGGATGGCTGGCCTCCATTGCGCGGCGAGCGGCGTTCGATCATCACCGCCGCATCCGCCTGTTGACGGATTTGCCCGACGCGATTGCTGGCGGTGAGCGGCCCGATGGCGAGGCATTCGAAGTGCTTGCCATCATTCAGCGGCTTCCTGAAAGTTATCGCGAGACGCTGGTGCTGCGGCTGGTGGAAGGGATGACCGGACCTGAGATTGCGGAGCGCACCGGCCTGACCCAGAGTTCTGTGCGCGTGAATTTATGCCGTGGAATGAAACTCCTCCGGGAGCAACTGGAGGAAAAAAGATGAACGAAGAATATCTGTGGGATCGCACAGGCGAACCCGACGCTGAGACCGTCCGCCTGGAACAGCTTCTTGGCGGGTTGAAATACTCGGGCGCGCCGGCGCTGCCGCGCAAACCGCGTTCCGCGTGGTGGTTCGCTGCGGCTGCCGCCATCGCAGCGGGGCTGATCACGGTTCCGCTGCTGTTCCGGGGTCCGGTCACAACGTGGCAACTCCCGAACGGCAGCTACGTCCGCGCCGGTCAGATCATTGAAACGTCGCAGCAGGATTCGAGGATTGCGTCGGACGCGAACGGCGAAGTGACAATCGATCCTGGTTCCCGCTTTCGGCTTGTTGCCGCGAATGATCGGGAGCAGCGCTTTGACCTGCAGCGCGGCGCCATTCACGCGATGATCTGGGCGCCGCCCGGACGATTCGTTGTAGACACGCCTTCGTCAAAGACCATCGACCTCGGCTGCAGTTACACCCTGGCGGTCTCGGACAATGGAACGGCCATGCTGACGGTGGACATCGGATGGGTTGCGTTTGAGCGCAATAAAGTTGAGTCGTTCATACCGGCCGGTGCGGCGTGCGTGACGAGACCCAATAAAGGACCGGGCACGCCATACTTCACTGACGCGCCGGCCGCGCTGACTGACGCCCTGGCGCGGTTCGACATCTCGGGCGATCCGGCGGCGCTCGAAACAGCCGTTGCTGCCTCTCGGCGTCGCGATGCACTGTCATTATGGCATCTGATGATCCGAACCCACGGCGCAGAACGGGGCGAAGTGTTCGACCGTTTCGCGTCGTTAGTCACGCTTCCGCGCGAAGCCACCCGCGAAGGCATTCTGCGCGGCGACAGCCAAGCCATCGACGCCGCCTGGGACGCCCTAGCGCTTGGCAAAACCGGCTGGTGGCGGGAGTGGAAGAGACAGTGGCAATGATCGGGACTGTTCCGGTGCCTTTTCCCAAGCCGCCGACAGTGAGCGAGGGCGGCAACGAGGAACTGCGCGTTTATCCGCTTGCTCACGCGCGCGGTTCAGTAGGGCCGAGCGGGCGATCCCCACTCTCGTAAGAGACTCTCGATGGCGCTTCAGGTAGGCGCCTATTTTTTCACCCCACCCGCCCGACTTGCCACCTTCAGCAGCGCCGCCACGCTGCACACTTCCGTGATCTCCCCCTTCATCGCCATCTCAACCGCCTTCTCAAACGGCGTCCAGAAAACGTCAATCTGCTCTTCGGCGTCAAGATGTCCCGCTTCCTTAGCTCGCCGCAGGCCAGTCGCAAGAAAAAGGTGCTGAACGTCGGTCGTAATCCCGCTGTTCACATCTACGGTTCCGAGGGGCTCCCAAACATCCGCCTCAACACCCGTTTCTTCCCGCAGTTCGCGTTTGGCGACGCCTAGCAGGTCCGGATTCCCCTCTGACCCGCCTCGCGGAATCTCCACCATGTATCGGCCCAGAGTGTAGCGCCACTGCCCAACCAGCACCACGCAACCTTCTTCATCCAATGCCACCACTCCGATGGAGGGCGGCACCTCCACCACGCCATAGATCCCCGGAGTTCCATCGGGCCGCACAACTTCGTCTTCCCGAACTCGAATCCACTTGTTTTCGTAAGCTAACCGGCTCGATCGCGTGATCCAGGGATTGTCTCGGCGCAAGGGTTCGAATCCTCCCTTTCCATTTTCGCGTTGGATCTCGCGCCGGTCTCGCCCCGATGGTCATCCACCAAGAACAACGTCAAGCACCGCAAGGATCAACTGAACCCGCGCCCTTGAAACCTTACCCGCACATTCCGTTAAAAGTTCCCGGCCTAGGGTAAGAATCTGCAATACATTGGCCACGGAGTCCTTGGCCAGCCCTGTCGTTTTCGACGCCAGGACCACATTACCAACTCCACGCGATGCCTTCCACTGTCACCTTCCACGACATGCCGTCACAATACCTCGCCGCGCCCGTACCGTACGCCGTGCTCGTGCCAGATCGGGAGGAACAGGCGGGACCCCTGCCGCTGTGCCTCCTGCTTCTTGGTGCGGGCGGCACGCGCGATTCCCTTCTTGACCTCCAACCTCTCTTCGATTTCTGGTGGGCCCAGGGCGCCATTCCCCCAATGGTCATCGGCACTCCCACCCCTGGACCGGATTACTACATGGAGGACCCGGCTGGACCCATTCAGTGGGACGGGTTCCTCGCCGCCGACTTCATTCCGCGGCTCCGCGGCACTTGCCCTGTCAGCGACACGACAGCGATCGCCGGTATTTCAGGCGGCGGGTATGGCGCGCTTAAGTCAGCGTTCGCGCATCCGCACCTATTTGCCGCTGTCGCAGCCATGCAACCGATGCTTGAGCCGGGCCTCCACGAATCGGATGCCGGCGCGCGCAACCGGCTCCATCACTCGGCCGGTGGCCCGCCGCAGTTAATCGGCTCCGCCCGCGATCCTTTGATCTGGGAGTCGAATAACCCCGCAAACCGAGCCCGCACGAATGCGCAGCAGATTCGCGACTCTGGCCTTCCGATTTACATTGATGCCGCTGACCATGACTTCCTCACTGCTCACGATGGCGCTGAATTTCTCCACCGCGTGCTTTGGGACCTTGACCTATCGCACGAATACCATCTTGTCCGGAATGCCGACCACGGGGGCCCGACCATGCGTCCCCGCCTCCGCGCGATGTTCGCCTGGATAGGATCGCTCTGGAACCCGGCCCAGCCGGACGCTGTTGCCGAAGAGGCCACCAGGATCTGGCTGCAATCCGGTATGAAGAGCAGACCTCCTGCCGGCGCCACCACCACCAACGCATTCATCGCTTTCCTTCGAGCAGGCTTCGGGCCCCTCCGCGCCGAGGCCGCAAAGAGCGACCCCAGCACACACCGCCGATTGGGGGTGCTCTGACATTTGCTGCTGTCACCCGGTTGCGCACGTCAGAGCGTGGGAAAAGGTTGGAAACAAACAGACGCGCCCCCTTTCGAAAACCTTTATCTGCCGATCCTCGAAGGGCTCTTTAAGTTCGGCACCAATTTTTTCAGAGTTGCCAACTCAGTTAGCGGCGAATGGTTCCCGTGAGCCGCGGCGCGCGCCCTTCCAAAGGTTCGGCAAGATCATGAATCACTAGCGTTGTGCGATCTCGGACGGAAAAGGACAGCCAGATTATTCCGGTCCGCTGGTGCGTGCTCCAGCGGTCGGTCCCCGGGCTCTTCCCACGTTCTGACGGTCGCGGCTCGGAACAAGCTGCAGGACAGCGACAGCTAGGCGAGCGACGCTGCATGGGACGCCCCGGCTCTTGGCAACACCGGCCGGTGAAGGGAGGAAACGACAGTGGCAATGATCGGATGCCGTCTCTCCCTTGACTATTCCCAAGAACCGCTGGCCGAACTCCCACCGTCAGAACGCTTCAATCACGGCCTCGATCGTTCCTGGCGCATTCCCTTCCAGCCTGTTATTCACAAACATGAACGTTGGTTCCGACCGCTTCTTTGCCCGCAACAGCAAACTCCGCAGCGCATCCCGTACTTCCTGGTTCGGTTCCTGAATCGTCCTATACGGTGAGAACATCTGCACGGCGTCTTCGTACTTGCGCCCGTATTTCAACAGTGCACGAGCCACGGTGAAGCCGGCCGTAAAGGCGCCCGGCATCAGAATCTGGTCGCCCATCGCCGGCATCCGCGTCCACGCGTTGAATACATGGGCGATGTTTTGTTCTTTCAGCAACTCAAAATACTGAGCTTGCAGAAACTCGGCATTGCGAATCTCCACCGCATACCGGAATTCCTCGGGCAACACGCGGAGGAAAGGCGCGAGCGCGCCCAGAAACTCCGCTGGTTCGGCGAAAATGGTGCGCGGGAATGCGCCAAACTCAAAAATGAGCACCGCAATGCGGTCGCGATAGGGCTCCAGCAGATCCAGAAACTGCGACTTCAGCAGCGCCGCATCCAGGAACCCCGGGTTCAAAATGCCGGCCCGGCCGCCATACTTTGCATGAAGCGGAAACGACCGGGCCGTGACCTCCTCCGGCACCTTAAACGCGAACCGCAACGTCTTGGGTGCGCCCTCGAAAAGCTTCCGCCAGAAGTCAGCGCTCGGAAACTGGTAAAACGAGAAATCGCCACAAACCACGGGAAATGTTTCGGCGTATTCGGCGAGGCATTCGCTTTCAAATCGCCGCTGCGAAAACTTTCCCCGCACCGAGTAGCGCTCCGGCGAATAGATCTCGCCCAGCCACCCCTCATACTTCCACGAACTTGTCCCGCAATAAATGCCCTGCTCGGCGAGCCGCTTCAGTTTCGGACGGAGCCGGCCGGCCGCGGGCAGTTCCGGTTCATCGAAAAGAGAGAGCGTGCCCATGCGTGTGGGGAAGTCCGCTCAACCCAATTCGTCGCCCGACACGGGAGCGTTACCTCGGCCGGCGCGCTTGAGGATGCGCTTGGCCTTCGCCACGTCACCGCGTTCAGCCCGTTCGCGGAAAAAATCTTCCGTTCTGAGCGCCGACAACTTTTCGGCAACAGTCACATTGATGAATTGATTCAGCGCGACACCCTCTGTTTCGGAAACGCGGCGCGCCCCCTCCAGCAGAGAGCCCTGCAAACGCAAAGCTACATTACTTCGTCTCATGTCGTTGTGATCTCTGCCCAATTATAATGGGCATTCGAAGCGCTGTCTGCTAAGGACGCCACGAAATTAACCGATGCCGCCTGACCACCCAACCGCCGGCTCGAAGCCTTGCGACGAACTCGTTATCGCGCCACAGGAGGCGGGCGCCGCCGCCGGCAACTCTGACACTCTTCCGATGTTGTTCTGCCCGGTGTGCGACGCCCGCCTGGTCTCTTTACGCTGCAAGCTGCTGTGCCGGCGCTGCGGCTACTACATGAGCTGCGCCGATTACTATTGAATGCACCACGTCACACTTGCCGCCCGACCGGTTCCGCCCCTTGCGCATACATCAGCGACCCCGGCGTGGTTAGCAACTCGCCCGTTTCCAGCAGCGTCTTAAGACCCGACAGCACCATCGGCCAGCCACCGAAGAGCTGATCGTTCGCGCCTTCGCGCAACTGATCGTGCGTTACCGTGAGCCGGCACGAATCGCCGATCGGCTCAATATCCAACGTCACCCGCGAAGTTCCCTCGCTCTTCACGTCCTCGCCCCACAACGCCCGGAAGCTCTGCACCAGGCGGCGCGGCGGATCTACCTCCAGATTTTCGCCCTCAACGATCACCCTTCCCCCACCGATCCCCTCATATCGCGAGCCCGCCGTCCAGTCTGAAGTAACCACCACGCCGAAGTTGTATTTACGCCTGTCAGCAGATGGAGATGGAGCGAGTTTTGCAAGAGCCCTTTGAGGACAACATCGTAGTCTTGCATCTGTCTGTTATCGCCCCCTTAACATATGGTCCCCGCGGGATGGAGCGATTCTCTTAGAAACCGCTTGCGCGGCTACGCCGTGCGCTGTGCTTCTGACTTGTCGGCGATCGCCGCCTGAGCCGCGGCCAGGCGTGCGATGGGCACGCGGTAGGGCGAGCAGGAAACGTAATCCATGCCGATGCGATAACAGAATTCCACCGAGCTGGGTTCCCCCCCATGCTCGCCGCAGATTCCCACTTCGAGATTGGGGCGCGTTTGGCGGCCGAGCTTAACAGCCATCTCCACCAGCTTGCCGACGCCCTCCTGGTCGAGAACAGCGAACGGATCGGCTTTGAAGATCTTCAGCTCTTCGTAGTGCTTGCTGAACTTCGTATAGTCGTCGCGAGAGAGGCCCATGGTGGTCTGAGTGAGATCGTTGGTGCCGAAGCTGAAGAATTCCGCCTCCTTGGCGACCTCATCGGCGAGCAGGGCGGCGCGCGGGATTTCGATCATCGTGCCCACCAGGTAGTGCTGATCCTTCAAGCCGGCCGCTCCCAACACTTCATCGGCAACTTTCTTGACGATGGCCTTCTGATTCTCGAACTCCTTGGCGCTGCCAATGAGCGGAATCATCACTTCGGGGATCACCTTCTTGCCCTTCTTCGCAACCTGAACCACGGCCTCGAAGATGGCGCGGGCCTGCATCTCGGTAATCTCCGGATATGTGATCCCAAGACGGCAGCCGCGGTGGCCCAGCATAGGGTTGAATTCGTGGAGCTCTTCGACGCGGTGGAGCAGCTCCGGCAGATACTTCTTCAGTTCGCCGGCTTTGACGCCATAGGTGGCTGCCCACTCCTTTTTCTCTTTGCCAGTGGCGTGCGGCAGTTTGGCGATATCCACCATTAAGTTCTCGCGCTTCGGCAGAAACTCATGGAGCGGCGGATCCAGCGTGCGGATCACGACCGGAAACCCGTCCATGGCGGCGAAGAGGCCCGCAAAGTCCTTGCGCTGCATGGGGAGGAGCTTCGCCAGCGCCTTCTTGCGTGTCTTCTCATCGCGCGCCAGAATCATCGCCTGTACGTGAGGGAGGCGGTCTTCGGCGAAGAACATGTGCTCAGTCCGGCATAGGCCGATGCCCTCGGCGCCGAAGAGGCGGGCCTGTTTGGCGTCGCGCGGGATGTCCGCGTTGGCGCGCACGCCGAACTTGCCGCGGAACTCATCGGCCCAGGTCATGAATGTCGCAAAGTAGTGCGACTTCGGATCGGGCTCGCTGGTTTTCGACTGGCCTAGGAAGACCTCGCCGGTGCTGCCATCGAGCGAAAGCCACTCGCCCTCTTTCACGGTGAGCTTCTTGCCGCCCACGGTGATGCTGGCGGTCTTCGCGGTTTCGTTGACGGAGACGGTGGAGGCGCCGACAACGCAGGGGCGGCCCATGCCGCGCGCCACAACAGCGGCGTGGCTGGTAAGACCGCCGACAGCGGTGAGAATGCCCTTGGAGACGTCCATGCCATGGATGTCATCAGGGGTGGTTTCCTTGCGCACCAGGATCACCGGTCCCTTGGCGGAGAGCTCAACGGCGTCTTCCGAACTGAACGCCGCGCGCCCCACAGCGGCGCCGGGCGAGGCGGGCAGACCGGTGGCGATTTTTTCGAGGCTCTTGCGGGTAGCGGGATCGAGAACGGGGTGCAGAAGCTGGTCGAGTTGGTTGGGCGCCACGCGCTGCACGGCTTCCTTCTTCGTGATGAGCTCCTCCTCCACCATGTCCACGGCGATACGGACGGCCGCCGGACCGGTGCGCTTGCCGTTGCGCGTCTGCAGCATGTATAGCGTGCCTTCTTCGATGGTGAATTCGAAATCCTGCACGTCGCGGTAATGCTTCTCAAGCATCGAGGTGATGTCGCGAAGCTGCTTGTAGGCCTCCGGCATCACAGTTTCGAGTTCCGCAATCGGTTGCGGCGTGCGGATGCCGGCGACCACGTCTTCGCCCTGGGCGTTAACCAGAAACTCACCATAGAAGAGATGCTCGCCGGTGGAAGGGTTACGGGTGAAGCCGACGCCCGTGCCGGACTTCTCGCCCATGTTGCCGAAGACCATCGCCTGCACGTTCGCGGCGGTACCGATGGAATCGGGAATCTTTTCCATGCGGCGATAGTAGATGGCCTTGGGCGTGTTCCAGGAGTTGAAAACGGCGTCGCGCGAGAGCATGAGCTGCTCCAGCGCATCCTGCGGGAATTCGCGGCCGGTTTCCTTCTTCACCAGCTTCTTGTAGTCCGCAATGATGACCTTGAGGTCTTCGGCGGTGAGATCGGTGTCGAGCTTGGCCTTGATCTTGTGCTTTTGGGAATCGAAGATATGGTCGAATTTCGCCATGTCGACGTGCAGGGAGACTTCGCCGAACATCTGGATGAAGCGGCGATAGCAATCGTAGGCGAAGCGCGGATTGGCGGTCTTCTTCACCAGGCCCTCCGTGGTCCGGTCATTGAGACCGAGGTTGAGGATGGTGTTCATCATGCCGGGCATGGAGAACTTCGCGCCGGAGCGCACGCTTAACAGCAGCGGATCGTTGACGTCGCCCAATTTCTTACCGATGGTCTTTTCCAGTTTGGCCAGCGCCTTGTGGATCTGGTCATCCACTTCCTGTGGAACTTTATTGCCGTTCTCGAAGAACAGATTGCAGACTTCGGTCGAAATGGTGAAGCCTGGGGGAACGGGAACCCCGGCGCGGCTCATCTCCGCAAGGCCGGCGCCCTTGCCACCAAGGACATCCTTCATCGTGCCGTCGCCATCGGCGGTCCCGCCGCCCCACGAATACACGTACTTCTTGTTAGCCATTATTTTCTCCTGGTTGTCGAATCAAAGTTGTTGGTTGTCCCTAGGTTGTCTCGGACGCCCGCGGCACAATTTCAGAAAAGTCGGCGATCCTGGAGAATTCAGTCAACAGGCTGTTCAGTAGAGCCAGGCGATTCTGCCGGATCTTTTCGACGGGGTCGTTTACGAGGATTTTATCGAAGAAGGCATCCACGATCGAACGAAGGGAAGCAATCGCCTCGAGTTGACCCTTCACATCGGGAGTGGACATGACGATTCTTGCCACTCGACTCGCCGCAGCGGCCAGATCCCGTTCGGGCCCGTCGGTCAGGAGCGCTGGATCAGGCTGGCTATCCGAGCCAAGCTGGTTGGCCTGCTTGAGGATATTCTTGATGCGTTTCAAGCTGGCCGCGAGGGGTTCGAAGTCGGGGGTATTGCGGATTTCGTGAATTGCGGTGAGCCTTTCCAGCAGACCGGCGACGCTCAAATAAGGAGCAGCCAGCACCGCATTGACTTCGTCATAGGCAAAGCCTTTGACTTCGCGAAAGTAGTAGGCCATGCGTTCATCGAGGAATGCCTTGAGATCGTGATTGCCGCCGAGGTATGCCGTCAGTTCGATCGGCAGTCCGCTCTCGACCAGAATCTTGATTAAGCCTTGGGCGGCGCGACGCAAGGCGAGGGGATCCTTTGAACCGGTCGGAGCCAGCCCAATGGCGAAGCTTTCGCGCAGCGTGTCGAGTTTGTCTGCCATAGCAACGATCTGGCCCTCCACCGTCCGCGGAATGGAGTCCCCCATGCTGACCGGCTTGTAATGGTCTTGGATCGCGGCGGCGACAGATTCGGATTCGCCCTGCGCGCGGGCATAGAGGCCACCCACCACGCCTTGAAGCTCGGTGAACTCCTTGACCATGTCAGTGGTGAGATCGGTCTTCGCCAGCAAAGCCCCGCGGGCGATAGCGGATTCGTCAGCAGTCACGCCAGAGGCGAGTTCGCCAGCCAGAGCTACAACACGTTCGGTCTTGTCAAAGTATGTCGGCTTTTCAAATTTGGCCTGGAAGGTGACCTTTTTGAGATCATCCAAGCGGTCGGCGAGCTTCTTTTGTTGATCCACCTGCCAAAAGAAGCGAGCGTCATTGAAGCGGGCGCGAAGAACGCGTTCATTGCCCTGCCGGATGAGCCCATCGGGGTCGCCATCGGTGTTGGTGACAGCCACGAATTCCGGAGCGAGGCCGCCATCGGGATTCAGCACACTAAAATAGCGCTGATGGTGGCGCATCACGGTGGAGAGGATCTCCTTCGGCAATTCCAGGAAACCGGCATCGAACGCGCCGCGAATGGGCGTCGGCCACTCGGTGAGGTAGACCAGCGTAGTGAGCAGCTCGGGGTCAGGTTGAACGTCTGCGCCCAGGGCTGTTTCAATGCGCGCGCGGCGTTCCGCGGACTTGACGATCACGTAATTCGAGCGCAGTACGGACTCATAGCCGTCGATTTTCACCGCCACCGGATCCTTGCTGCCCAGGATGCGATGGCCGCGAGTGGTATTGCCGCTCCAGACTCCTGCGACCTCGAACGAAACAACGTCATCTCCCAGCAGCGCCACGATCCAACGGATGGGCCGGATAAAGCGCACACCGCCCTTGCCGGTCCAGTACATTGTCTTCGGAAAGTACAGAGCTGTGACGATGGCGGGCAGCGACTCGCTCAAAATCTCGGCGGTGGCGCGGCCAGCCACCTGCTTCTTGAAGCTGAAGTATTCGCCCTTGTCGGTCGAGACCGTGCCGAGCCGATCCACAGTGGTGGCGTTTTTCCTGGCAAAGCCCTGTGCAGCGCCGGTGCCTGCGGATTTGGGCGGTCCCGTGATGAGTTCTTCGGAGTCCGCCTGACTTTCGACAAGGCCGCTGGCCTTGAGGACCAGACGTCGCGGAGTCGCGTCAACCCAATCTACTTCGCCCGAGAGCCTCGCCGTTTCAAGCAGTTTTTCAAAGCGCGCCTTCAAATCGGCTAAGGCCGGCTCAATCATCCAATCGGGAATCTCTTCGACGCCGATTTCGAGCAGGAAGTCCGGCATTAGGCGACCTCCTTGCTCACGGCAGCCGCCTGCTGAGTAACCCAGGCATCGGCCACTCCGACGGCCAGCTTGCGAACCCGAGCAATGATGCCCACTCGTTCGGTGACGCTGATTGCGCCGCGCGCATCCAGCAGATTGAAGAAGTGCGAGCACTTCAGCACGTGGTCATACGCCGGTAGCACTGGATAGCGCGTAACGCTTTGCTTGGCCTTGACGGCCTTGCGGAAGCCGTCGATCAATCGCTGCGCTTCCTTCTCATTCATCTCAAATCCCTGCCAGAGCATCGGCACATCAGCGGCTTCGAAATTGTAAACAGAGAATTGCACTTCCTCGGCAAGGCGGACGTCAGAGTATTTGAAGCCGGGCGCCCACTGGATGTCGTAAAGGCTGTCCACTCCTTGCAAGAAAGCAACAATGCGTTCGAGCCCGTAAGTGATCTCCGCCGGGACGAGTTCCAGATCGATGCCACCGCATTGCTGGAAGTACGTGAATTGAGTGATCTCAAGACCGTCGAGCATCACCTGCCAGCCGATGCCCCAAGCGCCGAGCGTGGGCGCCTCCCAATTGTCCTCTTCGAATTTAATGTCATGCTTCTTCAGATCGATACCGATAGCTTCCAGGCTGCCGAGGTATTGCTCAAGCACGTCGGCGGGCGTCGGTTTTAGGATGACCTGGAGTTGCTGGTGCTTATAAAGGCGGTTGGGATTTTCGCCGTAGCGGCCGTCGGCCGGGCGGCGGCTGGGTTGGACGTAGGCAACTCGATAGGGCCTGGGGCCCAGAACCCGGAGGAACGTTTCGGGCGCCATGGTGCCGGCGCCCACTTCGACATCGTAGGGTTCCTGGATGATGGCGCCGCGGTCTGCCCAGTAGCGTTTCAGCTTGAAGATTGTGTCTTGAAAATTGTCCATCTGGCGAGAATTACGATTGAACGCGAGGTTGCCTCAGAGGCCCTCAAGCACGGCGGGTGTGACGAAGCGGCGTTCCGCGTGCTCTTCCATGAGCCGAATCAAAAAGCGGCGCAGGTCCAGGGCCGTGTCCTTGTTCCATGTCCTCTCAGGCAACCGGTTGACATGGTTTTGCATGATCTCAACCGCAATCTGAAGCGAGGCAGGGTCGAGGCGTCGCCCTGCAGGCGTGCGGAGTTCGGGCGAACGAAGATCGGGCAGAAAGCCGGAAAGGCGGACCGCCCAGACCGAAAAATAAGTGACAGCCGACCAAACCACGCCGGGCTGCTTGCGGCGCATCGAATCGAGCGTTGCCGTCAATAGGCGGAAGAATTTGTCGTTCGGTTCGTTGGGCGGCAACATATGTTCGCTGACCTCGGCGACGAAATCCAGCGCCACGCCCGCTTCAAAGTCGCTTAGAAGGTCGAATTGCGACTGCACCAGGTCGCACGAGTTCAAGTTCACCAATTCCCGCGTTTCTTTCTGCGAGTACGACAGGTTGACCAGAGAGAGCCGCTCCATTCCAGAGCCGAAGTTGCTCTTCGGTTTTCGCGCATGCCTCGCAACACCGCGCAATTTGCCCTGATCGCGCGTGAAAAAGCTGACGATCAGATCCGACTCGCGGAAGGGATAAGTCCTAAGGACGTAGGTCTCACTCACCCGAGCCGGCATATTCATCCGGCCGGCACAACCTGCTGCTCCCATCCGGGAGCGGCCGACTCGAACCCTCAGGTTATCAAAGCGCGTAGTCGAAAACCGGGCGTTTTCGACTGGGATGGGGGCTTGTCTGGGCTCGGAGTAGGATATTGAAAAAACTTTGGTCGGTAAAATCCGAGCAATTCCATGGCACTAAAGCAACGAAGGGTACTCTCCGACGATCGCATCTTGTATTTCCAGGCAGAGGGCGATAAGGGAGTCATCCCCATTTCTGGGAGGGGCGGCATTACGATCACAATGCGAGACGAATCTTAAGTCGTTGAAACCATTTAAGATATCACAGTTTAGGCTTTGGGTGTCAAGTGGCCATCGCTTAACTCTGACACTGGAGGTCAAACAATGGCAAATCTAGAAAGGCCGGATGCACGAAGCGGTTCTTATAGATTGGGTCTAGAGTTGACGATAGGGATTGTAAGGTGCCTTGGGGCAAAGGTGAAGAAATGCTTCTAGGCGGTACAATACTAGGCAGTTGGTTGTCGGGACTGGTTTTCGCGCGTGCGCCGGAGGCTATCATTTCTGATTTGATGGAGATCCTAGGATCCACGGGTTCCATTTCGCTGGATGAGCTATTGCTTCGTTCATCCGGCACATCCAGCGAGTTAATATCCGAGTTGACAAGATTGCAAAGGCAAGGAAGTGTCGTGATTGAGGGCCCTCACTCCCACTCGTTGGAGGAGTTGAGTGAGCCCCAGATGGCCGCAGACTCCTTTACCAGAATCTCTGTTAGCAGGCGCGCCCTCGCTGCATGGGGCGGCTAGGTCAGAGATCGCGGATCTTTACCGGGCGGGCGGCGGCCTGTGCGCCTTTTTGAGCGCCACATCAACCATTCTTTACGATTGCCATGGCGCTATCGAGAAGCGCGCTAAGCGGGTGCCAATTCCAGTTGTAAAGCTTCCGGCGGCTTGGCTCCTTGCCGGCCTCGGGGGCGCTGCCGCGACAACCGCATTCTGGCAGACAGATCCAAAAGGGAACTCTGTCATAGATACCCTTCTGACGCTCAAGATCTCAAACGACCTTTTCCGGGGAATCGTAGTCGGCCTGATGGTTCTCGCAATAATACGAAGCCGTGTTACGAATCTCGAAGGATTCGCGCTCGGACCCGAACAAGCATATCTGGTGCTGCGATCCTGGGTCCTGGGCCGTTGCAACGTCCGATGGAGCCGCCACAAGGAAGCCTTCCTACGCCAGAAATTGCCCGCTGCCTTTTCGATTGCAGACTATGACAGCCGAATTGCTGAGAAGGTGGAAGATGGTCTCGGGGCAAGGAGCGAAGATGAGGGCATATTCACGCGCAAACAGCTTGCCACTGTGTTGGGGAAGCGGCCGGAGGGCGAGGTCGATTACTCCAAATCTGAATGGCGGACTTACTACCGAACACTAACGAATTTGGCCCTCGACGCCGTCGGCGAGGAATACCTCGCCGGGCTATTCATCTAAAGCCTCCCCACCTCGTGCTCGCGTACTCCGGCGCGCAACCAGTCGCGTGTTCGAGGCATTATGCTGAAGGCGTGAGTAAGAATGAGCCCGTAGAAATCGATAATCGCCTGGGGACGGCCGGCGATTCGCCGGTCATCGAGGTACTGAGCGATGGCACAAAGGTGAAACGCCGCAAACTGCGCATGCGCGCCTGTAATGAACTGAATGCGAAGGGCAAGCTGTGTGCCGGGCACCTGAAGCGCTGGTACCGTCCCACCGG
>CAJCIT010000198.1 GCA_903970405.1 Acidobacteriaceae bacterium | reverse complement strand
ACGGCCGGCCATCGATCGCGACCGTGATGTGGTCCCCGTCGAGGCTGATATCGACCGGAAGACCTATGGGTTGGGCGGCGGGCGCGGCGCCGGTTTGACCCGGGGCCAACCCCACAAAGAGCAGCCAGACGAGCAGAAGGGGAAGCAGCCGGAGGATCTTCGCGTTCATGTTGCAAATCATATCCCGGCAGGGACGCGTCGGCGGAATTGACTCGGGGCGAGATCCGGTGGTATACCTTTCATCTCCCCGATAAGCGCCGTTATCCAGTTCCTGAGAAGTCTCCGGCGCTTCAGAGCCGCGACCGTCAGGGAGCGACTGCGGTGTTCCAGTCCTGCCAACCGGTCGCTCCCTGACGGTCGCGGGTCAGTAGGCGCGGGTGCGTCCGTTTGTCTCCAGGATTTTTCACGCGCCCTCAGGGAGCGACCGGTTGTGCCTGGCACGTCGGCTTCCACTCGTCCCTTCTGATCTCGGCATGAGGCGCCGGAGCGTTCACCCCCAAACGATGAAAACTCGTTCCGACTACAGCCTCGCCCCTGGGCGGGCCTTCAGCCTGCTGAGCCGACATTCGTGTCGGCTGTTGTTTGGTTTCAACAGTAACCAGGCACAGCCGAGACGGCCTCTTGGCGGCGCCTAACTCCCGTGCTCTCACCGCCAGTGTTTTCTGAGCAACCGCGCGCGTTAGCAAGCGGGTGAACGCGCAGTACCTCGTCGCCGCAATCGCTTCCTGACACTGTGCCCGTTCCGCAGTCGAATTCCACACGTTCCCGGCTCGGTTGGCATTGGCGCGTCCGTATAGCTCCAATGTCTTACCACGTCTTGGCCCGACGGTGTTCATCTGCGGTAACAACCAAGCGGCAAAGGAAGTTGCAAGCAAGATCTTGGATGAGTTTGGGTGGGAAACCGCGGATATGGGAGGCGCGGAGTCGGCGCGCGCTATTGAGCCCCTATCTATGCTTTGGTGCATTCCTGGGTTTCTGCGGAATGAATGGACGCATGCGTTTAGGCTGCTAAAGAGATGACGTGGGCGCCGTGGGCAGCATGGCCGGACCGCCGCCGGGCCGGCTGCCAACGCCAGTTACTGCTTGGCCGAGGCCTCTAAGCGGACAGCCAGAATCAAGGAATTCGAGAAACTGTCGAATCGATAACTCGGGCGCTTCGCTTCGTGTTAATCAGAACGCCGTCTCTTTGAACGCGCTACGATCGGGAAAGAGGTTCGGATGATGCGGTTGACAGGACAGGTCGTAAGAAAGCGCTTTGGCGCGGGGTCGAAGTCCGAGCATGATGCTATCTACTTGTCCACGGCGGAAGGCGGTAGTTTCAAGCTACGCATCCCGGGCGGCAACCCGTTCCGAGACCCGCGTCTAGATTGCTTGGTCGGTACTTCCATCACGGCGGTCGGCGAGTTAGACGCCGCGCGGGGACAGTTCCTTCTCTCCGATTGGAAGCAAAGCCCCGAATAGATTAGCCGCCCGCGATTCGCCCGGTTGATACGGCCAGCACCGTTTCAATCTGAATTCTCACATTTCTCATATTTCATTTGATTTCCGTTTGAAGAAGCAGTAGGATCTCGGGGTCGCCTGTTTCGCCGGGCCGCGATTGAGACCATATCCGTGCGTAGTTTCCTCAGCTATTGTGCATCGCCTTGCTGCCTGGGCCTCTTGGTTTTGGTCCTGGCGCTCCCGCTCCTCGGGGCCACTTTGACGCTGGAGTATCCCAAAATCTTGTATCTTAGCGGAAAAGCGGGGAAGGTTCCGCTCGATTTTGCGATATCGGTACGAGGAAGCCGGGCGGCGGCCGGGGCCGCTCCAACCATCGCCGATTCGGGTAACGCCCTGACCATGACAGCGAAGGTCGAATGGACTTTGCAGCCGGGAGCCCCCAGCGCGGCAGGCGACTCGCGTAGTTTCCGCTTTACCGCCTCCGTCTCCGCCTTTACGGCGGCGGAAGAGGGCAAGCCCCGCGAAGCGACGTTCGCCCTAGGAGATGACAGGCAGACGTTCCAGTATTCGATTTCCGGCGGGAACAACCCCGCCGCCGGCAATTCGCCGCCTTCCAGCACTAGTTGGACCGCGCTGGCTCCGCCCGACCCACTGGTACTGACCGGATTCGGAGTAGGGGAGAAGTGCGCGTCGATCGGCGTCGCTGTAACCGGAGGCCCGCTCACCGGAGTTCGGCTGGTGCATAGTAACTTGCTCGAGGATGCCGGTCATATGCCGCTGGTCAATTCGAAACTACACGTCTGCAAAGGCGAGTGCTCGAAGGGCGGATCGCAAACTGGGAGTACCGACGGCTCTGGTTCAGCATTTCAATTGGACGCCAATACAGTGAACCCGCTGTCGCTCTGTGTCACCGACACCTCCCGCGCCGGCGTATATCACGGCAACATCTATCTTGCCGCCGCCGGCCGGCCCGATCCTCTGGCGATCCCCCTCGATATTCAAGTGAGCTGCTTCTGGTACAAGCTGGCCGGCTTTGCGCTCATCTGTGCGGGCGTGGTGGTGGCGGCCGTGGTCCTGCCCATGATGCGGACGCGAGCCAACCGCGATCAGGAGCTGCTGCAGGCGGCATTCCGCCGTCGAGACGCGGCCCGGCTCCTTACCCGGATCGCCGAACTTGCCCCCGACGTCCGCCCTCACTGCGTCAATACCCAAAAGGCGCTCGACGACATCCTCCGTTCCCTGACCGCGGACGAACTCGACAAGTTCAACTTCCTGTCCCCCGCCGAATCGAGTCCGCTGTCCTCTACCGTCGATTCCACCGGCTTCCAGAAGTTCCTGACCGGGGTCGACGCCGAGATCGCGAATCTGTCGGCAATCGTCGATGGCCTCGCCAGCGCCGCTGGTCCGCTCGATCAAGCCCATTTTCAGGCCCTCGATACCATCGACGCCCTCAGCGATACCGCTGATTCGGCGGTGATCGCCGACGTCAAAACCGCCGTCGAAAAGGCGCTCGCCCCGCTCGCGGCACTCGCCGCCGCATCCAAGAGCCTGCCCGCTGTCGCCAGGTCCGGCGGGCCGAACAGTCCTTCAGCCGCCGAGTCGGAACATGAACTGAGGAAGGACCTGGCCCGCCGCCGGCGTTGGCTGAATGCCGTTCTGGTGGGGATCACGGTCGCCAGCGGGGTCCTGACGCTAATAACCTCCAAGCCTGGTTTCGGCGTCCCCCAGGATTACATCTACTGCCTGTTATGGGGATTCGGCCTCCCCATCGCTGGCCAGCAACTTACGCCGCTCTCCGTCCGCTCCAGCCTATTTGGGTGAGTCAACTAACCTATGTCCGATAAAGTCATCCTATCCAACGGATCCGCCCTTCTTACTAAATACAAGCCGGCTGGCGTGAAAGCCATCTCCGCCGCCGTCAACGCCCTGATCGTGGCGGATAAGAAGCGCGGCCTCAACACGCAGTACATCGAGTTGGACGACTCCGGCGCGATGGAGAAGCTCAAAGGGGCGGCAGTTACCAATGCCAACGACGCCAACCAGAACAAACAGGCAATCGACGCCGTCTACAAGGCGTTGGCGCCAGACTACATCGTGCTTCTCGGCGCCATCGACGTCATCCCCCATGTGCCCCTGGTGAATCCGCTCTACAACCCGAACAAGCCCGATGACGACTCCGATAAGAGCGTCCCCAGCGACCTGCCTTACGCTTGCGAATCCGGCTACAGCGCGAAGATCGAGGATTTCACTGGCCCCACGAGGGTCGTGGGCCGCCTGCCCGATATCGCCGGCGCGAGCGATCCTGGCTATCTGACCGCACTCCTGGCCACGGCTGCCTCGTATCAGTCCCGCCCCAGATCTGCTTACGCGAAGTATCTCGGAATCTCGGCGTCGGTTTGGAAGAAGTCCACCGCCCTAAGTCTCGAAGCGATCTTCGGCAATAGCGCGGATGAGAAGGTCGCACCGCCTTCGCTACCGCCCTGGAGCACGTCGCTGCTCGCCCGGCGCGCCCACTTCATCAACTGCCACGGCGCCGATACCGATCCACATTTCTATGGGCAAAAGGGGAACAACTTTCCCATCTCTTACGACGCGTCCCAACTCACAGGCAAGCTCTCAGAGGGCGTGGTGGCGGCCATGGAGTGCTGCTACGGCGCCGAACTCTACGAGCCCTCGAAACTCCAGCCGCCGCAGCCCGGCATAGCCAACACCTACCTTGCCAATCAGGCATATGGATACCTCGGCAGCACCACCATCGCTTATGGGCCCAGCGATTCCAACGATTGGGCCGACCTTCTCTGTCGGAATTTCCTGATCAACGCTTTCAGCGGCGCCTCGCTCGGCCGGGCCCTGCTCGAAGCGCGGCAGAAGTACATCCAGGATGCGCCCACGCCCATTGGACCGGTCGACCTGAAGACGCTGGCACAGTTCAACCTGCTCGGCGACCCGTCGGTAGTTCCAGTCGCCGCCCCACCGCCGCTTGCGACGGCCAAGCTTCTGGGCGCGCGCGGCGCCGCCGGTGTCGCCGCTGTGGGCCGGGCCAGCCGAGTCGCGCGCCGCAAAGACCTGCGCCTCAATGGACTCTCTCTCGCCAGGACTTGGCCCACCGTGACTAGCCGTCCGACGCGCAGCGTCACCGGCGCGGTTCTCCGCAAGCTGAATGCAATGGCGAAGCAGATGGGGATGTCCAATCCGTCCATCCTGACATTCAAATCCCGCAAGCCAGCCGGCGCCGCGCCCGCTTCGAAGGCGTTGGTCGCGCGCGTTCCCGACGTGGATGCCGTCCATGTCATGATCCAGCGGCAACCTGCGGAGGAGCATCTGAATCTGCTGGTGGCCCTGGTGGTGCGCGAGTCCGCCGGACAGATGACCGCCGTGCGCAAAGGCTTTGGGAGATAGAAGACCATTTCGAGTTCGGAGCGAAAGAATATGCCTACCGATAGCGACGTATTGGACGTAGTACAAGCTTGGAGCGGAAAACGCCCGACGAAGATGTCGCAGAGCCTGGAAGACTGGTGGAATCAAACCGCGCCGGGGTCGAGCCACAGCACGCTACCCTTCGCTCCGGATGGAATTCAGGACCTCGTCACCCGCATCGACAACGCTTTTCCGGACGCCGACCCCATCGGAACCGAAGACCTCGGTTCCAGCGGAAGTATCAAGACGGTGCAGGATCTCGTCAATGCGTTGAATGAACCCGGTCCCCCGGCCGCAGGCGCCGGCAAGAAGCTCGCGGCCAAAAAAGCGGCCCATAAAGCAGGGAAGAAGGCCGCGGCCAAAAAGAAGGCCGTCAAAACGGTGGCCAAGAAACGGCCGGCGATCAAGAGTTCCGGGAAGAAGAGCGCCAGCAAAGGAACGAACCGCGGATGACGCCAGCGACCTTGGTGTGCGGCCTGTTTTGCGCCGGCGCGGTAGCGTGGGCTCAATCGGCCCCGGCGCGCGCGCCTTTGCCTTGCGATACGCAGGCGCAGGCGAAGAGCGGCAGTCTTTACCGCATCGCGACTCCCCTGATCCTGTACGTGAACTGCGACAATCTTTTCACGGAGTTCACCAGCACCGCCAACCTCTACGCTGTCGACAGCGCTGGAAAGGCATCCCAAACCGCGGTTCCGGCGCAGGTCGGTCTCTTCTTGCCGCCGGGCAATCAGGATTCGCCTTGGCTGCGAATCACTTTGCCCGCGACGTCGCCGATGCAAGGCGGGATGAGTTACCGCTTGATCGTCGCCGAGGATGGGGTCGCGACGATCCGTCAGGGCGGACAGATCAAAAACGGTCCTTTTAACCCCGGTTCGCTCGACATTTCAACCGCCCCCTCGGGAACCATCGCTCCCAGCTACCGGCTGCGCTACCAGGGCGCTCGTTTTCGCGTCACCTCGAACATTGCTCTCTGCGGCGTGCAGCGGAACTCCGCTTCATTCTACGAACTCGGCTTGCTAAACCAGAAGATCTTTCACCAATCCACTACCTGGACCGAGCCGCGCAGCGCGCCGCAGTGTTTGCCAGGCTCCCTGTATCCTGCGATGCCCGTGCCGGATGGACCCGCCGAGTACGGCACCGTCGAGGTCGATTTGGTTGAGAGCCACTTGCGGCAGGCGTCAGTCACGATTCAAATCACCGGGATTCACGATATTTTCGGGCAGGAACTTGCGCTCAAGAGCGACGTCTCCCTAGGCGGCGTCCCCAAGACCAAAGACGCGTCTCAGTGGTATTTCCAATTCAGCCACCAGGCCGGGCCGGGTTCGCTCCCAGCCTGGATCTCGGACGTCAAGCTCGCCCCGCAGATCGGCCACCCCGTGCTCGAAGGGTTCTTCTGGACGCCTTCGCTCAACATGGACATCGGATCCGGTTCGGTGGGAACGACGAAAGCGAATGATACGATCAACGCTTCACTCGGGTTGACGCGGCTGTTTCGCTTCGATGAACGCGGGCTGGAGGCCGTTCGATTCACCCCGGCACTCACCTTCGAAACGAACCGCGAATTCAACCAGCGCAACATCGTCAGCGACGTCGATTTCGCCTTCAGCATTACCGGTCTTTCCGCCACCCGGACCGAACGGTCCTGGGCCATATACAACAAACTCAAAGATCCCAAGCCGAAGTTCTCGGCGCAAATGGCTAGCTTTGGTGCCGGCCTGCAGTTTTTCCTCGGCTCGGAGATCGGGCACGATATTCTCGCCGAGAAGGTCACGGCGTCCAAGAGCACGGAATCCGTCATGGTGCCGCCGTATTCCATCGCCAGACTGCGGCCGCGGATGACCGGCTTCCTCGAATACAAGCGGATGTCGCTCAGCCTGACCGCGGCCACGCGCTACCTGTTCCTAACCGAGTGGGTGACCCGGCAGTCGACGAACGGCAAGAGCATCCGGCTCGATCCGGTCTCCGGTTTTCGCCCTTACGGCGAAGCCGGCATCAAGTTCACGCTCGATCAATCCGGACACATCGCGCTGAACTCGACTTACAAACTCGGCTCGCAACCGCCGACCTTTCAGTACGTCAACTCGGTCCAGTCCGGTGTGCTGTTCATCTACTGAGTTGGCGTGGCACAACCATTCCTCAGGTTCGAAGTCCACGGCGGTCTTGCTCGGCGGATTAATGATCTGCAAATTGTTCGCAGGTGGCGGGCGGGGCGCCAAATCGTTCAACCTTGTCCCAAGAAACCGCTGCGCCGGCTCAGACCGCGCCAGGCTCAGAGCCCTTTCACAAGACGCGCGAGCCTCCGTGTTTCCCAACTGGCGGCACAGATCGGCCCGCGCCGAGTGCGCCAGGTAATAGTCTTCCAGAGATCCGCTCGCCAGGATGGAATCGATCGGCATGAGACCTATGAGCGGGCAGTCGCGCATGGCAACCGCGACGGCGCGGTTCAATTCCACCGGTGACGAAGAGCTCCAAAGGAGTCGCCCCCATTTACCAGAACTATCTGATGTTAAATGGGTTCGCCCGCCACCGCGCCACTAACTCGCGGGCTGCTGCGGGCCAGGCCGGATACAGAAACTCGAAGCCGGCCTTCACCAGACGTCCGGGCGTCACCTGCCTGCTCTTCAATACCAATTCCGACTCCGTTCTCAGAAAAAACGCGCCTAGCTCGATCATCCATTTCTTTGCAGGCAAGCCGACCCACGTTCCCCACGCCATCCGCAGTTCCCGCATGAACTCGCAATTCCGCAATGGATTCGGCGCCGCAATGTTCACCACGCCGGACAGATCGGGCCGGGCCATCAGCAACTCCACGGCGCGGCAGAAGTCGTACTCATGGATCCATGAAACGAACTGCTGCCCTGAGCCCTGCGTTCCCCCAAGTCCCCTCCGAACCAATCCAAGCAAGACATCGAACGCGCCCCCGCAGTCTGGGCTGAACGTAATCGCGCTGCGCATCGCAACTTTGCGTGTCCGCGGCAGAGAGCTCGCAAAGAACGCCTTCTCCCATTCCTTCGCCACTCGAATGGAAAAGTTCCAGGTGTCCGGCGCACCCGGCTCATTCCCGCCCAATTCGCCCGTCGCTTCATCCATGGGCCGGTCCAGCGAATGACGGTAGATGGTCGCGGTGCTGGCATTCAGCCAAACGCGCGGTGGCGCACTCATGGTCTCCATCGCCCGCTGCAGCAGCTTGGTGGTCTGGACGCGCGACTCGGTGATCTCACGCCGGTTCGCTGTTCCATACCGGCAGTTGACGGTGCGGCCAGCCAGATTGATACAGACGTCGCTGCCATCCATGGCATCCAGCCAATCGCCGTTCGTCGTCTTGCCATCCCAGACCAGCGTCTGCCACGCCCCCGGTTTCGGCGTTCGGCTCAGAACCACCACTTCCTGGCCTCGTAGATGAAAGTGCCGCGCGAGCACGGTGCCCACCTGCCCGCTTCCGCCCGCTAAGACAATCCGCATGGTTATCGTTCCCCAGGCCGCCAAACCTCTCAGTCCTTACGCCTCGACGTAGCGTCGCCATTCCTCGGATTCAGCCACTTCGCGAATCACCCGATTGCGCTCGCGCAGCAACTCGCGCATATAGCGCCGCAGAACCAGCTTCTCGACCACCGGTCCGGCCACGGGCACCGGCGCAGCGAAGGAGAAAATGTCCTTCATCTCGGTTCGTCCATCGGGCAGTCTGCGAAAGAAGTGGTCATGGGTCATCGACCGGAACGGACCCTGCCGCATCGCGTCTTGGAAATACACCGGCCGATGGTAGGCCATGATCTGGCTGGTCAACCGGTACCGCAGGCCAAAATGTCGCGCCTGCCAGGTGACAAGGTCGCCCCGGCCCAGCAATCCCGTCACCGCGCCACCCATGGCCACGGCCTGTTCGCCGTTGTGAACATTCCCCAACAAATGAACTTCCACACTGCGGGCCAAATCGAAGCACCGCTCGGCCGGCGCATCGATGACGGTGACCTCTTCAATCTTCACCATGGCGGCGCCCCCCGAAGAGAATCAACCGAAACACAAAACCGCCCAGCAAACCCGAGCCTGTAAAGCTCAACCAGAACGATAAGGGCCCGGTATTCAGATCGCCGGAGGTCCAACTGGTAAACGCGCCGGTGACAAGGGCGGTGGTCGTGAAGGCGCACAACCCGCCGCCCAAAACAAACGGCGCGAAGCCGGTCCACCGCCGCCAGACGTACAGGCAAAGTAGAGGCGTGCCGAACACGATCATCGCCGCCAGGGCAAACACGCCATAGAAGGCAACGATGACATAGCAACGTTTCCACCGGCTCCAGTCCTCGGCTATCAAGAAAGGAAACAACGCCAACGTTGACACCGGGGGCACCACCAGGTAGCTCAACAGGAGCCGCGCAAATCTCTCCGCCAACACATATCCGCCGCCAGTGAATGCGTCGAGAAATCCGGAGCTACACAGACGCGCCCTTCTAAAACCCCTGTTTCCAGCAGACCCTCGAAGGGCGCTCACGGCAAGCGCCGATTTTTTCACCGCTCGCATTCCAGCCACTCCTTCCACTCAACGTTATCGAAATGTCTGTTATTTCAGAAATAACAGACATTTCGTGTGATGTCAATGGCAATTTGGCTTCGCCCTTGCTAAACTGATTTCCTCTCGACCATGAGCCGCCTCTTTGCCAGTCGCAAAGCCTGCCTACTGGCGTTGGCGGTTCTCTTCGTGGTCTCCCGGGTCGCCTACTTCCTCGCCGGCGTCCGCTTCTCCGACCGGCCCTTGGGCTTTTACCTGCAGTACCTCGACCCGCTCCTGATCCGCGAGGCCTTCTGGCAGAGCCTCTTCTACCTGCGGGAACAGCCGCCGTTGTTCAACCTCTTCCTGGGAACCGTTCTCAAACAGGTTCCTGGACACGCACCCGCCGGCTTCCACGCCGCCTACCTGGCGATGGGCCTGGTTCTGATCCTTGCCTTGTTTCTTTTACTGGACGAGATGAAAGTCGAACGCCACATCGCGTTGTCCATCGCGCTTCTCTTCTCGGTCAGCCCGGCCACTATCCTCTATGAGAACTGGCTGTTCTACAGCTATCCGCTGACGCTCTTCTTCTGCACCGCGGCCCTGTTTCTATGCCGCTACGCCTCACGCGGCAGTCTGCGTGACGGTGTCCTGTTCTTCTCATCGCTCGCCGCCCTCGGACTCATCCGCGTGGTCTACCACCTGTTCTGGTTCTGGTTGATTGTTCTTACCGCTTGGCTCCTGCTCCGGCCTCTCCGCCGGCGAACGCTCACCGCCGCCGCGCTACCGGGCCTCCTGCTGACGGCCTTCTATGTGAAGCATCTGCTGCTTTGGGGGAGCATCTTACCTGGGTCCGCTGTCATGCAACCGGTGAACCTCGCCGAGATGGCCACTCAATTACTCCCGGCCGGCGCGCTGGATTCGCTCATTGCGCAAAAGAAGATCTCTACCGCCCTGAAGACCTCCATGTATCAGGTGGATCCCGCCACAGTTGTCCCTAAACCGCCTTCCACCGGGATTCCACTGCTGGACCGTCCGGTTAAGTCCACCGGCGCCGTGAACTGGAACGCAATGTGGTTCGCGGATGTGGGGGCGGTTTACAGGCGCGATGCCAAAGTGGTGGTGCGCTACTACCCCGCCGCCTTCTTGGACAAGGTGTTCAGCAACCTGCAGGAATACTGCCTCACCAGCGATGACGTTTGGCCCTTCGACCGCGATCCCAAGAGCGCCGGTCAAACCGAGTTCCAGAACACCCAATCGCTGAACGGCCTCTTCACGGTGTATTACTGGATCGTCACAGCCCAAGGACCTGACTCCGACGACCCGTGGCTCTTGTATTTTGTTTTCCCGGCGCTGCTGCTGTTTGGGTTGGCGGGCATCGTCAGTTGGTTGAGACGCACGCTGCGCCATGGACCGGAAGCCGGAAATCCTCAGGCCGTGACGCTGTTGTTTTGTGTAGGCAACGTAGCTTATCTTTCGGCGGTCGTGATCCTGTTTTCGCACGGCGATCAAAACCGCTATCGGGATGAGGTGTCGGCCCTTTACGCGTTGTTGCTGGGCCTTGCGTTGACGCGGATCCACCGCCGGTTCTTCAAGAAGGCGCGGTAACGTTCCATGAGCCGGACCTTCCCTCTCATCCCCGCAGTAACTTCTCGGCGCAAAACGCCCCCGCCGGCGTATCCTCGTGCTTGAACAGCGCGTAGACCGTGCGTCCGGCGGCCCGGTGAGTCCCGATCTTCTCAGTCACCGCCGCTAATTCCTCCGGCGAATACTCTTCCTTCCGCAATCGCAGATAGACGAAGTTCGCCGTCACGACGTCGGGCGTTTCCAGTTTCTCGCTTTCTGCCTGGCACAGAGCGACGTTGTGGCCGCGAAGCACCGCGTAAACGGCTTCGCTAAACCAACTGGCATGCCTGAACTCGAAGGCAAATGTATCGCTCTTGGGCAGCAGGCGCACAAACTCGCCAAGGCGTTCGATATCTGCTTTGAACGACGGCGGCAGTTGGAACAACACCGGCGCGAGTCTTCCAGCCCGGCGCAAAGGTTCGAGCGATTCAAGAAACAGCCGCGTGAACGACTCGGCATCCTTCAACTTCAAGGAATGCGTAATCTTCATGTGAGCCTTGGGCGAAAATCGGAAGCCTTCGTTGGTCGCCTCAATCCACTTTTCGAGCGTCGATGCCAGCACAATGCGCCGGAACGTAAAGTTGACCTCAACCAGATTCAGCCGCGTGGCGTAATAACCCAGGAATTTGGCGGCGGCCAGCTTTTCCGGATAAAAATCCGGCTTCCAGGACGGGTACGCGAAGCCGGACGTCCCGGCGTACAGCGCTGCGCGCTGCCCCTGTTCAATGGTGTGGTTTGCCACTCGCTTAGAGACCTGCAAACCAATCGTAACCCTGCTCCGCCCAGAAATCCTTTGGCTGCGCGCCGGTGTACTGAATCGACCCGATGCGCTTAATGTTCTTAATGCCGTACTTCACGGGGATCACCAGCCTCAGCGGCGCTCCATGCTCGGCGCCCAGCGGGCCGCCGTTGATCTCATAAGCGAGCAACGTCTGCGGATGCATCGCGCTCTTCATATCGAGC
The DNA here is from genome assembly GCA_903970405.1 of Acidobacteriaceae bacterium. GTDB lineage: Bacteria > Acidobacteriota > Terriglobia > Bryobacterales > Bryobacteraceae > CAJCIT01. The sequence continues at coordinate 48,037 of CAJCIT010000198.1, read as the reverse complement.
CCGACGTAATATGCCTGGCTGGGCGTGGCCATGGAGACATAGGGGGGCAACGCGCGCCCGGCCGGAAAATACTTCCGCGTAAAGTCCAGGAAGCGCACGCCAGACCATCGCGTCACCACGTTCCATCCTTCTATGCAGCAAAAATTGGTGATCTGTTCAAACCTGGGAAGCGTCTTGACGTCGGCCATCGTCAGCTCGAATGCGGGAACGCCGGCGCCCGGGTCCACCTTCACTCTGTAGGCGTCGTCCTTCACATCGTCTTCGAGGCCGTCGTCCCCGTTCGATTTCAGCTCCCCGACGTCCTTCAACGAAAAGGTCGGCGCCATCCGGCCGTCGCTCAAATATCCATGGGCCAGCTTCCCGTTGAACTGGAGCACTCGCCTTTGCGGCCAGGCCACGTCGTCTTCCGGAGCGCGCGAACGCATCCAACGGTAACCGCCGAAAGCGGCCAACGCCGCTCCACCTGCCACCAGGAAGTCCCTGCGGCTGCGGCGCTTGAGTTCCCGTCGCGCCGCTTCCTCACTCACCACCCGCACGCGATGGTCAGTCATGCTTAACCTCTCCCACTTCCCAGCCGATCACCATGGACCGGAAGTTGTTCCACCCTGCCCGCGCCACTTGGGCAATGTGCACTACAAAGAAAGCCAGATACCCCATCGTCAACGCGAAATGGACCAGCCGCGCCCCCTCGTAGCCGAAAAAGAGCGCCGTCAGCCAACCCAACTGCATCGGCTTATAAATCGCCAGCCCCGTCACCACCGAGCCGATCCCCATCGCCACAATCGCCGTATAGGTGATCTGCTGCGCGGCGTTGTACTTCTCCTGCGGCGGAAGCTCCTTGCGCAAGTGCATGTCATACAGCGCTACGCTCCACGCATCGCGGAAAGCGCTCAGTTTCGTGGGTACCAGATACCGCCATTCGCCCGAAATCAGCGTGTAGGCCACATACAGGACGCCATTGATGGTGAACAGCCACATGAAAACGAAATGCAACGCCATCCCTTCGGCCAGTCTGTTGTTAATGTGCAGCACGTTGTAGACCCAATCCGGGAAGAACTGGACCACGGTGGCGCCGCCCACCGCGATCTTGTAGACGTCATTCGCCCAATAAATCAGGATTCCGCTCCAAATCATCAGAAACAGAATCGGAAAGTTAATCCAGTGAAACCAGCGGGTCGCCACCAGGTGCTTCAGCTTGAGTGTCGTCATGTAAACCATCCCGCCATTCCGGGGGCAGTCACTCAGATAGTACGCACAAAAGCAGGCCCTGGGTATGGCCTCTTTGCATTTTTCAGTTGCGCGTTGCCACAGCGTGTACGACAATCCGCATGAGCCGCTCTATGTCCAACCACTCCGGTGCGCCCCTCACTTTGCTTTGCCTCGCCAGCTACGAGAAAGGCCACCGTTTCCTCGAAGAGGCCAAGAACCTGGGTTGCCGCGTCTTCCTGCTCACCTCGCTCAGCCTGAAAGACACCGCGGTTTGGCCGGCCGTTGACGACATCTTCTACATGCCGGACGATCACCATGAGTGGAATTTGCAACACACTCTGCTCGCCGTGAGCCACCTCTGGCGCACGCAGCACATTGACCGCATCATCCCACTGGATGACTTCGACGTGGAAAAGGCCGCCGCTTTGCGTGAGCACCTCCGCGTACCGGGCATGGGCGAGTCGCAAACGCGCTTTTTCCGGGACAAGCTGGCCATGCGGTTGCGGACCTCCGAAAACGGCGTCCGGGTGCCGCGCTTCGTACATGCCTTGAACTACGAGGCGGTGCGCCTGTTCCTTGAAACGGTGCCCGGCCCCTGGGTCTTCAAGCCGCGCCTGATGGCCGGCGCCTTGGGAATCAAGAAATGCTATGACGCTCAGGAAGTGTGGGATCACATCCATCGCGTGGGCGATGACCAGGGCCTCTATCTGATCGAAGAGTTCATTCCCGGCGACGTCCTGCACGTGGATTCCATCTGGTTCGACGGCCAGATGCAATATGCCGTCGCCAGCAGATACGGAGCGCCCCCGCTTGAAGTCTCCCAGGGCGGCGGAATCTTCATGACTCGCTTGCTCGAGCGCGGCTCAGACCTCGAACAGGGGCTGCTCCAGCTCAATGAGCGCGTTCTGCAGGTGATGGGTCTCGAAAACGGCGTTTCTCATACTGAATTCATTTGCGCTCACCACGACGGTCGGCTCTATTTTCTGGAGACCTCAGCCCGCGTCGGTGGCGCCCATATCTCAGACCTCCTCGAGTACTCTACCGGCATCAATATGTGGACCGAATGGGCGAAGATCGAAGTGGCTTGCGCCACCGGCGGCGGTTATCAGGTTCCTTCGGCGCATTCCGAATATGGCGGCCTGCTGGTTTCTCTCGCCCGCCAGGAATGGCCCGACACCTCGAGCTTCTGCGACCCCGAGTTAGTCTGGAGGATGCACAAGCTCCACCACATCGGCTTTATCGTGAAATCGCACGACATTGGCCGCATTGACTATCTCCTCCACGAATACGCCGCCCGGGTCCGTGCCGGCTATCACGCCTCGGCCCCGGCCCAGGAAACGGCTAGAGATTAAACTCGACGCGCGGCCTGGCCCCGTTGTTACTCTCGAACTATGGTGGTGCTGGCCCCAATGGAGGCCTCGTTATGGGCGGCGGGCCTTGGCGCCATTGCCGGAGCGGGCGCCGCCGTCACTTACGGCATCGCCGGCAAATCGTCCCGCTTATTTGGCCCCTCCGTCTACCGCGGCAACCCCGGCCAACGCCGGATCGCTCTCACTTTCGACGATGGCCCGTCCCCGTCAAGCCTCGCGCTGCTGGCCTACCTTCAGAGCGAGTCCATTCAAGCCACATTTTTCCAATGCGGCATGAATGTGGAGCGGCACCCTGAAATTGCGCGCGCCATTGCCGCTGCCGGCCACCAGATTGGAAACCACACCTACTCTCATCCCAAGTTTTTGTTCAAGTCAATCTCGTTTATGGCCTGGGAGTTTGAGCGCACCCAAGCGGCCATTGAAGCCGCCACCGGCATCGTTCCCCGTTACTTTCGCGCCCCTTACGGGTATCGTTGGTTCGGGATCGGCGCCGCTCAACGCAAATTCAATTTGATGGGCGTCATGTGGACGGTAATCGGGCAGGACTGGCGTCTTCCCGCACAGGAGATCGCGCAGTATGTTCTTGATCGAGCCTCTCCCGGCGGAATCATCTGCCTTCACGACGGCCGCGGAGTCCGACCCGATCCTGAGATCGCCCCGATGCTTGAAGCTCTCCGCGAGATTGTCCCGGCGCTGAAGAAGCAGGGCTACCGGTTTTGCACCGTAGACGATCTTCTTCGGCTCGCCTAAAGGCGTTCGCGCCAGACCGCTAGAATCCAACCGCTGGCGGGCGACACCTCAAAACGTGACGGCTTTCTCAAGGTTCTGGTTCGCCCAACCTCGGGCGCCAACTTCCGGCGCGCACAGGGACGGCAGCTTGTTGACGGCCACCGGACACTCTTGAGGGCACACGGGGCACCTTTCGAGGTCTCCCGAAATTCGGGCGAGACGCTGCATCACGAACCCTTGGATGCGCGCCGGCGACCTGCTGATCACAAGTCGCGCAAGCTTCTTAGCCCGGTGCGGCGCATAAAGCTCGGTGCGCGTGTGGAGCTCTTTTACGAAGAGCTGCATCGTCGATGGATGTCTGTGCACCGGCTTGCCCGCATATAGCTGTGGCGGCGCCGCGTCCCCGGAATGCCCCCCCTCGCCGAAAGCCGTCACGCTCTTACGGTCTTGAAAAGAAAACAACATACGGAGTAGTCTCATAGTCGTTTCACCTTGATTACACGCCAAGCCCGGTTCCCTCAGAACACTCCACCGACCCGCGATCGCGAAAGCAGCGACCGCGCAATATTGTCTCGTTTGTGCCAGCGACCGAAACCCGGACGGACTGCAACCTCAATCGGGGTCGCCGCTCCTGGCGGGCGCTCAGACATGCCCGCCCGTTTCATCCTTGGATGTCAATGGGTCCGCCGTCTCAGGCGGAGTCCGCGCTATTGCAAAACACACTTCGCCGCAGTTCCATCTGGAAACACTACCTGCAACCTTGCAACAAAGGCCGCTGGTGACTTCTGCCATCGGCCTACCAGAAACATAAGAGTAAGAAGGGCGCACAACCACCCAAGCACAATGTTTTATGCTAACCGAAGTTCGGCAGCGCGTCGCCGATTTGTACGATTATTTTCACTCCCTGGCCGGATGATCTCTTGCAACCCGCCGGTTATTCCGGGTGCTCTTTTTCGGCGAACTCAAAAGGCTGGCTTTTGATCGCAAACTCTGTTAGCTTTCATACACTGCGGATGGATTCTTTATGCGCAAAGCCTAGCCGAACCGATCAGTCTATCCCTTTTCTCAACGAAACACTGGGCGCTTTATAGGAGAGTTGGAAAAAGTGCTCCTTCTCTCGCACTTGGCTTAATATTTTGCTCTTGCCGCGAGGGGTTCGGGCTTAGAATAGAAAACTTGAGAAAGGAAGCTTACGCTTTCCACTCCCCGTAAAGGGGCCGCCTGAGGGGTGAGAGGGGGAGGGCTGGAGCGCAACCGATTCGCGCCTGAGAGACAAGACGATGAAACTAATGTTCTACTTTGGCCCTGGCGATTTGGTTACCAGGTTGATTCGGGTGATTACGCGGGGGCCATTCAGCCACGTTGAGCTTCAATTTTCGAATGGTTGGAGGTTTTTCTCTTCAGGTCACGGGCTTTACTTGGGAGTTCACATGCATTGCGATCATAAGGTCTATGATCAGTGGTGGGAACCTGTGGTCATTCCAGTGAGTCAGGAAGAGGAAGACGCAGCCCTGCGGTTCGCCTTTCAATACATCGGCCTACCATTCGATTGGCGTGGTATGTTCGGATTTCTGCTTCCATTTATGGATCGCCGCCGCAAGGCTAAGTACTGTAGTTCCATCATCTTGGACGTGCTGCAAAGCAGCTTGCACATGCTTAAGGAACAGGAACTCAAGGTGTCGCCCAATGGCCTCTACCGGCTTCTTACCGCCGAGCTGTCCGCTGAGCTGGTAACGGCCGGAGGCGCGGAAGACAAGAGGTATACCGGCCTGTGGGGTGAAGATTGAGGGAAGAGAAGTCAACGCAGAACATTTGATTTCGGTCCTGGAGACCGAAGATCCCGGACCCGACCGAATATCAGTTCATCCCGACGGCACCAGCCGGACCACGAGAAAACGTCACTTCCTTCCGGCTATTGAATCGCGAACCGCTCTAATGACCCTGCCGGAAGGCAATGAACTTTCGCCGGATTGCCCAGACGAATACCAACAGACCGCCGGCGACGAATGCACCGCTAGGAGGTTCTGGCGTCGCCACTCCGAAATTTACTTGAAAATCTCCCGCCTCGCCGCTGGTCACCGTGCCTCCTGCCAGAACAGTGGCCAGCAGTTGCTGGTAGGTGGTATTTGAGAAGTCGGTGGTGAACGTTCCAACTCCTATTGAGAGTTCCCCCGTTGACAGATTGATGGCTTCGACGACAACACTGAACTGAGCATATGTATTGAACCCGCCGACACCGTCCGAAACATTGGATAACTCAAAGGGAGATCCCCCAGGAATGGGTGGCGTGCAACTCTGACCGGCGGCTGCCGGCGCGGCGCAGTCGGCGGAACTGTCGGTGCCCGGAACGAGTTGCGTCAGAATGAACTCGATATCCGGTGACGGGGACGGGATCTGGATGAAGTTTGCATACGAGGTCGGCACGCCCAGAGGGACGTCATTCCCTGGAGCGCCGCCGCCTCCAGGCCGTTCAAAGCTTCGAACCGCCCCGTTGTCGCCTATATAGGAAGCAAAAGTTCCAGTACTTCCGGGTCCGACGAGGAAGGAGCCGAACGTTGCGTCTGACGGCAGACCGCTTCCGGAATAGCCGAAATCAGTCGTAGTCAGACTTACCCCAACGAGAGAAGTTCCATTCAGGATAAGGCGACCGCTGACCGGTGTAGCGGAAAGGCTGCTACCACAGATCAGAAGTGCTGCAAACAAACAACTTGGCGCGCTTCTCGCCAGCGCCGAACGCGCGATACTGTCGGATGCGCCTAGACGCTTGAACGTGGACATCGACACGTTGTAGCCCCTCCCAGATGGCTTGTGTGGTAGCCCACACCTTCAGAACGTGAACGAGAGCTGATTGCTTGCATACGAGTACGCCGGATTAGCTGCTGCCCGCCATGCAGTTCTTTTTTATGGGTTCATCATAACCTGAACGACCCAAGTCATAGTACTAGTAAAACTACGTGGGGTAAAGTGGTGCGCTCGCACGGAAGGCGGTCCGTCTCCGAGAGCCCCTTAAGTGTAGGGGCCACTGAGACTTCCCCACCAACGGGTAAAGAAACTGGTTCCAGACGGATGCGCCGTGTTTCGTAAGATTTTCAGCAGAGCGTTGGCGGGTACTGCCACCGCGGCATTTCGCAAGCCGCACACCGCGGCTTATTTCCCAAAGCCCGGATCTTTGATCGAAACCTCGCTCACGTCCCCCGAGTACTTCTTCATTAAGCCGCGAATTTTCGCGGAGTTTCCCAACACGACAAACGTGAGGTTCTCCGGACGGTAGTGCTGCTTCACCGAGGCGTTTACCTGTTCCACCGTCACTGAGTCGATTCGCGAAAAGAGATCGTCCACCTCGCCGCGATTCAGTCCGAAAATCTCCATCTCGCTTAACTCGTTCGCCAGTTGATCGGAAGTCTCAAGGCGGCGGGTTGGAAAGGTGCCTTTGACATACGCTTTGATGGAGGCAAGTTGCACGGCTGTCATGCCGGTCTCGTTGAATTTCTTCAGCACATCCAGCGCCATGTCCATGGTCTTTTCGGTGGTGTCGGTGCGGGTGTAAGTCGCGATGGTAATTGCGCCCGGCAGCCGGTTTTCATCGAGAATCGCGCCCGCGCCATACGTCAGCCCGCTATTCACCCGGAGCGCGTCATTCAACAACGAGGTAAAGCGGCCGCCAAAGAGCGTGTTGGCCAGTTCCACGGTAGTGCGGCCCGGCTCTGTCTTCGATATTCCCGGCTGCGCGATCCAGAAGTACGTCTGCGTGGCATCGGGCTTATCGATCAGGAGTAACCGTGGCGCCTTCACCGAGACGGCCGGCCTGGTCTGCCAGCGATACGCCTCGCCCGCCGGCGCGGCGCCGAAGACCTTCGCGACGGCATCGCGCGCGGCGGCCGGTTCGAAGTCGCCGGTCACCACCACAATCATGTTCTTGCCGGTGTAGTACTGCTTGTGAAACTCGACGATACTGTCGCGGGAAATCTTCCCCAGTGTCGCCTCATCTTCCACGCGGCCGTACGGATGGTCCGGCCCATAGAAGAAGGCGCGCGCATAGAGCCGGATGGCGGCCTGCGGATTATCCTTCGCTGCTTTCACTCCGTCGATCGCCTGCCCGATGAACTTCTTCACCTCCGCCTCTGGAAAGACGGGATGCAAGATGGCGTCGGCGGTCAGGTTCAACCCCTGGTCAAAGTCCTTCTTCAGAAACTCGCTGGCAATGGTCGTCGATTGCTCGTCACGGGACGCGCGAAAGGTCCCGCCCAATCCGTCCAACTCATTCGAAAATTGGTCCGCGGTGTGGCTGGCCGTGCCTTTGCGCAGCAGCGCGGCGGTCACCGAGGCGAGCCCCGCCTGGCCCACCGGCTCGGCTTCCTGTCCGCCCTTGATCTCAATCTGAAAGCTGACCAGCGGGACGCCGGGCTTCGGCATCAGGTAAACCACTGTTCCGTTCGGCAGCACTTCGCGCGTGTACTTTGGCAAGCGGACTTCCGCGGCGGCGAGCGCCGCGCCTAAGGCGAGCATCAGGAAAACCGATTTCATTGCTTCACCTCCTTTTTCGCCGCTGGACTTGCTTCGGGTATCAGAGTCGCGACAGTCCGATTCTGGGCGGTGAAATACTGCCTGGCGACGCGTTGGACATCCGCTGCCGTTACTTTCTCAATGTCATCGCCGGCTGTATAAAGCTTGCGGTAATCGCCATAAAAGACTTCGTAGCTCCCCAGCAAATTGGCGCGTCCGGCGATGGTCTTCAACTGCCGGTAGTGGCCGGCCAGCAACTGGTTCTTCGCTTTACGCAGTTCGCTGTCCGGGACCGGCGTAGTCTGCAACTCGCCCAGTTCCTCGTAGAGAACCTTTTCCGTCCGCGCCGGATCCACGCCCGCGCGCGGGGCCAGCGAAAACGTGAACAGACTCGGATCGAAAGTGGGGCGCTGCTGAGCACGAACTGAGAGCACCAACTGATCGGTATCCACCATCCGGCGATACAAACGGGAGCTCTGGCCGCTGGTGAGCAGCGTGTCCGCCACTTCAAGCGCGGTGTAGTCGGGACTGCCGGTGGCGGGCGCATGGTAAGCCACCAGCACCAGCGGCAGTTGCGCGGGCTTCACCACCGTCACGCGCCGCTCCCCCTTCTGCTCCGGCTCCTTGGTGCGGACGGGCGGAGGAGGATCCTGCCTGGGAATAGGCTCAATGTACTTCTTGGCCAGGGCCACCACTTGGTCTGCCGTCACATCGCCCACCACCACCATGACGCAGTTGTTCGGCGCGTAGCCCATCTTGTAATGCGCGCGAAGGTCGTCCATGGTCCACGCCTCGATATCGGAGGGCCAGCCGACCACCGGCCAGTGATAAGGATGCGCAGTGAAGGCAGCGGCCTCCAGTTGCTCAGAAAGCACGCCGTAGTTACTGTTATCCACCGACGTCCGGCGCTCGGAATAGACCACGCCGCGTTCCGATTGAATGATCTTCGGATCGAAAGCCAGATCGCGCATGCGGTCGGACTCCATATCGAACATCAGCTCGAGGGCAGTGGACGGAAACCAGTCCGTGTAGACCGTCAGATCGTTGCTGGTGTAGGCGTTGTTGTTGCCGCCGGCTTTCTCCATTTCGTTATCGAACTGTTTCGGGCCATACTTCTTTGCGCCGTTGAACATCATGTGTTCGAAAAAGTGGGAGATGCCGGTGATCCCTGGACGCTCATTGCGCGACCCGATCTTGAAAAACAGATACATCGCCACGTTAGGAATGGCGTGATCTTCCTGCACCAGAATTTTCAAACCGTTGTCCAATGTGTGCGTCTGGACGGGAGCTGTTTGCGCCAATAAGCACGCCGGAACCAGCGCAAGCAACGCGAGCTGTTTCATGAACACTTATTGTGCCACGTGTAGGGAGCCGTATCGGTGAACCACGGACCCCCTCTGACGAGTCTGAATAAAGGGCGTTCTTCGCGCAGGCCGGGGTCAGTGCGGGCTTGAGATACTTGCGGCGGTGGGCAGCGTCGCGATGAAGAAGCCGGCATTCGTTTTGCTCCTGATCGGCGCCGCCACGCTATCCACCACAGGCGTAGCGGCGTCCGCCGCTGGCATCGAAAACTTCATCTACACCAGTTCAGGTGACTTCGACAGCGTCAAATGGCTCCTCAATCGCTCAGACATCGCAGGCGTCCAAATTGTTTACAACTGGAATCTCCTCGAGCCCGGAAAGGACGGATACGACTTCTCGCTCATCGAGCGCCATCTCCTTGATGTTCAATCCGTCCACAAGAAGCTGTTCATTCAAATTCAGGACCGATTCTTTTCACCCGACGCCCGGAACGTTCCGCCGTACTTGTTGACGGAGCAAGCCTATGACGGGGGACTTGTCCCTCAAATCGACAATCCGGGCGAGAATAAGCCACCCGTCCAGGGATGGGTGACGCAGCAATGGAATCCCCATGTGCGGGATCGCTTCCAAAAACTGTTGCAAGCTCTTGCCTCAACGTTCGACGGCCGGATTTTCGGCATAAATCTGCCTGAAACCGCCATTGACATCGACCGGAACCATGACAGGACCGGCTTCACCTGCGATGCCTACTTCCAGGCCGAATTGGAGAACCTCGCCTTTGCGAAAAAAGTCTTTCAGCAATCGTACGTTGTCCAGTACGTGAACTTCTGGCCTTGCGAATGGAATAACGATCATGACTACATGCGGCGTATCTTCGAATTTGCAGCCACGAACCACGTCGGCCTCGGCGGCCCGGATGTCGTGCCGAACCGCAAGGCCCAGATGGACAACTCATATCCGTTCTTCGCGAAGTTTCGCGGAAAGCTTCGCCTGGTTGCCATGGCCGTGCAGGAACCTACGCTTACTTACAGAAATCCGAAAACTCGCCGGCCATTCACCAAAGAGGAGTTCATCGACTTTGCCAGGGACTACCTCGGAGCGAATATCATCTTCTGGAGTCCTTCGTCGCCCTGGCTCCGGCGATAGTGGCCACTGGCATGCGCCAGCCCGATGAACGGTAACTGGCTTCCGAGCGGAGGGGACCGCTGATCAATCCTCAAACGGTCTCACCGAGATTGAAATCGCCAAAGCACCGCAGCCGCCGTTTCTCACCGCACCGGGGTAGAGATCAAAAACAGACGCCGTCGCCGGGTAGCGGTGCGTCTAAGTAGTAGAATCAAGAGTCTATGTGAAGGGCGATTGAGATGCGCTATCAGTCACAAGTGCTTCGGCTACAAACAGATGGCGATTATAGCAAGCGGCTCCCGATCCACCTCTGCGGCGAACTGCTTCGGCTTCTCAGGCCACTGATGACCTATTCAGTTCGGATGGCAGTTGAGGGTGCCAGTGTTGCAGTCGGACGTACGCCGGGCTGGCTGGCGGCCGCATCCGATGTCCGCTTTGCGGACTATTGCCGCGACGGCAACGATACTGTGATGCAGCTAGATTTACCTGCCATGGGCGCGGCTGCGCCTGAACTCTACGATCAAGCCGAGCTATGGGCGACGAAGCCCGCCGCCGAATGCACAGCGGTCGACGTCTTTTCGGGCGTTGTGAATGAAGTGGACCGGGGTGATCAAGACAGCCTTCGGTACGACCGGCCTTTATTGCGCAAGCTGAGTTCCATGCGCCGAGTCTTTTCAGAGCATCTGAAATCAGTAACGTTTCCCCACGGATCGTATGGCGCGGCGCAGGTTTGCCTCTTAACCGGCAACACGACCGCCGTCGCGGGCCGTCTGGCAGATTCAACACCCCAACCGTTGGAGGTCAGGGTAGCTGGCCAACTCGATATGATCCGTCGAAGCACGCGGTCGTTCGGGCTGCAGTTAGACGACGGAACCGAGGTACAAGGGGTCTTGGAAAGCGCGGATGAAGTTGACGGGCTGCAGAAGTTTTTTGGCAAACGCGTCCTGATCCTCGGCAGGGCGATTTACCGTCCCTCCGGCTCGTTATTACGAATCGACGCACATGCAATCGAGCAGGGCGAGGGGCAGCCCAGCATTTTTTCTATAGTTCCTCCTTCGCCGTCACGCCGCATCCCGCAGGTCCGCAGAGTGTCCGCGGGGCATGGTTGTGATTCCTTCTCGTCCTACGTCGGCTGCTGGCCTGGCAACGAAACGGACGACGAGTGGAAAAAGATGATGCTTGAGCTGAAGAAATGAGCAGCAGCCCACTGCTGCTGGACACGAGTATCGTACTTGCGTTGGTCCGCGACAAGGACCTCGGAAAACACATCACATCCCAGTTTGGCCTGAAGAGCGCGGTACACCGCCCCTTGATTTCAATTGTGACGGTGGGAGAGATTTGGGCACTCGCAGACCAGTTTGGTTTCGGTAACGTCAAGCGGGAGTTTCTCAAGAAGGTGTTGGCGACACTCGTGGTCCTCGATATCAACCATGAGTCGGTGCTGGATGCGTATGTGGAGGTTGACCGCGCCTGCAGAACGGTTAAAGTCGGCGCCAGGATTCTCTCAAAGAACGATCTCTGGATCGCCGCAACTGCCAAGGCAGCCAGTGCTGTGCTTCTGACCACGGACAAGGATTTTCTCTGCCTCCACCCCCAACCCTGTGCAGTTCACTACATTGACCAGACAGTCCCCAAGAAGGATTAGTCATCAACTTCGCCGAGCCCGTCCTGCGGCCGCGTTCCACTCGTCCTAGCCCGGTGACGTGTCATACTCTCAACATGCTGTGGAATGCAAAGCAGAGCGGTTTGAGGCGAATTTCGCTCGCCGTCATGCTGCGCATCACCGCCATGGACGTCTGCTGCGGTCCGCCCACCCTCCTCTAACCGCGTTCGTAGCCGGTCGCTCCCTGACGGTCGCGGCTCAGTAGGCGTGGGCGAACATCTTTGCGGTGGCTACCTCGTTTTCAACCAGACATATCTTAAGACAGCAGCCCGGCGTGTCTCTTCCGCCGCGCTGCGCAAGGAGAGTATTTTGTAATGTTCCCTGAAATTTTGTGGGAAGAAGTTGTTCAGCCCGGCGCCACCTGGTCTCATGTCCTCAAACGGGGAACGGCCCTGCGGATGACCGATCCCACCGGCGGCGCCAATGTCAGCGCACTCTTCTACAACTTTGAGTGCCCTTCGGAACGCCTCAATATCCCTGACTCCCTGAAGGCCCAGCACATCGCCAGGCTCACCGCCGGTTATGTCCTTTATTCCGACATGGGGCGCATTCTTTGCTCTGTGACCAGCGATTCCGCCGGCTGGCACGATGCGCTGGGGGGCTGCACCGACGCCGCGCTGGTCAACGCCAAGTACGGCGCAGCCCGCTATCAGGAGCACCGCAACCAGTTTCATCAGAATGCGAAAGACGGCTTTCTGGTGGAACTCGCCAAGTGGGGCTTATCGCCCCGCGATTTCTCCGCCAACATGAACTTTTTCAGCAAGGTCGCCGTCGATCCGGATGGCGCCATGCACTTCATTCCCGGAGTCTCCGCGCCCGGCAGCCATGTCGAACTTCGGGCCGAAATGAACGTACTGGCGATCCTCAACACCAGCCAGCATCCGCTTGACCCAAATCCCGCCTACGATCCGAAGCCGGTTCATCTCATCATTCACCGCGTCGCTCCGCCAACGGCCGACGACCCTTGCCGCCTTTCTCGTCCCGAAAATGTGCGCGGCTTCACCTTGACCGAAAGGTATTTCCTCTAAACCGGAAGAAAGACAATGAGCGGAATCAAAATTGTCCACAGCACCATGGACCCTTCGCGGGCCCAGCATCGCGAAATCGTGCCCGCCGGCGAATCCTGGATTCACCTTGTCAAGAAGGGCCAAATCTTCCGGATTGTCGATTTGGAAGGCAATCAGGCCGTCGACACGCTGTTTTATAACGCGCATGATCTGACAGATCGTTACAGCTTTCAAGAGACCATCCGGGAACAAAAGAACATCTATCTCACCGCCGGCACAAAGATCATGTCGTCGAACGGGAACGTCTTGATGACCATCGTCGCCGATACCTGCGGCCGTCATGACACGCTGGGCGGCGCCTGCGCCACGGAAAGCAACATGGTGCGCTACGCCATCGAAAAGCGCCACATGCACGCCTGCCGTCAGAGTTTTGTGAAAGCCGTCATCGCCTATGACCACGGCTTTGAAAAGCGGGATATCGCGAATAACATCAACTTCTTCATGAATGTTCCCGTCACGCCCGAAGGCGGCCTGACCTTTGAAGACGGCATCTCCGAAGCCGGTAAGTACGTTGAGCTGCGGGCAGACCGCGACACCCTGGTCCTCATCAGCAACTGCCCCCAGTTGAACAACCCTTGCAACGCCTACAACCCCACGCCGATCCAAGTCTTGATCTGGGACGCCCAATAAATGTTCAAGAAAGTCCTGATTGCGAATCGCGGCGCAATCGCCTGCCGGATCATCCGCACCCTGCGCCGCCTCGGCATCGGGTCCGTCTCTGTTTACTCTGAGCCTGACCGGCACTCGCTCCACGTCAGCCAGGCGGATGAAGCTGTGCCCATTGGGCCCGCGCAAGCCACTTTGAGCTACCTCTCTATTCCAGCCATCATCGCGGCTGCCCAGGCCACCGGCGCGGAAGCCATCCATCCCGGGTACGGCTTCCTGAGTGAGAAGCCTGAATTCGCGGACGCTTGCGAAAGCGCCGGCATTATCTTCATCGGCCCCACGCCCCATCAGATGCGCGCCTTCGCGCTGAAACACGCCGCGCGTGAGATGGCTCAGCGTCTGAAGGTTCCGCTTCTTCCCGGCACGGGTCTCCTGGCCACCCTTGATGAGGCGAAAGCCGCCGCTGCCCGCATCGGCTACCCGGTGATGCTCAAGAGCACGGCTGGTGGCGGGGGCATTGGCATCCGGCTCTGTCAGACTGAGAGCCAGCTTGACGAAGCCTTCGATGCCGTCCAGCGGCTGGGCGCGAACAACTTCGGCGATAGCGGCGCGTTCCTCGAACGATTCATTTCCCAGGCTCGCCACTTAGAGGTCCAGATCTTCGGCGATGGCAACGGCCACGTCATCGCTCTTGGCGAGCGCGATTGTTCCGCGCAACGCCGCAACCAAAAGGTCATTGAAGAGACGCCCGCTCCCGGCATCCCCGAATCGACGCGCCGGCAGTTGATGGAATGCGCCGTCCGCCTGGGCGAATCTGTTCGTTACCGCTCGGCCGGCACCGTCGAATTCGTCTATGACAACGCGACGGGCGAGTTCTTTTTCCTCGAAGTCAACACGCGCCTCCAGGTGGAGCACGGCGTCACGGAAGAGGTAACCGGCGTCGATCTGGTGGAGTGGATGGTTCTTGGCGCGTCTGGCGATCTTGCGCCGCTCTCGTCCTTTGCCATCCATCCGCGGGGCCATTCCATCGAAGTTCGCCTCTATGCTGAAGACACCGGCGCAAACTTCCAGCCCAGCTCCGGCCGCCTTACACACGTCAGTTTTCCGAAGCACGCCCGCGTCGAGACCTGGGTAGAGCCCGGCGCCGAAGTCACGCCCTACTATGACCCGATGATCGCCAAGCTCATCGTCCATGCTGACGATCGCGCCGCCGCTATCGTCAAACTCCAGCAAGCTCTCGACGCCACGCGGCTCTCCGGCATCGAAACGAATCTCGATTATCTGCGCCATGTCTGCGATGGCGAAGAGTTCAAGTCGGGCCACATGCTCACCTCGTCGTTGGCCCGCTTTGTGGCGCGTCGCGAAGCCATCGAAACGATTCACGGTGGCGCCCAAACCACGGTGCAGGATTTTCCGGGTCGTCTCGGTTATTGGAACGTCGGCGTCCCGCCCTCGGGTCCCATGGACGCGCTGAGCTTCCGCATCGCCAATCGCCTGCTGGGGAATTCACCCATGGCCGCTGCGCTCGAAATCACCATGACGGGTCCGCAGCTCCGCTTCGCATGCGAAGCTATCGTCGCGCTGACTGGCGCTGACATGCTGGCGAGTATCGACGGCGAACCGGCGCCGCGCTGGCAGGCTTTTCCCGTGAACGCAGGCTCGGTTCTCAAGATGGGCGCTGCGCAAGGCGCCGGCATGCGCACATATCTCGCCATCGCCGGCGGATTCGATATCGCGCCTTACCTTGGCAGCCAGAGCACGTTTCTGCTGGGAGGCTTCGGTGGCCATGCCGGCCGCGCCCTGCGCTCAGGCGATGTTGTGCACTTCAAGAATGCCGCTACAGAACCTGACGTCGCCACGCTTCCAGCCGATGTCACGCCCGTCTACTCCAACGCTTGGGAGATCGGCGTCCTCTACGGGCCGCACGGCGCCCCGGATTTCTTCCGCGACGAAGACATTCAAATGCTCTTCTCCGCCAATTGGAAAGTGCATTACCACTCAGACCGTACCGGCGTGCGCCTCATCGGCCCCAAGCCCAAGTGGGCGCGCCTCGATGGCGGCGAAGCGGGCCTTCATCCTTCGAACATTCACGACAACGCCTACGCCATCGGCGCCATCGATTTTACGGGTGACATGCCCATCATCCTCGGCCCCGATGGTCCCAGCCTGGGCGGGTTCGTCTGTCCCGCCACCGTCGTCGAAGCCGAACTGTGGAAGATCGGCCAGTTGCGTCCCGGTGACTCCGTTCGTTTCCGCGCCCTCACCGCCGCGGAGGCGGATGCTATGGACATCGCGCTGGAAGAATCCATCGCCACTCTCGCGAAACCCCTGCCACAATTGCCCGCGCATGCGGGCCAACCGCTGGAACCCGCGGTCATCGCCTGGCGTCCTTCGCAAGGAAACTCGCCCCAGATCGCTTATCGCGCCGATGGCGACCGCTCTCTGCTCGTCGAGTTCGGAGACAATATTCTCGACCTGGGACTCCGCCTTCGCGTCCACGCGCTGGAAAGCCAGTTGCGAGCCGTCAATCTCAGAGGCTTACTCGATATCACGCCCGGCATTCGCAGCCTTCAGGTTCACTACGACGCGCGGCGTCTGCCCCGCGCCGCACTCCTTGAAGCGCTCGCCGCGGCCGAGCGCGCCATCCCTGACGACCTCGACATCACCGTGCCTTCGCGCATCGTTCATTTGCCTTTATCGTGGGACGACCCGCAGGCCCGCCTTGCGGCCGAGAAATACATGCAAGCGGTGCGCACCGATGCCCCTTGGTGCCCCAGCAACATTGAGTTCATCCGCCGCATCAACGGCCTCGAGTCCATTCAAGACGTTCACCGGATCGTCTTCGACGCCAGCTACCTGGTCCTCGGCCTCGGGGACGTTTACCTCGGCGCACCCGTCGCCACGCCTGTCGATCCGCGCCATCGCCTGGTCACCACCAAGTACAATCCGGCGCGCACCTGGACGCCAGAAAACGCGGTCGGCATTGGCGGCGCTTACCTTTGCATATACGGAATGGAAGGCCCCGGCGGCTACCAGTTGTTCGGCCGCACCACGCAAGTCTGGAACACTTATAAGAGCACCGCGAACTTTGAGCCAGGCACGCCATGGCTGCTCCGCTACTTCGATCAGATCCGCTTCTATCCCGTCACCGCCGGTGAGTTGTTGGAGATGCGCGACGCCTTCCCGCACGGCGAGATCGAGATCAAGACAGAGGACACCTCCTTCAACTACCCTGACTATCGGCGCTTTCTCGAATCCATCGCACCCGAAGCCAGCTTGAGCAAACAGCAACGGCAGCAGGCCTTCTCTGAGGAACGCGCCCGTTGGGCCGCGGCCGGGCAAGCCATCATCGTCGATGCCGCCGCCGAAGATGCGCCTGGCGGGTTCGAAACCTCCGCCATTCCCGAAGGTTGCGAAGCGGTCACGTCGCCGCTTACCGCCAGTGTCTGGAGCATCGCCGTGGAGCCAGGCCAGTGCGTCGAAGCCGGTCACCGCCTCATTGTTCTCGAGGCGATGAAAACTGAGATCGCGATCGCCGCTCCCGAAGCGGGCATCGTTCGCGAGATCCGCTGCAAACAAGGCGCCCTGGTCATGCCCGGCCAGACGCTGGTCCTTCTTGAGACCGCGAATTGAATCCTTATGCGACTCGACATGTCAGCGCTTCACAGCGCCTACGCAAGCGGCGTCAAACCGGCCGAGACCCTCTCCGCTATTTATGACCGCATCGAATCCCAGCCTCTCCGTCCGGTCTGGATCTCACTCGTTCCCCGCCAGGTCGCCCTTGCCCGCGCCGAGTGTCTTGCTTCCACCGAGCGGGCGAAGCTTCCCCTGTATGGCGTTCCCTTCGCGGTGAAAGATAACATTGACGCCGCTGGTCTCGAAACTACTGCCGCCTGCCCTGCTTACGCGTATCGGCCTGAGAAAAACGCGACGCTTGTAGATCGTCTCGAAGCAGCGGGCGCCATCCTCATCGGCAAAACCAACATGGACCAGTTCGCCACCGGTCTGGTTGGCGTGCGGTCACCCTACGGGCCCTGCTCCAGCGTTTTCGACCCTCGGTACATCTCAGGCGGCTCAAGCTCAGGATCTGCCGTGGCCGTGGCTTCCGGCCTGGTTACCTTCTCGCTTGGCACCGATACTGCCGGTTCGGGCCGCGTCCCTGCCGCCTTCAACAACATTGTCGGCCTGAAGCCAACGCGCGGCTTGCTCAGCGCGGCCGGCGTCGTGCCTGCCTGCCGGTCACTCGATTGCGTTTCCATTTTCGCGCTCACCTGCGAAGACGCCCGTCTGGTGAATGCCGCCGCTCGCGGCTTCGATGCGGCCGACCCGTACTCCCGCATTTCAGAACCTGCGTCAGCGCCATGGCTCAGCGCCCACCCGGTCCGCATCGGCGTGCCCAAGGCCGGACAACTCGAATTCTTTGGGGACGCCGCCGCGCAAGCCCTCTTCGCCGAATCCATCCACGCCGCGGAATCCACAGGCGCCCAGATCATCGAATTCGACTATGAGCCTTACAAAGCCGTCGCTGATCTGCTGTACTCCGGCCCCTGGGTGGCTGAACGCCTCGCCGCATTGCGCGAGTTCTTTGACGCCCACGCGGACGACGTCCATCCTGTCGTACGCGCCATCATCACCGGGGCGGGGAAGTATTCTGCCGTCGATTCCTTCTTAGCCCAATACAAGCTCGAAGAACTCCGCCGCGGGGCGAACGAAGCTTGGCGATCGGTCGACGTGCTGCTTCTGCCCACTGTCGGCACAATCTACACCATTGACGAAGTCAATGCCGACCCTGTTCGCCTCAACACCAACCTGGGCTTCTACACCAATTTCGTCAACCTGCTGGATCTTGCCGCTGTGCCCATCCCCGCCGGCTTCCGCCCCAACGGCGGAACAAAAGCCGGCCTCCCATTCGGGGTCACGTTGATCGCGCCCGCTTTTTCCGACGAAGCCTTGCTAAGCCTCGGTGATCGCCTCCATCGCGCGATCTGTCCCCACAAGCAGGCCGGCGCCACTGGCACTCCCCTCGCCGAGACTGCGCCGATCGCCGCATCCGCTCCCTCGGGGTGCATTGAACTTGCCGTTGTCGGCGCGCACCTCAGCGGCCAGCCGCTCAACCACCAGTTGACGGAGCGCGGCGCGCGCCTCATCGAGACCGCCAGAACCTCAGCCGCCTATCGACTCTACGCTCTCAGCGAAACGAAACCGCTGAAGCCCGGCCTCATCCGCGAACCCGCATTTGCCGGCTCTGGAATCGAAGTGGAGGTTTGGGCGATGCCCGTGAACCGCTTTGGCGATTTCGTCGCGCTCATCCCGCCGCCCCTCGGCATTGGCAGCGTTGAGCTCGCCGGCGGACGAACTGTGAAGGGCTTCCTGTGCGAGCCTTACGCCATCCAGGGCGCGACGGAGATCACGCATCTGGGCGGGTGGCGGAATTATCTGGCGAAGCTGCCCGCGAAGTGATGATCGAAGTCAGTTGCCAGCTTGTTTACGCGCGCCGGCGCTTCCGAGCCGCCACCGTTCGAACGGATTGAAAAAATCCCAACTCATCGCCTTCTCCACTGCTCTACCGGCTCAGTGGTCACTTCCCGATGCAAAACGTCGAGAAGATCCGGTTAAGAATATCATCGGCCGTGGTTGCGCCAGTGATGGCATCGATCGGCTGCAGGGCCGCGTAAAGATCCAGCAGCAGCATCTCATGCGGAATGTTGAACTCCACGGCACGCTTTGCACTGTCCAGGGCCTCCAGACACTCGCGCAGGAGATTCGCATGGCGCAGGCTGGTGATGACACCAGTCTCGGGCGTGGCTAGACCCTCGGGCGTCAGCCGATGAAGAATCGCTTTACGAAGCTCGTCGACGCCGTCGCCTGTGACAGCCGAAACCGGCATCGTCTCCCGATTGCTCTCAAGCCGCCGCGGCAGATCGCATTTGTTTCCCACTACCACCGGTCTCCTGTCAGCGAGAGCGGCCAGCAGCGTGCGGTCTTCTTCCATAAGCGGTTCGGAGAGATCCAGCACCAGCAGCGTCAAATCGGCATCGGCCACGGCCTCATGGCTGCGCTGAATGCCGAGCGATTCCACCAGATCGTTGCTTTGCCGAATGCCGGCTGTATCCACCAGCTTCACCGGAATGCCGTCCATGCTGGTGGTCTCTGAGATTGTGTCGCGCGTGGTGCCGGGAATGCCGGTCACAATGGCGCGGTCACGCTCCAGCAGACGGTTGAAGAGACTGCTCTTGCCGACGTTGGGGCGGCCCGCAATCGCCAGCGTAAAGCCTTCGAAGACATAACGGCCGGAACGAAAGGTGCTCACCAGCCGGTCTACGCCTTCGCGGATGGGCCGCATGCGGCGCAGAACCTCATCGGGGCTGGCCACGCTGATGTCGTCTTCAGCGAAATCGATGCCGGCTTCCATGAGTGAGATCAGCTCCAGGAGTTGCTCCTTCAGCGGTCTCAGCCGGCGTGAGACCGAACCGCCAATCTGTTGCGAAGCGACCCGCGCCTGGTAGAGCGTGGTGGCGTCGATCAACTCGCGAACTGCCTCCGCTTGCGGCAGATCGATGCGGCCGTTGACGAAGCCGCGCAGCGTGAACTCGCCTGGTTCGGCAAGTCGCGCCCCCGCCCGCAGAGCCCGGTCGAGGCAAAACTGCAAGACCACGGGCGAACCGTGGCAGGCAACCTCGACAACATCTTCCGCGGTGTAGGACCGGGGCTGCTCGAAGAAGCTGACCACCGCTTGGTCAATCGTCGCCCCGTGCTCGTCGGGAAGGTAAGCCAATTGGCTCGCCCAACTCTTCCAATGGGCTTCCACCGGAA
Organism: Acidobacteriaceae bacterium; assembly: GCA_903970405.1. Classification (GTDB taxonomy): domain Bacteria; phylum Acidobacteriota; class Terriglobia; order Bryobacterales; family Bryobacteraceae; genus CAJCIT01. The sequence continues at coordinate 27,650 of CAJCIT010000198.1, read as the reverse complement.
AGCGCAGAACAGCTTCAGCGATGGAGCAGGCACTGGGGCCCGAAAGACGGATCACGCCCATGCCACCTCGCCCAAGCGGCGTTGAGAGCGCGACGATGGTGTCGCGAAGGCTCATGCAAAGCCTACCGAGCCGCGACCGTTAGGGAGCGACCGGTTGGATGGCTGCACGGCTACGAATCTCCGCATCCCGCTAGTCGCGGCGTCCACGCATCGGCGGACGGCCGCGTCCATCGCCGCGTGGACCGCGTCCATCCCCACGTGGACCGCGGCGATCCCCGCCAGGACGGTCGCCCCTTCCGGCGACACCTCCTTCACGCGGACGGAAGGGCGGAGGAGGAGGCGCGGGCGGAGTCGGCATATCCGCCGGTACCAGCACCACCGCCCGGTTCGGACCCACACCCAGACTCTCACTACGCAAATCCTTCTCATCGCGCAGGGCCAAGTGAATGACGCGCCGTTCACGGCTGGTCATCGGGTTGAAGAAGAACGGGGTATGCGTGCGCTTTACTTTTTCGGCGGCGGCCGCCGCGCTCATCCGCAACTCTTCGATGCGCAGAAGGCGATAGTCGTTTGCGTCGAACGAAATAAGCGAGTGATCTTCGGCTGGAACGTGGATGGCCTCCATCGCCAGATGCTCCAACGCGAGCAACAGTTCGCCGCGGTTGGCCAGTAGCAGATCCACATCTCCGCCCGAAAACTTCACCGTCACTTCCGGATTCTCAACTTCTGGATGCGGACTCTGCGCTTCCGAAAGCTCGTAGCTGAGCTCAAACTCGCCGGTGGCCAAAACAGGCCCGAGGAACTGTTCAAGCTTCGCCTGAATCGAGTCGATGGTGTATTTCATCGGTTATCTTTTGCCGGACCGATTGACGGGCGCCCTCGCCGGCGCCTTGGAAACCGGCGCTTTCGCCGGAATCTGCGGTGCCGACGGCGTAGGCAGCGGCATGAAGCGGTTAATCAGCATCTGCTGCAGCACGCCAACCACGTTTCCGGTCAACCAATATAGTACAAGGCCCGCCGGCGCGTAATAGAACATCGATCCGAAGATCAGCGGCATAAACTGCATCATTTTCTGCTGCGATGGATCCACGCCCGCGGCCGGCGTCATCTTCTGCATCAGAAACTGCGTGGCTATCAGAATAATGGGCAGTAAGTGAATGGCAAGGCTTTCCGGGCGCGAAAGATCGTTCACCCACAGCCAACTGGACCCGCGCAGCTCCGTGGCGATACTCAAAACCCGATAAAACGCATAGAAGAACGGAAGCTGAATCAGCAGCGGAAGGCATCCCCCCACTGGATTCACGCCGTGAACCTTATAAAGCGCCATCATTTCAGTGTTCTTATCCGCGGCCTTCGGATCGCGCATGGAGATGCCCTTGTACTTGTCGTTGATCGCCTTGATCTCCGGCGCGATCTTCTGCATTTTGCGGGCAGAGCGCAGGCTGGTGAGCTTGAAGGGCAATAGCAGAATATTGATGATGGCGGTTACCACGATGATGGCCCAACCGAAATTGTTCGTCCAGTGATCGTTTACCCAGTTCAAGCACAGGAATAAGGGTTTGGCAATGACGCCGAAGAAGCCCCAATCCACCAGTTGTTCCAGCTTCGGACTCACCTTGCGCAGAAGGTCTATGTCCTTCGGACCGACAAAGAGCGAGAACTGATTCTCAGCCCCCGTGCTGACTCCGCCGCCCACGAAAGGCTGAGGTTTGTCTTCGCCTTTTATGGTGAGTGGATCGTCATAGGTGCGAGCTTCCACGTTGTTCGCCGACACGGATGGAATCGCCACCGCGGCGAAGAAATTGTCTTCGAGCCCGGCAAAGGTAAAGTTGCCCGTCTCCTGGAGGGGTCCATTCTTGGCATCTTTGGCGTTCTTCTTGACCAGCTTGCTGGTGGTGGCGTCGTAGTGTACTGTGTGTTGGCTGGCGCCGGCGTTTCGGACCGTCTCATCGCCAAAGCCGCCACGCCAGGTCAGCACGTGTGAAACCGGCGTCCCGTTCATTACAACCTCAGACCGCACGTCGCAAAGGTAACTCTTCTGTCCGAACTGAATCGATTTCCGAACGGTCGTTTTGCCATCGGAGTATTCAAACGAAATGCCGAGTTTGTCGGCGGTCGGCGTAGCGACAAAGAGCACGGCATTCGGATCGTCGATCGTAGTTTTCCGGTCGCTGAAATCGATCGCCAGCGGACCCGGCAAACCGCCGGCGGCGCTATTCACCAGGTCGAGCGGCCTCCCGTCGCTGTCCCGATATTTCTTCAGTACCCAGCTCTTGACGAAAGCGCCCTTGTTCGTCGCAACTACGTGAAACACGTCGGTATCGATGGTATATAGGGTCTCAGCCTGGGCGGCCGTCGGAGATGCGGCAACTTCAGCCGAGGCTCCCTGCGCGACGGTGGTATCCACCGGTTTCACAACCTGCGCCGCGGCGTTCTTCGACGTGATCGCGGGCGCCGCTGACTTTATCGCCGGGGCCGGCTTGAAGAAATATTGCGTTACCAGGAACGCCAGCAAGGTGATCGTGAAAAACAGGAACATGCGCAGTTCCAGCGGCAATTCACGTTTAGGTGTGTTTGGGCTTCCAGGCAAATCAGGCATGAATGAATACTCTCTTCAACTAACTGACGGGGTCATAACCGCCGGCATGAAACGGATGACAGCGAAGCAGGCGCCGGGCGCCCATCAGCACGCCGCGCCACGCGCCATGCTTTTGAATGGCTTCCAGCGTGTATTCGGAGCAGGTGGGATGGAACCGGCAAGCGGAAGGAAGCACGGGCGACAAGAAAAGCTTGTAGCCGCGCAGGCACGCGATTAAAGCTTTTTGCATCTGTCAAAGAGACGGCTGACGTCGTTCGATAGTTCAGTAAATGGGGCGTCGAGCGCGGTGCGCCGGGGATTGAAGACGATGGCCCAGTCCTGGGGCAGCCGGTCGAGATGGGCGCGGACCGCCTCGCGAAAACGGCGTCGTATCCGGTTGCGGGTGACCGCATTGCCCACGGCGCGCGGCAACGTAAAACCGTAGCGTGACGGCGCGCCAGATCCCGGAGTGGCCAAACAGAAGGCAGCGAAGTGGCGAAACGTCACACGAACACCAGTTTGGTAAACCTTTCGGAACTCAGCGGACCGAAGGATGCGCTTTTCTTTGGACAGCGCCAGCGTAGTGAAGCCACCCAGCGTCAACGTAGTGGTGACGGCGGCGTTACTTCGAATCGCGCACAACGCGTTCATCGCTCACGGTCAACTTGTGACGGCCCTTCTTCCGGCGGCGAGCAAGCACAGCCCGGCCGTCGGCGGTCTTCATTCGCACACGGAAACCGTGCGTCTTGGCCCGCTTGCGATTGTTGGGCTGAAAAGTGCGTTTTGGCATGACGAAATCCTAATCTCTCAGAACTTTGGGAAGCGGTATTTTTGCCAGGGACAACCAAGCAACGCAGAGTGCGCGCTGGACACACTCCTCACAATCCACTAGACCCTAAACTCCGAGTATAGCCAGGACGCGGAAAGGGTGTCAAACGAGAGGCGCGCCGGGGGTGTGCGACATAGAGCGGCGGATCGACGATTTTCCTTTTTGGCGGCGTATATCTGAGCGTATACAAACGCCCTGCAGATGCTTAGGCCTGAAACTCTCGACGCTCTGGAAGCCGAGCGGAGTGGACTCCTCGAAGAATTCCTCCGTCCTCGGCGATCTGCGGCCCGGTTCGATCACGGCCGTCATGCGCCGCTGCGGTAAACCGACCTGCGTTTCGCGTACTGCCAGCGCATTCTGAGAGTTGAATTCTCAGAATGCGTCGGCTAGAAATTGAAAGACAATCAGCGGATGAACGGAATGAAAGCCGATGTGCGCGATCGGTAAGCGACATACGAATCCTGGAAGCGCTCGGCGAGCAGGCGTTCCTCGGCGCGGACGCGAATCTCGGTCCCGGCAAGGAATGCGATCAATGACCCGATCGCCATCGGCCACCAGGTCCAGGCGGCCCTGTTTGCTCGGTTTGACGAAGGCCAGTGACCAGGCGACCCAGCAGAAGCCCAGTTCCACATAGGCGGCGATCTGCACCATGGCCTCAATTTTAGCTGGAATTGCGCCCCATGCCGGCGATTCTCGAAATACGCTTGTTTTCATGGCTTTGCGATGAATCAACGCAAGCGCCATTGCGGGCCTGCGATAATGTAGGGAAGACACAGCCCTCCCTGCGTGAATGGTGAATTTTCACCGAATCGACTGTGGGCGCTCAATTCATTCGTCCGGGCATATGGCCGCGCTGCTGCTGTGCCCCAACTAGCAGCGGGAACCGGTCGCGGATGGCGGCAAGAGTCCCTCCCGCTGTCGCATGACCGTTCAAGGCAATCGCAGAAACATGACTACAGAACCAAAACATCCTTTGCAGAAGGTTATGGAGAGTCGAATCGCCATCATCGATGGAGCGATGGGCACGACGATCCGAACCTATGGCATGACGGAAGCCCATATCCGCGGCGAGCGCTTCAAGAACTCCACCAAGGACCTGCTGAATAACGGCGACATCTTCTCCCTGACTCAGCCGGAGATGATCTGCGACATTCATCGCCGGTTTCTGGAGGCCGGGGCCGACATCATTGAGACAAATACGTTCGGCGCCACCAGCATCACCCAGAGCGAATTCTTTGTAGACGATCCGCGGGAGCATGGCGGGCGGAAGGACCCCGAGTTCTACCAAAAGATCATCGAGGATCCGTTCCTCAATAGCCTGGCCTGGGAGATCAATGAGGAGTCGGCTCGGCAGTGCCGGATATGGGCCGATCGGGTGGCGAACGCGACCTCGCGGCAACGTTTCGTTGCGGGGGCCATCGGGCCGCTGACCGTGTCTCTTTCGAACTCGCCCGATGCGGACGACGCCGGTTTCCGGGTGGTCGCCTTCGATCAGGTGAAGAACGCTTACATGCAGCAGATCCGCGCCCTCATCGCCGGCGGCTCAGACCTGCTTCTGGTGGAGACAATCTTCGACTCCCTGAACGCGAAGGCGGCGCTGGTGGCCATCCGCGAGGTGTTCGATCAGGACGGCAAGGAACTGCCGGTGATGATCTCGGCGGCGGTAGGACGCGGCGGCGAGACGATGATTTCCGCGCAGACTATCGAGGCGTTCTGGAACGCGGTGCAGCACGTGAAACCGCTGTCGGTGGGTCTCAACTGCTCATTGGGCCCCGACTTGATGTATCCGTTCCTGGAGGACCTCTCGGAAAAGTCTAGCGCCGCCATCTCGTGCTACCCGAATGCCGGCTTGCCGAATCCCCTCTCGCCGACCGGGTTCGACCTGGAGCCGGCCGACATGGCTCGTTATCTGGGCGATTTTGCGCGCGGCGGGCTTATCAATATCGCGGGCGGCTGCTGCGGCAACACGCCCGAACACATCGCGGCGATCGCCAAAGCGCTGGAAGGCCTGCATCCGCGGGAGTGGACAAAGTCCGATCCCGAATCGAGAGAGACCGCGCGCGTCAGCGTGGCCGTCGACGGCATTGCTGGGGCCAAGCCTCTCCGTTTGTCGGGATCGCAGCCGTTTACGCAGCAGGCGGGCGTCTACATCATGATCGGTGAGCGGACCAATGTGGCCGGTTCGCCCAAGTTCGCAAAACTGATCAAGCAAGGCCTCTACGAGGAGGCCGTCAGCATCGCCCGGCAGCAAGTGGAGAACGGCGCGAATGTCATCGACATCTGCATGGACGAGGGCATGATTGACGGCGTCACGGCGATGACGCGCTTTCTGCAGTTGCTGGCCAGCGAGCCCGAGGTAGCCAAGGTTCCCTTCATGGTGGACTCCTCGAAATGGGAGGTCATCGAGGCCGGGCTCAAGTGCCTGCAGGGCAAAGGCATCGTGAACTCGATCTCGCTGAAGGAAGGCGAAGAAAAGTTTCGGCAAAACGCCGCTACGGTGCTCAAATATGGCGCGGCGGCGGTGGTGATGGCCTTCGACGAGCAGGGTCAGGCGGCGACTTACGAGGACAAAATTCGCATCTGCGAGCGCGCCTACCGGATCCTGGTGGACGAGGTGGGGTTCGCCCCCGAAGACATCATCTTCGATCCGAACATTCTCACCGTCGCCACCGGCATGGAGGAACACAACAACTACGCCGTGGACTTCATGAACGCCACGCGCTGGATCAAAGCGAACTTGCCGCACGCCAAGGTCAGCGGCGGCGTCTCAAACATCTCATTCAGTTTCCGCGGCAACAACAAGGTTCGCGAGGCCATGCACTCCGCGTTTCTTTATCACGCCATCGCGGCAGGCATGGACATGGGTATCGTGAATGCCGGGATGTTGGAGGTGTATGAGGAGATCGAGCCTGAGCTGAAGGAGCTGGTTGAGGACGTGCTGCTCAACCGCCGGTCCGACGCCACGGAGCGTCTGGTGGAGCATGGCGAAGCGCTGAAGGCAGCCGGCGCGGGCGCGGTGGCGAATGAAAAGAAGACCGAGGAATGGCGCGCGGGCACCGTGGAGGAGCGCCTTTCCCACGCGCTGGTGAAGGGCATAGATACTTACATTGAGATCGACGCCGAGGAAGCCCGCGTCAAATTGGGCCGGCCTCTGCTGGTGATCGAAGGGCCGCTGATGGCCGGGATGAGCGTGGTGGGCGATCTGTTCGGCGCCGGCAAGATGTTCCTGCCCCAGGTGGTCAAATCCGCCCGGGTAATGAAGAAAGCCGTGGCGCACTTGACGCCCTTCATGGAGGCCGAAAAGGAGGCCATGGCCGCCGCCGGCCAATTGGTTAAGACCCAGGGGAAAATCGTTCTCGCCACCGTGAAAGGCGACGTCCACGATATCGGCAAGAACATCGTGGGCGTCGTACTGGCCTGCAACAACTATGAAGTAATCGATATGGGAGTGATGGTCCCGTGCGAAAAGATCCTGGAACGGGCCAAAGCGGAGAAGGCGGATCTAATCGGCCTAAGCGGCCTCATCACGCCGTCTCTTGACGAGATGGTGCATGTGGCCCGTGAGATGGAACGACTCAGCTTCAAGTTACCGCTGCTCATCGGCGGGGCCACCACCAGCCGCGCGCACACGGCAATCAAAATTGCGCCGCACTATAGCGAGCCGGTGGTCCACGTGCTGGATGCCAGCCGGGCGGTGCCCGTCACCACCAGCCTGCTGAGCGACGACGGCAAACCGGCGTTCGTGATGCAACATCGCGCCGACTATGAGGCGCTTCGCAAGGCCCACTCCGCGCCGCGCCAGAAGGCCGTCACGCTTGACGCCGCGCGCGCTAGGCGGACGCCCATCGAGTGGCGCGCCGAAGATCTGCCCGTGCCCGCCTTTACCGGCGTGCGCGTGCTGGAGGATTTTCCCCTTGCCACTTTGCGCTGCTTTATTGACTGGACCCCGTTCTTCCACACGTGGGGACTGAAAGGTCTTTACCCGCGCATTCTCACTGACGAGCGGCAAGGCGCGCAGGCGAGCCAGATCTTCGCCGAAGCCAATGCTCTGCTGGATCTCATCGTCGATAAGAAGCTGATCAAGGCTCGCGGCGTCTACGGTCTCTTCCCCGCCAACGCCGTGGGTGACGATGTTGAGCTCTATACAGACGGAACACGCAGCACGGTACTCGAGCGATTCCACTTCCTGCGCCAGCAACTGAACAGAGAAGGAAATGAGCCGTGCCGGTCGCTCGCCGATTTCATCGCGCCGAAGGAAACTGGCCTGCCCGATCACATCGGCGGTTTTGCTGTAACCAGCGGGATTGGCCTGAAGGAGCTATGCGACCGCTTCAAGGCCGAGCACGACGATTACAACGCCATCATGGCGGAGGCCATCGCTGATCGGCTCGCTGAAGCATTCGCCGAATGTCTGCACAAACGGGTGCGCGATGAATGGGGATACGGCCGCGCGGAAAACCTGAGCAATGAGGATTTCATTCAGGAGAAGTACCGGGGGATCAGGCCCGCCGCCGGCTACCCTGCCTGCCCGGATCACACCGAAAAAGGCCCGCTCTGGAGTCTGCTGGATGTCGAGGCGAACACCGGAATGCTGATTACGGAGTCTTTTGCGATGTGGCCCGGATCGAGCGTCAGTGGCCTCTACTTCGCCCACCCCGAATCGCGCTACTTCAGCCTCGGCAAGATCGACCGCGATCAGGTCGCAGACTATCACGAACGCAAAGGGATGAGCGTGGCGGAGGTCGAGCGCTGGCTCGGCCCTAACCTGAACTACGATCCCGCGGAGTAGGATCGGCAGGATAGGCGGTATGTTCTAAATACGGTCAGAGTAGATGGCCTCGCGGCTCACGGCTTCATCGCTTAAAAGAGCCCTTGTGCGATCATGGCTTTCAGCCCATTCGTGGAATCGGCGAGCCCACTCTTTCGGGTTTGTTTTTCTGTAGTGGTGCGATAGACACCGGCGCTGCCGCTTGTTGCCCCGCGAGTTGTTCAACCCATCGCTCAACAGTCAGCCCATGGGCCGCAGCTTGTGCCCTGAGCTCCTGAGCCTTTTCGTCCGAAAGTCCAATAGTCAGATTCATGCTCCCTTGGATGGGTGCGCGATTGACAAAGATGGTGGCGGGCGGATTGCCGGCGAGCGAAGCACGTCTTTTAGGCTGGCAAGCGTTTCAATATAGTAGAGCCGCGGCCGAAGGGGCATTAGTTAGTCGAAATCCGCGGCCTTCGCGGCGGCTATCAGCGCATCTGTACTTTTGCCCGGGTTGTCGATGATGGCAAGGTCTGCGCCTCCCTTGGCGGCGGCGTTCAAAACTTGCGCCAATCGGGAAACCTGACAAGAGCGGACGGCGGGCGTTTCAGTGCCGCGCCTGTCGCTCCAATTTGCGGCGGTCGTCTGCGGCGATCAGGGCGACGTTGCGGTCCGCTAGAGAAGCGGCGACGACCAAGCCGAAGGCGGTCGTGGTTTTGCCGTTCCCGCCCTTCTGCCCCGTCATCGCCAAGACATGCCGGGCGGCCGCAAGGGCCGGCCCGGCAAAAGAGGTGGATGATGCTAGTAAACTTGGATCGGTGAACGAAAATGTCCATAGACAGCAGCAACTATATTGGAACCAAATGATTGAGCTGAAAACGGCGGCCGCGTATATCTGTCGCTACAGGGATGCCCTCGGCAGGTGGGTGACCGGTGTTGGGACAGTAAGAGCAATCGCCTCAAGTGGTGGCATTGCAGCGTGGGCGATCTGGAGAGAACACGCTTTGGTGTGGGGCGCGATCATTGCTGCATCACAGGTCGCGGACGCTCTGAGAGAAGTGTTTCCCTTCACCAAGACACATAAGGCCGCAAGCGAACAAGCGATCACTCTCGAAGGCCTATTTATTGATGCGCAATTGGAGTGGGAGAGTATCTTTTCGGGCCGGTACACAAACGACCAGATTACAAATCGACGCTATAAACTTATGAAGTTACAACACGAAGCGGAGCGTCGCAACTTCCCACTTGGTCTAGCGACTAAGGCAGCGCTTTTTGCGGAAGCGCAACAAGAGGCGAAGGATTATTTTGCGACAACCTATGGGGTAAACTGAAAAGGACGGGAGATGTGGATGAAAAAAGCAATTGTTGCTCCCAGCACGATCACGATAGAGAAAGCGGTTGTTGTCCCCGACATGGTGAAAAGCACAATCATGCCTGCGGTGACGATGATAATTCCAATGCCCCGAGGTGCGGCTGAGCCAGCACAAACCACTTCACAAGCCGCCTCACAAGCTCCTCCACGCGCCACCCCGCAAGCTGCGGAAGCGGAGTAGGCTTAAGCAAGCGCCCGATAGAGGGTGGTCCGGCCTACATTCCAAAGCGCGGCAACATCCTCAACGCGTTCGCCGGCGTCGATCAGCTTGCGGGCCTTCGTAATCTGCGCCGGGGTTAGCTTCATCTTACGCCCGAATTTCACACTGCGCCGCCGTGCTTCCTTCGTGCTGGCCTGGGTGCGTTCAAGGACCAGGCTGCGTTCAAGCTCAGCGAGCATGCCGATCATCTGCCACATGGCGCGGCCTGTGGGCGTCGTGGTGCCGATCAATTCGGTGAGCGAGCGGAATTTAATACCGCGATCGGGCAAGCTCTCGAGCATCGTAATCAGGTGGCGCAAGCTCCGGCCCAGCCGGTCGAGTTTCCACACTATGAGGGAGTCGCCTGGCTGCAACCTCTTCAGGGCAACGGGGGAGGGCAGAGCGCCGGGCAATCGCTTCTTCGCAGCCCGGCCCCCGCGAATCGCTTAGAGGTCGCGCCCGATAACCCCTCGTCTTTGAAATCCTCTCCATGGTGCATCCGGCCTTCTTCAGCGCCGCGAGTTGCGGCCGAGACCCGTACTGCCTTCTGAAAACACGCACTTACTGATTCTGCGTTCCTCCAGAACCTCCAGATCGCATACATGTTCTGCATCATTATGCCTGATTACACCCAAACCGATTCACGGAGCGACCGCTCAATTCTGGACCAACTCCACGCTTTCTCGAAGATGCAGGCCGAGCAGGCGGGCAATCTCTCGAAGCCGCGCGAAGCTTGCGGTCTGATAGTCGCTGGCTTCGTAGCGTTGGATCTGTTGCGGCTTCACACCCAAACGCGCCGCCAGATCCTCTTGCGTCAATCCCGAGGCAATGCGTGCTTGTATGAGCGCCTTCGGCAGTCCGTCGAGAGAATCCAACTCGAGTATTTTAGTGCCGCCTGCCTTCAACGTCTCGTACTCGTGAAGCTCCGCTTCGAGGTCCTCCAATTGGCTCTTCACCCCGTTCTTTTGCGCCTCCCACAGCTTCGGATGAACGTCCTTCGGTCGGGGCGTCGTGGCCAATTCATGGAGCGTGGCTCGGAACTTCTCGGCCTGAGCCTTCGTGATGCGATGCTGCCGCCCGTTCTTGATCACAACCTTGCCTCCTGAAGATTCAACCCCACGATTCCCTTTGGCCGCCCGGTCTCTTTCCCGCAAGCTGCTCCACCAGTCGCAGAAGCGGAGTAGGCTTAAGCAGGCGCCCGACAGAGGGTGGTCCGGCCTACATTCCAAAGCGCGGCAACATCCTCAACGCGTTCGCCGGCGTCGATCAGCTCGCGGGCCTTCGTAATCTGCGCCCGCCGCGTCGATTCAGAGACCCAGTTCTTCGTTGAGCGGGTTCGGACGCCAGACAACGCCACACTCAAGGAATGTACTGCCCGCTCGCTCCCCCACGTCAAGAGCGACCACGCTTAGATGTCCTACGCACGAAAAAGGGTGCGAATCGGCAGCATTTTTCGGCGTTTGCTGTCCCTCTCGTCCGCTCGGAAAGGAAGGCTTTGCAGACTTAAATTTTGGTAGTACCATACGGACTTAGCGCGAAAGGGGGACTGTACTTATCTCGCGGCTTCCACAGCGCTCGGTTTCAGAGCAAGTCATGTACATTCCGACGCGCGACGATATGGACCCGCTGGCGCCGCAACGTGAGGCCGCCATGTTCTACGGTCTTTTTCTGCGCGGCCATTCGGCCGATGCGTTGCGGAAGGATATCGACGTCCCCAAACCGATTTTGACGAAATGGCTGCAACCGGCGCGTTATGAAGAGAACTTCCGCGACTCCCTGCGCCGGATCTACACCTACCGCAAGAAGGTTCTGGCCATTTTTGACGAACTTGTTTTGAAGGAGAACGGCCGCATGCGGGTGCATTGACCTCCCGGCGCTGGCATCGAAATAGGAATGCGCCACAATATGGAATGCGCATTCCCATTTACCAGGTCGACGCCTTTTCCGGCTCCGTTTTCGCCGGCAATCCCGCCGCGATTTGTCCCCTCGACCAGTGGTTGCCGGACGCCACCATGCAGGCGATTGCGGCCGAGAATAATCTTTCCGAGACAGCGTATTTCGTAAAACGTTCCGACGGAAAGTATGACCTCCGCTGGTTCACGCCGGGGGTGGAAGTGGATCTTTGCGGCCACGCAACGCTGGCTTCGGCGTGGGTTCTTTTTCACGAATTGGGAGTAGAAGGCGACTTCCTGCATTTCCAAACGAAGTCAGGAGAGTTGGTGGTTCAGCGGCAAGGCGAAACACTGGCGATGGATTTTCCGTCAAGGCCTCCGCAGCCCGTGACTCCGTGCGAGGGCTTGCTGATGGCTTTAGGCGGCCAACCCACAGCCGTGCTGGCCGCGCGCGATTACCTGGTGGTTTACCGCACTGAGCAAGAAGTCAAGGCGCTGAAGCCGGATATGGCCGGATTGATGCGGATCGACAAGTTTGCCGTGATTGTAACCGCGCCGGGCGAGACGTGCGACTTCGTATCGCGCTTCTTCGCACCGGCAAAAGGCGTGCCCGAGGATCCGGTCACCGGATCCTCGCACAGCACGCTGATTCCCTATTGGGCAGCAGAACTCAAGAAGGATGTTCTGCATGCACGGCAAATCTCAGCCCGAGGCGGCGAGCTTTTTTGCCAGATGATGGGCGACCGCGTTGAGATGGCGGGGCGATGCGCGCTGTTCCTGAAGGGCCAGATTCTAATTCCGGACGCGTAGCGCCGGCTACTTGCCGGTGTATACGACACGCCAGATGGACTTCGAGCCATCGTCGGTGACCATGAGGGACCCATCGGGCGCGACGGCCACACCCACCGGACGGCCCCAGACCTGGCCATCGCTGGTGACGAAGCCGGTAAGGAAGTCCTCATAGACCCCGCTCGCTTGGCCATGCGTCAGCGGCACGCGGATCACTTCATACCCCGTGCGGATGGACCGGTTCCAGGAGCCGTGTTCAGCGGCGAAGAGATCCCCCCGATACTCCTTGGGGAACTGGGTTCCGGTATAGAAGGTGAGTTCCAGCGAGGCATTGTGCGGCTGAAGCAGCACGTCGGGGACAATCACCTTCCCGTTCAATTCGGGATGCTTGCCCTCATGCCGGGGATCCTGGTGCGAGCCCATGTAATACCAAGGCCAGCCGTAGAAGCCGCCGCGTTCCACATGCGTGACGTAGTCGGGAACCAGGTTGTCGCCCAACGCATCGCGTTCATTCACGGAGCACCATAGTTGCTGGGTTTCGGGGTTAATGCCGATACCTACTGGATTGCGGATACCGGACGCATAGACGCCGATGAATTTACCTTCCGGCGTGTACTCCAGAATATTGGCGCGATGCTGCTCAGCCGGATGGGTGTCGGGGTCGTCGACGTTAGATCGAGAGCCGACGGACACGAAGAGCGTCTTGCCATCGGCGGTAAACGCCAGATCGCGAGTCCAATGGCCGCCGCCCGCGGGAAGTTCGGCGATCACGGTTTCCGGGTCGCCAGTGGCTTTGAGGTCGCCGTTCGTATACGGGAAGCGCACCACGGAGCCCGTGTTTCCAAAATAAACCCACTTGGGATTCGCGCCCGGCGGATAGAAGGCAATGCCAAAGTTCTGTTTCAGGCCGGTGGCAAAAACGGAGGTTTCCTTCGGCTTTCCGTCGGCCGTGATACCGCGGAAAACCTTTACTTCGCCTTTGCCGCTCTCCGCTACAAAGAAATCGCCGTTGGGCGCGGTGCGGATTTCGCGTGGGACATCCAGGCCCGAGTCCACATAGCGTTCCACCTTAAAGCCCGCAATGGTCTGCGGCCATGCGCCTTCCGGTTGCGGGATCACCTTGGGCCCATTGCCGGCCGATTCCGTGGCGAAGGGCTTCGGCAAATCGGCGACGGTGATTTTGCGGAACACGCCGGGCTTTATTGTCCTGTAATCGGCAAAGGCATTCTGGCCGGTCAGCACGGCAGACATTGGGATATTACCGCCGGCCGCAAGAACGCACGCAGCTCCCACAAGGGCGCAGGCTCCCGGGAAACGCCAGCGCAGGTTTGTCATTGAAAAGTTCTCCTCATTGTCGATAGTCCGATGACCGCACAGGCCACGCCGATGGTGCGGAAGCCTGACAAAAAGCCCAATAAAATAAGGACTTCGGGAGCGGGAGCAAGGTTACGGCGAGTGTTTACCCGGCTGGCGCCTGGGCCGTGGCGAAGAGCTTGTCGAGTACGGCGATGGCGCGGTCCACATCTTGCTCGGAGAGAATGTAAGGCGGAAGGAAGCGCAACACCGTGTCGTGAGTGCAATTGAAGAGCAGCCCTTCCTTCATTCCGTCGAGCACAAGCTGCTTGCCGGAGAATTCCAGTTCTACCCCGATCATGAGCCCCTGGCCGCGAACCTCCTTGATGAGTGAGTGGCGGCGCGCCAGATCGGTCAGACGCATGCGGAAGTAGCCCCCCACATCCTGGATGGCAGGCAGAAGCTCATCGAGAATATCGAAGAATTCCAGCGCCACGCGGCATGCCAACGGGCCGCCGCCATATGTCGACCCGTGCATGCCTGCCTTGATGGAGGCGGCCGCTTTCTCATTGACGGCGATGACACCCAGCGGAATGCCGCAGGCCATGGGCTTGGCGGCAATCATGATATCGGGTAAGACAACCGGCTCCAGCAACTGGTATCCGAAGTAAGTACCGGGCCGGCCAACGCCGCATTGAATTTCGTCGAAGACGATGAGGGCGTTGTAGCGGTCAGCCAGTTCTCGCGCTTTGCGCACGAAGGGTTCGGAGAGCGGGTAGATGCCTCCCTCGCCCTGGATGATCTCCATCGCAATGCCGGCCGTGTTCTCATTGAATGCCGCTTCCAGAGCGCGTACATCGCGGAACGGGACAAACTTGACGCCGGGCAGCAGCGGTTCGAAATCCTTGCGGTACTTGGGCTGGCCGGTGATGGAGAGAGCACCCAGCGAGCGGCCGTGGAATGAGTTATCGAGCGAGATAATCTCATGCTTGGAGGGGCTGATGGCATTGCCATGCGCCTTGATCATCTTGAGCGCGCCTTCCATGGCCTCAGTGCCCGAGTTACAGAAGAAGCAGCGGGCAAGGCCGCTGGCTTTGGCGATGCGTTCGGCCAGCTTGCCCTGAAACTCGTGGTAGTAGAGGTTTGAGGTGTGCAACAGCAGACCCGCCTGCTGGCGAATCACCTTTGTGATGCGAGGGTGCGCGTAGCCAAGCGAGTTGACGCCGATGCCACTGATGAGATCCAGGTAGCGGTTGCCATCGAGATCGTAAACATAGCAGCCCTTGCCCCGGTGGAGCGCCAGCGGGTACCGGGCGTAATTCTGGAGCAGATACTGTTGCTCAAGCGATTTGATCTCTTCGAACGTCGTGGTTACGAGACTCTCTTCCGGAAGGGCCGTCGACATAGCTTCATGATAGTGGCGTCGTTACGGGGCTGTAGGGCAGCTTGACCGCGGGCTGAAGCCGGCGGTGGGAGGTTGGCAATTTGCTCCTCGGGAGGTCGAGTTGTGGCAGGCAAAGGCGTGCCGGCCAAAAGCGGCTGAGAAGCCGTGAAAAAATTGGTGCCTGTTTGGCCAACCGGTCGCTCCCTGAACGGTCGCGGCTCCGAAGCGTCGGGGATTAAGTAAAGCACTGCCCATGGGGGCAGATTGCCAATCGCCCGGGCTGCCAGCCAAAGCGGCCGGCTTACCTGCGGGAAAAAAAACCTGCTGTCACCCTTGCTTACGCGCGGTTCAGTCGGGGCGTCTAGCGCAACGCAACGCTCGCCGAGCCCCCTACACCTGAAGCGTCGCAACATCGACGATAGAATGATGGCCTTCAAGGACCACGATTCCCGTTTCGGTGACGAAATACTTTTTCCGGTCGGCCTCCAGGTTATAGCCGATCTCGGTGCCCTCGGGAACCTTCACGTTCTTGTCGAGAATCGCGCGGCGGACCCTCGCGTGGCGGCCGATGTCGCAGTTATCGAAGAGCACCGAATCCTCAATGGTTGCGCCAGTGTGAACTCGCACGCCGCGGCCGACAATGGAGCCGCGCACGGTTCCACCCGAAATGATGGAACCGCCCGCGACAATGCTGTCCAAGGCAGTTCCCCGGCGCCCATCGTGATCGAAGACGAATTTTGCCGGCGCATCGGAATAGCCTGCCGTTCTGAGCGGCCACTGGCGGTTGTACAGGTTGAGTTCCGGAGATACGGCGCGCAAATCCATGCTCGCTTCGTAATAGGCGTCCAAGGTGCCGACGTCGCGCCAGTAGACCGGCGAGCCGATGGGATCGCCAGGGATGCGGTTGGTTTGGAAGTCGTAGGCGTACATGTCCGCGCGTCCGATCAGCGAGGGCAAAATGTCTTTGCCGAAGTCGTGCGAACTGTTGTGATTCTCGGCGTCGGCATACAGCTCGCGGACCAGCAGATCGGTTGAAAAGACATAATTCCCCATTGACGCGAAGACGCGCGTTGGGTCATCCGGCATGGTGGGCGCATCCGCTCTCTTCTCGTGGAAACCGAGGATCGACCCGTCGCCGGACGTCTCGATCACGCCAAATTCGCTGGCGTATTCTTTTTCCACCGGGATGGCGGCGATAGTCGCGCTGGCCCGTTTCTCCACGTGGTATTCCACCATCTGTCGAATGTTCATCCGGTAGATGTGATCGGCGCCGAAGATGACAACCAGATGCGGGTCAGCCTGCTCAATAAGATTGATGTTCTGATGGATGGCGTCAGCGGTGCCGCGGTACCAGTCCTCGTGATGCGAACGCATCTGCGCGGGCACGGGAATGATGAAGTTGTTCTTCAACAACCCGCTGACTTCCCAACCTTCCCGAAGATGTTGCAACAACGACTGGCTCTTGAATTGAACCAGGACGTAAATGGAAAAGATCCCGGAGTTGACCAGATTGCTGAGAACGAAATCGACAATCCGGTAGCGGCCCCCGAAAGGGACCGCCGGTTTAGCTCGCTCCTTGGTGAGCGGGGCCAGGCGGGTACCCTTACCGCCGGCTAAAACAAACGCCAGAACTCGAAGTTGCATTCCGAAAGCCTCCGCGTCTCAAGATATTGAGACGGACTGGAAGATTATATGACCATCCGATCAGGAGCCAGATGAGACCGTCGGAGTTTACTTCGAATCGAGAGCGAGTTGTACGAACAACCGGACGGCGACTCCGGTTGGTCCTTTCGAGATCCAGGACTTGCCCTCATCCAGCCAGGCGGTGGCGGCGATGTCTAGATGCACCCACGGCGTGGGATCTGCAAACTCACGCAGGAACCAGGCGGCGGTGATGGAACCGGCGTGACGCCCGCCAATATTGGGGAGGTCGGCGAAGGCCGATTTTAGATACTCCTTATACTCGTCATCCATCGGCAACTGCCACGTCTTTTCCCCGGCGGTCTTGGTGGCGGCGATCAGCCGGTCACAGAACTCCTGATCGTTGGTGAAGGCGCCAATGTTGTAATGGCCCAGCGCGATGCCGATGGCGCCGGTGAGCGTGGCGGCGTCCACAATATGCGTCGCGCCATTGCGATTGGCGTAGGTGATGGCGTCAGCGAGGATCAGACGGCCCTCGGCATCGGTGTTCAACACCTCAATGGTTTTGCCGGACATGGCCGTCACAATGTCGCCCGGCCGCTGCGCTCGGCCGTTGATCATGTTTTCAACAGTTGGAACGTAGGCGGTAACCGGCACCGCGGGTTTGAGTTGCGCAAGGGCCTGCATGGCGCCCAGGACGGCGGCCGCGCCGGCCATGTCGTACTTCATCTTTTCCATGCCTTCGGAGGGCTTGATGGAAACACCCCCGGTGTCAAAGGTAACCCCTTTGCCGATGTAGGCGAGATGAACGCCGGTAACCGACGCCGCGGCGGGTTTGTATTTGACGACGATGAGGAAAGGCGGCTCATCGCTACCCAGGGCCACTCCCAACAGCGACCCCATGCCGAGTTGGGCCATGGCATCGCGGTCCAGAACCTCGATTTCGAGATTTTGCTGGGCGGCCATGCCTCGCGCGGCATCGGCCAGTTTGGCGGGCGTCAATAGGTTCGCCGGTTCGTTGACTAGATCGCGGGTGAAGTTTTGCGCCTCCGCGACGATGCGCCCCTGCTCAAGAGCGCGTTCCAGTTCGGGGCGAGGCTCAGGTACCGCGATCGTAAACGAGTCGACGGCTTTGGTTGAATCCTTCTTGCTGTCCGATTTGTGCCTGTCAGGCTCCCACCCGCCGATCACCGCGCCTTCGGCAGCGGCCAGTACATATGCCTCGATTGCCTGGCTGGAATCGAGCCAGAGTACGATCGACTTTACGCCTTTGGATTTCAGGCTGCGGACCAAAGCGCCGGCAACCCGCCGCGATTCAACAGGCGAGAATTTGTGAGCCTTGCCGCCGCCGATGACTACCAGGCGTTTGGCGGCGAGTCCGGAAGGCCGATGGAGAGTCACGGTTTCATATAGCTTGCCGCTGAACTCGCCAGAGGCGCGCAGGTCAGCGAGCCACCCACTGCGATCAGCGAGCGATGGGTCCGAGGGCGACTGGCCGTCAGGCACTTCAAAACACAGAAGCGCGAGCGCATCGGCCGCGATCTGCTCAACCGGGGAGCTTTGAATCGAGAGTTTCATAGTTAACTTGTAAGGGCAGGTTGGCAACCTGCGGCGGGTTGTCGACCCGCCTCCGGGCTGGCCGATTGCCAATCGGCCGCAGGTTTCCAACCTGCCTACAAGGATTTTACTCGCCGCCCGCGCCCTTG
Organism: Acidobacteriaceae bacterium; assembly: GCA_903970405.1. Lineage (GTDB taxonomy): Bacteria > Acidobacteriota > Terriglobia > Bryobacterales > Bryobacteraceae > CAJCIT01. The sequence goes on along the minus strand of CAJCIT010000198.1, from coordinate 9,220 downwards.
GAGCCCGCCAATTTACCCGGCATATCCGCCAGAATGTAAGTCATCACCGCCAGCACAGCTATGTTCTTCCGGAAATCGTCGATGTTCACCTTGTCCACGGTATCGGCCTCCGTGTGGTGCCAGTCAAAGTAGTGCAGGCCAACGGTGGACGGGCTCAGGCCCGGCACGCCTTCCCTGATCAGAGGCCCCACGTCGGCCCCGCCGCCGCCCCCCTCCGCCTTACCGGCATCGATTCTTTCCAGCAACTGCGCAATCTGCTTGCACTCCGCAAGCGATTGTTCCTCTTCGGGCGTCGCCTTTGGCGGAGGGGCCGGGGCCTCACCCGGCCGCGCGCGCTGCTGCCGAAACCGCCCATAGCCGAATCCAGTTGGCTTTTCCGCCCCCGAATCCATCTCAATCGCCGCTACGTGGTTCTTCACTGTGTCGCCCGCCCAGGTCTTATACGCTTCGCCGCCGCGCCCGCCATTCTCCTCATTCACCCAGAACACGATGCGCACGGTCCGCTTCGGCGTCAATCCAAGCTTCTTAATCAGCGCGACGGCTTCGAGCGTTGCCATGACTCCGGAACCGTCATCCTGAGCGCCCTGCCCGACATCCCACGAATCCAGATGACCGCCCAACACCACAATCTCCTCGGGCTTCCCGCTGCCGCGAATTTCACCCATCACATTGTTGCTATCGGCATCCGCCTCCATGTGAGCCTGCATCTCCAGATGCACCTTCAGCGGCTCGCCGCGCTTCTGCATGCGGTCCAGCATCATCGCGTCTTCGATAGAGATCGCCGCCGCCGGAATCTGCGGTTTACCGGCTTGATATTGCAACGCGCCCGTGTGGGGAATCTGCATGGCCAACGGCGTAATGGAACGAACCAGCACGGCCACCGCTCCTAAGGCCGCCGCCTGCGATGGGCCGGCAGCGCGGTACATGACGGTGGCGCCGTAACTCACATACGGCGCGTTGAAGACGACAATCTTGCCTGCCACGCCGTCTCTCCCAAGCTTGGTCAGCGCTTCGAAATCCGAAACCACTACCGCACCGGCCGTGAGGCCGCCCGCCGGCGTCCCGACGCTCATTCCGAGACCCAGCATGTGCAACTTCCTCTCGACCGGCGACAGCAGCATTGCCGACTCCTGGCCGCGCACCCAGTGAGGCACCTTCACGGGCGGCGTCTGGACATTCTCCAGGCCGATCTTCCTCATCTCGGCCGCGCTCCACTCCACGGCCTTCGGCAGCGCCGCCGAGCCGCTCAAGCGGTTCCCGATGCGGTCACACAAGTACGCCAGGCGCGCGTACCCATCGTCATCCGCCAACGCGGCATCAATGAGCCGGTCTGCCGTGCCCTTATACTTCGCGGCCAGGTCGCCGTCCGCGCCAGACGCGGAAACTGCCGCAGTCAAGACGAACAGCGCACCAGCCAGAGGCGCTGCCCCCCGCAGAAAGTTTTGAAACATCATGTTCGCCGCAGGTTACCATGCCGAAGGTCAACCCGCGCCTGGCGCTGGACGGGACGTGAAATGCTTCTCCTTTTGAGAGACTGGAGCCAATGGTGACGCTGGAAGCAATTCGGGCCGCGCGCGAGCGGATTCGCGCCGGCATTTATGAGAGTCCCTGCGCGTATTCGGAGACGCTGTCTCAACTGGCGGGGAACCGGCTCTGGCTCAAGCTCGAAAACCTGCAGATGACTGGATCGTTCAAAGAGCGCGGCGCGCTGAACCGGATACTGACGCTGACGCCGGAAGAGGCCGCGCGCGGCGTCATTGCGGCTTCCGCTGGAAACCATGCCCAAGCGGTTTCGTATCACGCCACGAACCATGGCATTCGCGCGCAAATCTGCATGCCGGTAAACACGCCGCTGAACAAGGTGACCCAGACGAAGAACTATGGCGCGGAAGTGGTTCTGGTGGGTGAGAGCTATGACGAGGCTTATCAGGAGGCGTGCCGGCGGCAGGTGGAATACGGCTTTACCTTTCTGCACGCTTTTAACGATGAAGCGGTGATTGCAGGACAAGGGACCATCGGCCTTGAGATTCTGGAGCAGACGCCGGATTTGGAAGCCGTTGTCGCGCCGGTTGGCGGGGGCGGACTCCTGGGCGGCATTGCCTGCGCGGTGAAGGAATTGAGGCCTTCAGTGCGGGTGATTGGCGTGCAAACGGAGCGGGTGCCGTCAATGGTGGAGGCTTTAAAGAACCACGCGCCGGTGACGGTGGCCGCCGCGTCGACCATTGCCGAAGGCATTGCCGTGCGGCGGGCCGGCGAACTGACGCTGCCGCTGATTGAGATGTATGTGGATGACATCGTGACGGTCTCCGAAGAAGAGATCGCCAATGCTATTCTGCTGCTGCTCGAGCGCGAGAAGACGCTGGCCGAAGGCGCGGGCGCAACGGCGACGGCGGCCCTGTTGCAGCACAAAACCGGGCTCTTGGCTCAGCGCGTGGTGTCGATCGTATGCGGCGGGAACATCGATGTGACGGTGCTTTCGCGGATCATCGAGCGCGGCCTGGTGAAGGATGGCCGGCTGGTCAGGCTGCACGTCTATATTACGGACCGGCCCGGCGGTTTGAAGGGGCTGGTGGAGATTGTGGCGGACAAGCGCGGCAACATTGTGGACCTGAAGCATGAGCGCGCGTACTTCGATGTCCACCTGGGCGAAACAGTGGTGGACATCACGATTGAGACCCGGGGGCCCGACCATATTGCCGAGATTGAGGAAGCGCTGGAGCGGGCGCACTATGTGGTGCATCGGGTGCATTGAGCGAAAAACCGGGGCCGATTAACAAACTGCCTTACACGTGTATGACGAGGTTACTCATGATTTTGGCGATGGCGGCCACTCTTGCATTCTCTGCGCCGGCGCCGCCCCGGTCCCAGACGTGCGAAGCGGCGGCACATCCGAAGGCAACTCAGTATCCAGCACACTGGTGGACGCCGATTATCGACGCACACAAGCCCGATTGGGAGATTCTTCCGCAAGCGGCGAAGCCGGGACAAGTAATTCTTTCCAAGCGCAACGAGCTCGGCCTTCTTTCGAACTTCGCGGCTACACCTTTCATGCTCCACGGTGTGCAATACGCAAGCGTCGAGGGCTTCTGGCAGATGATGCTCTATCCGGAAGGCCCAGACGACGCGCGGGCACAGGCTGCGGGAATTACTTGGCCGCACACGCGAGAAGAGGTGGCGCGGATGACTGCCTTCGCCGCCAAAGCCGCCGGAGATGCGGCTGAAGCGAATATGCGCAAGATGGACATCCACTGGGTTACTTTCGAAGGCCACCGCATGACGTATCGCTCAATGGCCAAGGGTGAGCATTACCGCCTGGTGGTCCAGGCAATGCGAGCGAAGCTTGCGCGGAACCCGCCGGTGTGCGGCGTGCTGCTCTCAACCGGCGATTTGATTCTGTTGCCGGATCACTATCAGGAAGAGCACGCTCCCCCGGAGTGGGCGTATTTCAGGCTATGGATGGAGATACGCAGTGAACTGCGGCGCACCGGGCGGATTGCGGCGCCGAAGTGAGCCCATTCGATGCCTATTCAGATGCCGCAACCTTCCAGCCGGGACAGCATTCCACCCACACTCAGTCATCCCGCGGCCCTTCCCTTCTGGCTGGCCGTGCTGTTCACGGGCATCGCAACGGGGGCAGCCGCGGCCGCGCTGACCCGGCTCTTGGAAGCGGTGCAGCATTTCTTTTGGGGCGGCTCCAGCACTAACCTTTTGGAGGCCGCTACCCATGCGGGCGCATGGCGTCACATCCTGGTGCTGATCGCCGCCGGCCTGGTGACAGGCGCGGGCCAAATGATTCTCAAGACCCTCTCCAGCGGCAACGGAATCGATACCACGGCCGCGATCTGGTTTCATGCCGGCCGGATGCCGGCCTGGCGAACGTTGGGCAGCGCTTTGCTTTCCGTGATCATCGTCGGTATGGGCGTCTCATTGGGCCGCGAAGGCGCGCCGAAACAAGCCGGCGCGGTGTTCGCCAACTTCTTCTCGGACAGGTTGGGCTTGTCCGACGAACAAAGAAGGCTGCTGGTGTCCTGCGGAGCGGGCGCCGGCATGAGCGCCGCGTACGGCGTTCCGTTAGGCGGATCGCTCTTTGCGTTGGAGGTGATGCGCGGCGTGTTGGCGCTGCGGTACGTGCTGCCGGCGCTTTTCGCGTCATTGGTGGCCGCGGCGGTCTCCTGGGTGGTGCTACCCGATGCGCCAACCTACATTGTCCCGGCTTATCCAAGCTCCGCCTCCGCGATGGTGTGGGCGCTGGTGGCAGGGCCCATCGCCGGTTTGGCTGCGGTGGGCTACGTTCGGATGGTGACGTGGGCCGATCGCCACAAGCCGAGCGGCTGGCAACGGATGGCAGCGCCCGTATTTGCGCTGGGTGCCCTTGGCGCGGTTTCCATCCCATTTCCGCAGTTGCTCGGCAATGGCAAGGACGTGTCGCAACTGGCATTCGCGAATCAACTGGCGCCTGAATTGCTCTTGATTTTGCTGGTACTGCGGCCTCTGGCCACCACGCTGTGCGTGCGTAGCGGCGCGCCGGGTGGTTTGTTCACGCCATCGCTTACGGTCGGTGCATTGCTCGGGGCCGTGTTAGGGCATGCGTGGTCCTGGCTCTGGCCAGGCGTTCCTCCCGGGCTGTTCGCGTTGCTGGGGGCAGCAGCCGTTCTAGCTGCTACGACTCAAGGACCGATCTCCACAGTGGTGCTGATGATGGAACTGACTGGGCGGGACCGGTCCTTCGTCGCGCCATTGCTGTTGGTTGTGGCGACCGCTACCCTTGTGGCGCGCAGTATTGAATCCCGGTCTATCTACGACGCCCGGCTGACGGACGAAGAGGTAGAGGCGCGGCGAAAGGCCCGTGAATTGCCGCCCCGATAATCCTGATAACGATTATCCCATTTATGAGGCCATTTTACCGCAGTTTTCCGCACGTGAATTTTCCAGTATTGGCAACAATATTGAACAAGACTGCCGAATCCGGCCGCAACATACAACGCCGGTGGGCCGTCTATCAGGTGTGCGGCTCAGCGGATAGTAAAGCAGGCCGCATCTAGAAAACGCGGCTTCGGAAGGCTGCGCTCAATTGAATTGGCTGGTTAATTAATGGAGGAGAAAAAAAGAAAATGATAGACGCAAAAAAACTCTTGTTCCTTGGTGGTCTTGCTGCCTGCGCAGTCGGCATGGGAGGCTTCCTTCTGACACCCCCGGCGAAAGCCGACACTTGGGATAAGAAGACCGTCATCAAGTTGGAGGAACCGCTCATCGCCGGGAACGTCGTGCTCCAACCGGGTACCTACGTCTGGAAGCTGCTGGATTCTCAGTCCGACCGGCACGTCGTGCAGATCTTCAACAAGAATGAGAACCACATCTACACAACGATTCTTGCCCTACCGAATTATCGTCTTCGGCCCACCGGCCATACGCGTTTCGCGTTCTGGGAAACGCCGGATGGGGTTCCCAAGGCTGTTCGTGCGTGGTTTTATCCTGGGGACAATTTCGGCCAGGAGTTCGTGTATCCCAAACGGCTCATTGCGCAATTAGCCGCTGCTCGTCCGGTTCCGATGCCCGCCGAGGTTCAACCGGCGCCCGAGCCTGCGCCTGCCCCGCAACCGGAGCCCGCCGCCCAACCCGAGCCTGCGCCCGCTCCACAACCGGAGGCCGAGGCAGCGCCGGAACCTGCTCCGGCTGCGCCTGAGGCCCAGCCGGCTCCGGCGCCGGCGCCTAAGGAGCCAGCCGCTCTGCCAAAAACGGGCAGCGTTTTCCCGCTGGTGGGCTTGATGGGTCTGGTTTCGCTTTCGCTCGCCGGTCTGCTGTCGGTGGCTGCGAGGCGCTCGTAAGAAATTGGCGGTGCGGTGTCGGGGGATAAGCCGGCTGGCCTAGTCCGGGGGCGTGTGGCCAGAGCAGACGAATCCCCCTTCGTAGTTCGGTGCAACCCAATAATTTATGGAGCAAACTCTCTTGGCTGCGAGTTCCCCGGAAGTCTGGCGGATGTATGACCAGCCTGGGGTTCACAGTTACAATCTGGGGCGAAGGCGACGGCCGGGCGCTCCTGCCGCGGAGACCGGGAAAAATCGCGCCTTGTTCCGAGTGCGCGGGCTTCTGCTGCTCCTCGGCCTTGCCGGCATCGGCTTCTACGGTTATTCAGTGGCGTACGAAGACGTGTATCAGTCTTACGCCAATTGGGCGTTCGACCAGGAAATCGCCGGCCACAGCGTCACGTTCTGGGATTACCTGCGCCGGCTCGCCGGATTGAGCCAGACCCGCCCGGCAGCGCAGCAAGCCAGCCTTCCCACGACACCCGAGGCGCATCGTCCGGCTTCCGGCGAAATGCTCGGCAGAGTGACGATTCCGCGGCTGAATATGTCAGCCGTGGTCCTGGAGGGCGTTGACGATGACACATTGCGGCGATCCGCCGGGCACGTTCCCGCCACAGCGCTGCCAGGGGAGGCTGGCAATTTCTCAATTGCCGCTCACCGCGATACCTTGTTCCGCCCGCTGAAGGACATTCGGTTGGGAGACGAGGTGCAGTTCGCCACCGCGAAAACGAACCTGGTTTATCGGGTAATCTCAACCCGCATTGTCAAGCCCACGGATGTCAGTGTCCTGGCCCCGGAGGGCAATGCCCGGCTTCTGACGATGATTACGTGCTATCCGTTCTATTACGTGGGGTCGGCGCCGAAGCGTTTTATCGTTACAGCCCGGTTAGAGACATCCGCGCCGTAACGTGGCGCGGGCTTTCCAGCCTGCTGAGCCGAGAGTCATCTCGGCTGTTCCCGGTCACTGTCGAAACGGAAGAACAGCCGACACGAATGCCGGCTAAAGCCCCGCCACGCAGATATCCTCCGAACCCTTCCTTGGTCCTTGTCTTGTCGCTTAATTCGCGGCCTTCGATGAATCTCGAGCCTGCAGGAACGTGGACACGTTGTCCTTATCGATCAACGAGGCGCCGGTATCTACGAAGTTCGGTAGCACCGAGAAGGAATCCTGGCCGAAGTTGTGATCGAGCAGCGCGGGGGGATTGTGATGGACCATGTCGAGCATTTGGAGTCCTACGTAGGACATGCTCCACGGCTTCTGCGCAATGGTTGCCGCGATGACTCCGTTCTTGACCCACTTCAGTGTGTCTTCGTTGGTGTCGAACGCGAGGATGGTCTTGTCGGTGACGTTGGTCCGGTGAAGGACCTCCGCCACTTCCTGGCCGGAGTTCGCTTCCAGGCAAACAAAGGCTTCCACTTGGCCTTTGCGCTTCGCCAGAATCTCCTCGGCGGAATCGAAGGCAATCCGCGGGTCGCCCTTGGTATCGATGACGTCCGCGATCTTAATCCCCGGGTGATCAGCGAGGATGTCGCGATAGCCCGCCAGACGTTGTTCGACGTTGGATTGGCCGGCGATGGTGAAGACGATGACGTTCCCTTTGTTCTTGAGGATATCCACCAGGCGGCGGCCGCCCATACGCCCGGCTTCGTAGTTATTGGTGCCGACGAAAAAGAGGCGCTTGCTGCCGGGGGAATCGGAATCCACCGTGACCACCGGGACCCCTGAAGCAATGGCCGCATCGATGTCAGCCTTAAAGAGATTGGCATCGGCGGCGGACAGCAGGATGCCGGAGGGCTTCAGCCGGGCGACACGCTGAAACTCCTTCAGCTCCTCCTGCTGATCTAAGGTGTCCGGGCCCACCATTTCGCCTTTCACCCTCATCGCGGTGATGCCGCGCATGAATCCGTTCTTCGCGGTGTCCCAGTAGGGAATCTTGATATTCGACGCGACGAAGTAGTACTTCTCATCGCCGGAGTGTTGGGAGCCCGCGCAGCTTAACAGCAGCATGGCTAAGGCGGGAGTAGACAGGAACGCAAGTACGCTTCGATTTGTCATGGCGATAGCCATTTAATCACCACGGCTTCGGCGTGGGCAAGAACAAAGTGCAACCGGAGGCAAAGTAAGTTTGCCGGGGACTTGAGGGCCGGCGCTAAGATTGAACATGCTTAAGGGCTTTCTGCTGTGCGCGGCCGCCGTGGGCGCGTTGGGAACCGGCGGTTTTGGGGCGGATTTTACGGTCGCCGCGACGCCGGACAATATTTGTTGGGGCTACTACTGGTCGAAAGCAAAGCCGGCGCTGACGATTCACTCGGGCGATCGCGTGACGATTCAGACCGTTTCAGGGAATCCGGCGGCGCTGGCGGGCGCCGGCGTTCCGGAAGACCGGCTGACGGCGGTGAAGGCCATTTATGACAAGGTAACGGACAAGGGGCCCGGCGGGCACCTGCTGACGGGCGCTATTTTCATTGAGGAGGCTGAGCCGGGAGATACGCTGGAGGTGAGGATTGAAAAGATCACGCTGGATGTTCCGTATGCATACAACGCGTTCAGTCCGGGCCGGGGCTTTCTGCCGGACGACTTTCCGTACGCCCGCTACAAATTGATTCCGCTGGACCGCGACCATATGCTGGCGGATTTCGCGCCGGGGATCCGTATTCCGCTGCATCCCTTCTTCGGCAGCATGGGTGTGTCGCCGCCGCCGGGCACCGGACGCCTGGATAGCGCGCCGCCTTGGATTCACGCAGGCAATATGGACAACAAGGAACTGGTGGCGGGCACTTCGCTATTCGTTCCAGTGCACGCCAAGGGAGCGTTGTTCGAAGTGGGGGATGGACATGCCGGGCAAGGCAATGGCGAGGTGGACATCACGGCGATGGAGACATCGCTCACCGGCACGTTCACGTTCATCGTGCATAAAGGGCAGACGCTACGCTGGGCGCGGGCTGAGACGCCGACTCACTACATCACGATGGGATTCAACCAGGATCTGACGAAAGCAACTGAGCTGGCCGTCAAGGACATGATCGACTTCCTGGTGGGCGAACGGCATCTCACCCGCGACGACGCCTACATGCTGACCAGCGTCGCGGTGGACGTGAACATCACCCAACTGGTGGACGGAAACAAGGGCGTGCACGCGATGCTGCCAAAGGCGATTTTCGTGGGCAAGTGAGACCATGCCACGCCCGGGTGCTGACGCGCGCGGTTCAGAAGGGGCGGGAAGGCCAAACGTGGCCGACATAACCGGTCGCTCCCAATTACGAGGAATCGTCATGGCACCAAACCCGCCTGCTGGATAGTGACGCTCTGATTCGATATCGCAATGGAGGCCGACCGCGCAGCCGAACCCGGATTGGACAGGGCGATGTAGTCGACCTGTGAGCCGGTCACCGTCGGAATCAACCAAGATTCGTTC
>CAJCIT010000197.1 GCA_903970405.1 Acidobacteriaceae bacterium | reverse complement strand
CGCGCAGGAATGGAACGCGGTGGTCTGGGGACAGGCTGCTCTGGCCGCACGGCGCGTCGGGAGAGGTGAACAAGACTGGACGCTGCCCGCGCCTGGGCCAGAGTAGCCAGTCCCTCTTCCGTCGATGTGCGCGAGTGGAATATAGCCCGCTCAGGAGCGGCGCGGTGCGCCGCTTGCCCGGCAACCGGAAAGGTGTGGACCGCGCCGGTGGCGGTTGCGTCGAGTGCGAGGCGCCACGCGCTGGAGTGGAACGCGGTCGACGCGTCCGTTGGGGCGCTATTCTGGAGCGAGAGATGTCCACCGCCACGCGAGTTCCGCTTGAGGAGTACCTGGCAACCAGCTACCGGCCCGATTGCGATTATCTCAATGGGAAGGTTGTGGAACGTAACTTGGGCACCTTTGAGCACAGCAATCTGCAGGGCGAACTGACCTATATCTTTCGCCTAAATGCCAAGCCATGGCGAGTGCTCGCGTTGGTGGAGCAGCGGCTTCGAGTGGCGGCGAACCGGTATCGAATTCCCGATATTTCTGTAATCCCGCGCGATGGGCTTAGAGAGAGCGTGTTAACGCGACCGCCTCTTCTCTGCATTGAAATTCTGTCGAAGGACGATTCGGTCGGCTCCATGCAAGATCGCATTGACGACTATGCCGCTTTCGGCGTGCCGAACATCTGGCTGCTCGATCCTGTCACGGAACGCGCCTGGACCTACCAGGAAAACGCCCTTCAACCCGTAACAGACGGCGTGCTTCGGGCGCCTGGAACTCCCATCGAGATTCAGTTGGCCGAACTGTTCGCCGACCTCGCCTAAGCCGCCCACTAACCCGGCTTCTTCCAGGCCAGTGTCACACCGTCGATCACGGGCAACAACACTGCGCGGACTCGGGTGTCCCGCGCCAGCTTTTCGTTCAATTTCCGCAAGGCCAGACTGCCCGGCTCAGAAACGTTGGGGTTCACCACTTCGCCGTGGCGCAGCATGTTGTCCAAAACGATCAGGCCGCCCGGCCGAATCAACGGGAGCGTCAGTTCGTAGTAGGTGTCGTAGGCCTCCTTATCCGCGTCAATGAACGCGAAATCGAGGCTCGCGCCGTGCCCCTCGGCCAGCAACTGCTTAAGGGTCTCGGCGGCAGGGCCGAGCCGTAGCGTGATCTTGTCTGACACGCCCGCTTCAGCCCAATACCGGCGCGCGACGCTTGTGAATTCGTCGCTCACATCGCAGGCGAACACGTGCCCATCCGGCGGCAAAGCCAAGGCGGTAACCGTGGAACTGTAGCCGGTGAAGACGCCCACCTCAAGGGTCTTTTTCGCGCCAACCAGCCCCAACAGAACCTCGAATAGCAACCCCTGATCAGCGGGAATCTGCATCACGGCGTCCGGATGCAAAGCGGTTTCTTCGCGAAGGCGGCGCAGGACATCGGGCTCATTCACGACCAGGCTACGCACATATCCCGTGATGACGTCGCCCGCTAAATAGCTCTTCTCAGTCGGCATTCCTTCCAGGTTAGTAGACAGCGGCGATAATGGTCGCATACCCTTCTCATGCGGTGCCTTTCCGATCACGCCTTGCAGTTGTTGAGCGAGGGCGCCACCGCCATCACGCCTCGCCCCTGGCTGTCATCGGTTGTCATGCGCCAATTTGTGGAACGGCAAAGCGCGGCAGGCGCCGCCACGTGGCGACGGCCCCGCGTGCTGAGTCTGCACGCCTGGCTCACCTCGCTCTGGAAGCAGCGCCGCTATTCCAAAGCGGAGACGCCGGCGCTCTTAACGTCAGCGCAGGAAAACTTTCTCTGGCGCCGAATCATTGAGCGCGAAGGCGCGGCCAACGCCGCTCCGCTGCTTGAGATCGGAGCAACCGCCCGGCAGTCGCGTTCCACCGCGCTCGCCTGCGCTGAGTATGAGATTTCGCTAGACGATCGCAGTTGGCGGCAGGATCACGATCCGAGCCAATTTGCAGACTGGTTGAAGCAACTCAATGCGCGTTGCTCCCAAGAAGGTTGGCTCACGCTAGCCCAATTGTGGCGGCTGGCGCCAGATTGGCTGACCGCTGAAAAGCGAACCGGCGAGCGGCTTCTCTTCGTTGGTTTTGACTCGCCCGCGCCCGCTCTTCAGCGCGTCATCGAGGCATGGACGGAAGCTAGCGGCAAAGTGACCTGGGCCGATGCATTGCGCGTTCAACCCCAGGTCGCCAAACACCAGTGCGGGTCTCCCGAAGAGGAATGGGAATTCGCCGCCCGATGGGCGCGGAACCTGGTGGAGAAGGGAGAGGCGTCCATCGGAATCCTCACGCCTGATCTCGATTCGTGCCTTGAGCGCGTGCGGCGCGTTTTTGACGATGTCTTCGCGCCTGGACATCTGGCGGCGGCCGTCTCGAACGGAGCGCCCTCAGAGTGGACGAACCCCAGCCCGGTTCATGTGGCGTCCGCGGCGCGCCTTTGTGAGCATCCCGTCATCGCTGCTGCTTTGTTAGTGCTTGAGACCGCGTCCGGCCACATTCCCATCGCGAGCGCCAGTGCCTTGCTACGTTCGCCGTATCTATCGGGCGCGGCCGCGGAGCGTCCGCTTCGCGCCCAGGCCGACGTTCAAATGCGCCGGTCGCGCGACTTGGAAGTGTCGCTTGCGTCTTTGCTCAGAGCCACTCGCCGCGCTCCCCTCGCCAGACGGCTGTTCAGCGATCTGCAGATCTCCCTCGAATGCCGTCCCGAGTCGGCGGATTTCGCGCACTGGGCGCGCTTCATGGCGGACCTGCTGAAAGTGGTGGGCTGGCCCGGCGATTCCGATCTCTCGGTCACTGAGCAGGCGCTGCTGGAAGAGTGGAAGGACGCGCTGAGCACGCTGGCTTCGCTGAGCTTCGTCGCGCCGGAGGTAACATGGCCCGTCGCGTTAAGCCAACTGCGCCTTCTGCTAGGGTCGCAACAGCCGCATCGCGGAGACGCAACGTCGCCCGTGCAAGTCCTCGACGTGCCAGACGCATCCGGCATTCAATTCGACCACGTTTGGCTAATGGGACTTTCGCCCGAGCAATGGCGTTTGCCTTTCGACACCTACGCATTAATTCCGCGGGCCTTGCAGATGCAAGCAAAGATGCCGTATGCCACACCCGCCGGGCAGCGGCTGCGCGACCGGAAAACGTTGGAGGCGCTGATTCACTCAGGCAACGACGTGGTTGCGAGTTACGTGAAGAATCCGCTGCCGATGCTGAATTCTTACTGCGATCAGAGCCAACTCCTGAATGCCGAGGCCTTCTGGCAGGGGCCTATATGGAGCCGCGCCTTCCGCCTCTCGCCGGATATAGACCAATTGCTTGACTCCGAAGCGCCTCACGCCAGGAATTCGAAGCCCACCGGGGGCGCCAGGATACTGAAGAGCCAATCGGAATGTCCGTTTCGGGCCTTTGCCGAGTTCCGCTTGACTGCCATCAAACCGGTTGAGGGCACGTTCGGCTTCGATGCCATGGAACGGGGGCAGTTCATGCACCATGTTCTGGAATTCGTGTGGAAGCAGATCGGGTCACAGGCCCGTTTGAAGGAACTGCCCCCGGAGGAGTTGGAATCGCTGGTCGGACAAGGGATCGCCGCAGCCACTGCGAGTACTGACGAGGAAAGCGAATTCCATCGGGAGCTGACCGAAGTGGAGCGCTTGCGTCTGGGGAGCCTGGTTCTGGATTGGCTCGACGTTGAGAAACAGCGCCTGATGCCGTTTAGGGTGGAACAGGTGGAACAGGGGGCCACCGTTGACATCGAAGGCGTCGCCATCAAGCTTCGCATTGACCGGGTTGACCGGCTGCAAAATGGCAGGCTGCTGTTAATCGATTACAAGAGCGGAAAGCAGAACTGCGAAAAGCTCCTGGGCGAACGTCCCGATGAGCCGCAGTTACTGGTCTATGCCGCCGCGATGGCCGATCCGGTAGACGGCCTTTTGTTCGGGCAGGTGTTGCGCGGCGACTTGAAGCTGGTTGGCCTTACCAAAGATCCGCAAGTTCCCGGGCAGAAGTCGAATGCCCTGGGGATCGGTTGGGGCAGGCAGCAGCGCGAGTGGGGCGAGACAGTTCACCGGTTGGCGCGGAATTTCCGGCAGGGCGAGGCGGCGGTTGATCCGAAGACGAAGGCGTGCGACTTCTGCGAGATCAAACCTCTTTGCCGTATCCAGGAGATTCGCGCAACCGAGGCCGGCGCTGACGATGAGGGCGATGAATAAATGACAACAGCTCCGCTGATCGCGCCCGAATCGAGCCTTCCCGCCGACCAGGCGGTTCGCGAACAGGCCATTTCGCCGGAAGGCTCCTTCCTGGTTGAAGCGCCTGCCGGCTCCGGGAAGACAGGGCTCCTGATTCAGCGCTTTCTCCGGCTGCTGGCTAGCGTGAAGAATCCGAAAGCGGTGGTCGCCATCACGTTCACCCGTAAAGCGGCGGCTGAGATGGAAGAGCGCATCGTCGAAGCCCTGCGGAGCGCGGCATCCGAACCTGCGCCGGCGGACCCGTACACGCTTCGCACTTACCAACTGGCGCGGGCTGTGCTCACCCACGACGCTGAACTCGGCTGGAACCTTCTTGAGAATCCCGCCAGTCTCCAGGTGCAGACCATCGACTCTCTTTGCGCCATGCTCACTCGCGAGATGCCGCTGCTCAGCCGTTTCGGCGGAGTTCCCAGTGTTAAAGAACATGCGGAGGAACTGTATCGCTTGGCGGCGCGGCGCACGCTGGCTGCTCTGGCCTCGGGTCCAGCCCCTCAGCGTCAGATTTTTCGCAACGTAGTTTCGCATTTTGAAAGCAACCTCCAGACCCTGGAACAGCAGATTGCGGAAATGTTGGCCAAGCGCGATCAGTGGCTGGACCTGTTGGAGCGCCAGCCCGACCTGGGCCGCGATCTGATTGAGCGGACTTTGGCGGATAGCTGTCTTGGCACTCTCGCGCGAGCGCATGAACTGTGGCCCGAATCGATTCCTGGCCGTCCCGCGCTTGACGTTCGCGAGAAGGCCCGGTTCGCCCAGTTTGCTGAGATGCAGCTTCTCAAGGAGAAGAAGGCAGCGCGTAGAAACAAGGTACACACAGTCGCGCTCGATGCTAATCCTCAGTTCGTGGAGGCACTCGACAGGTGCCGTCCCGAGCTCCCCGCGGAACTCGACGAAACGCAGTGGGCGCTGATTCACGACTTTTTGAGCATGCTGGTATTCTCAACGGTCCAGCTCCGCGAGATCTTCGAAGAGCGCGGCGAGGTGGATTTTACCGAGGTGACGCGCGCCGCGATTCAGGCGCTGGGCACGCCCGAGGCGCCGACCGATCTTTCGTACCGGCTGGATTACCGCATTGAGCACTTGTTGATCGATGAATTTCAGGACACGTCCGTCTCTCAATACAAGTTGGTGGAAGCGCTGACGCGAGAGTGGTCGCGGGGCGACAACCGGACGCTCTTCGTGGTAGGCGACCCGATGCAATCCATCTATGGCTTCCGTCAGGCCGAAGTCCGCCTGTTCATGGAAGCGGCGGAGCGCGGCAGCTTGGGCCAGATTCCCATTACCCGGCTCAGATTGACGTCCAACTTTCGCTCCACCCAAGCCATTGTGGGATGGATTAACCAGACGATGAATGCGGTCCTCACGGACGATCCCGAATATGGCGGCGTCGGGCTGCGGCCTTCGGTGGCCGAGCGGCCGGAGTTAGGAGACGCTCCGTCCCTCCAACTTTTCTTCGATGACGAATCGAACCAGCAGGAGGCCGCCTGGATCACGGAGTCCATCCAATCGCGATTGGCGGCGGGCGGCAAAGACGTTGCGGTTTTGGTGCGGGCCCGCACCCATGTTCCCGCCATCATCCAGTTGTTTCAGAACCACGCCATTCCTTATGAGGCGCGCGAGCTTGACGAACTCCGTGGCCAACAACACATCCTGGATGTGCTTTCGATCGCCAAGGCCATTCTTCATCCGGCTGACCGCTTGTCGTGGCTCGCGTGTTTGCGTGCGCCGTGGTGCGGCCTTGAGTTGGCGGATCTCAGCGCGCTGGCCGAAGGCGAGCCGGACCGAACCATCCTCGAACTGCTTGAGGATCGGGAACGGTTCGGCCGCCTAAGCGTTACTGGACGTGAGCGCGCCGCTCGCTGCGGCGAGATCCTCAAGCAGGCGTCGCTTCAAGCCGCGCGCGTTCCCATCCGGCGGCTGGTGGAAGCATCATGGCTCTCTTTAGGCGGGCCGGCCTGCCTCACCCGCGAGTTCCACCGGGAAGACGTCGAGGTGCTGTTCTCATTGCTCGATGAGTTGGATGAGGGCGGTGCGATTCGCGACTTCAGCATCTTAGATCAGCGCTTGACGTTTCTGTTCGCGAAGTCAGCCACCGGCGAGAACCTGGTGCGGATCATGACGATTCATGGGGCCAAGGGACTAGAGTTCGACACCGTTTTTCTGCCTCAGTTGCACCGCGGCACTCCTCCTATCGATTCACCGTTGCTCGCTTGGGCCGAACGGCGCAACAGCGATGGGGAGCAGGGTTTGCTGATGGCCGGGCAGCCCCGGCGCGGGGAAAGCGACGCCATCTATAAATTCGTGAAAGAGCAGGCGCAACGAAGAAGCAAGCACGAAGACGGCCGTTTGCTTTATGTAGCCATGACCCGGGCGCGCAAAGAACTCTTTCTTTCCGGCGCCGTGGAGACGAAGCCGGATGGAACTGTCAATAAGCCGTGGCGCGGGACCCCGCTGCACCACCTTTGGCCCCTGGCCGAAGAAATAATCAGCCGGCAAGTCACTCCGCCAAGCGCCCCGCAGCCTGCCCAACAAATGCTGCCGTTAACGCGGCGGACTGAGACCGTTCTGCGGCGCTTGCCGCAGCAGTGGCAGGCACCGGAGCCCGCGCGGGCTGCTATCTGGATACCGATAGCCAAGCCAGCGATCGCGTCGGCGCGCGTAGTTTCCTACGACTGGGCGGGCGACAC
Source organism: Acidobacteriaceae bacterium (assembly GCA_903970405.1). Lineage (GTDB taxonomy): Bacteria > Acidobacteriota > Terriglobia > Bryobacterales > Bryobacteraceae > CAJCIT01. The sequence continues at coordinate 2,021 of CAJCIT010000197.1, read as the reverse complement.
GGCGCGTCACGTGGGCAATGTTGTGCATGAGTTCTTGCGCCGCTTCGGCGAAACCGGACTTCAACCGTGGACAGAATCCGCCATTGAGCAACAGCGGCCTTTCGTTGAGGCGGAGCTACTGCGTTTGGGCGTGCCGCGCGCCGACTCGGACGAGGCGTCTGAAAGGGTGCTGCGAGCTCTACGGCGCAGCGCGGCGAGCGTGAAAGGGCAGTGGATTTTCGCCGCGCATCCCGAGGCTCGCAGCGAGTGGGAGCTCACCGGATTCGTTCGCGGGTCGCTGCTCAATGCCACGATTGACCGGACATTTGTCGACGAGCAGGACCGCCGCTGGATCATCGATTTCAAAACCAGCGAGCATGAGGGTGGCCGGCTCACGGCCTTCCTCGACGAAGAGCAACGCCGGTACCGGGACCAGTTAGAAAGCTATGGGGCCTTACTGCGCTTGCGGGAGAGCAGGCCCATTTTCCTGGGACTGTTCTTCCCGCTAATCGATGCGCCGGGCGGACAGGCTTGGCGCGAATGGGGGTTTGAGGAAGCGGCAGCCGGTGCGGGGGGCTGACACTACCGAGAGCGGCTGTCATCGTAAACTGGTCACGATGGCGACGAAACTCACCGCGAACGTGAAGGCGGGCGGCTGCGCTTCGAAGCTCAGCCCCAGAATCCTAGACCGCGTGCTGGCCACGGTTCCCCGGCGGACAAATGAGCGTGTTCTGGTTGGTTACGACACGGCAGACGATGCGGGCGTGTACGATTTGACCGCTGACAGCGCTCAGCCGCTGGCACTGGTCCAGACCGTGGATTTTTTCACACCGATTGTGGACGACCCTTACAGCTTCGGCGGCATTGCCGCGGCAAATGCCCTCAGCGATGTGTGGGCCATGGGTGGGCGGCCCGTCACCGCGCTCTCTATTCTTGTGTTTCCGGCCAAGGGCGATCTGGCCGATCTCGAAGCGATTCTGCGCGGCGGGGCCGACAAGATTCACGAAGCCGACTGCGTGATCCTCGGCGGCCATAGCATTTCGGAGGATGAAATCAAGTTCGGTTATGCCGTGACGGGGCTGATCGATCCGCGCCGCACCTTGACCAATGCAGGATCGAAGCCCGGAGACGTGCTGATTTTCACCAAGCGTATCGGCACCGGCGTCATTTCAAGCGCCTTGAAGAAAGGCATCGCCGAGGACGGGCATATGGAGGCTTCCATCGCTCAGATGCTGACGCCGAATCGTGCGGCGGCCGAAGCCATGTCGCGCCGGACCGTTCATGGTTGCACCGATGTCACCGGCTTCGGCTTGCTGGGCCACGCCCGCGAAATGGCGCTGGCCAGCCACGTGACGCTTGAGATTCATGCCAGCCGGTTGCGTTATCTGCCGGGCGCCATTGAATACTCGGCGGCCGGCGCGCACTCCGGAGGCCTGAACAATAATCGCGATTTTGTTTCAGACTGCGTGGCCTTTACCGAAGCACTGCCGCCTGAGATCGAAGCGCTGCTTTACGATCCGCAAACGTCCGGGGGACTCCTGATCAGCCTTCCCGAGCCTGAGGCAGAGGCTCTACTGGCGGAGTTGCCTGACGCTTATGTGATCGGCAGGGCCACGCCCCGCGGCCGCAAACCGATTGAAGTGCATGCTTAATGACCATTGCGGTGGATGTGGATTCAGTCGAGGAAGCGCGGCGCGGCGGCGGGAGATCAAAAGCGCGTGGCCACTCCGGAGCAGGCTATTCGCGATGGCGCCGATTATCTGGTGATTGGCCGGCAGGTGACGCGGGCAGCCGACCCGCGCCGGGCGTGCGAAGAGATTCTGGCGGAGGTCGCCCAGGGAGTTGAAAAGTAATCGCCCCGCTCAAGCCCGCAGAAACCAGCCGCGCTTGTACATCGTCCAGGCGATCAGATACATCAGCAGCACATAGCAGATGGCGAAAGCCAGCGACGCGTTCATCGGCGACAGAATCGGCGCGAAGAGAGTGAGATAAATCCATTCATGAAGGTCAGGGCGGTTCGGCCCCGGTCCGATGTGAATGGC
>CAJCIT010000196.1 GCA_903970405.1 Acidobacteriaceae bacterium | reverse complement strand
CTGTCCCATCGCTCTTTCGTCGCACCGGCGTCAAGGCTGACACTGTGTGTATGTTGATGATCCGCCTTACCTCACTCGCGTTTCTGATCGGTGCCAGTCTGGTTCTAGCCTCCGAGGCCACCGCGCCCAAGGGAGGCGATTGGCCGGTGTACGGCCACGATCCGGGCGGCCAGCGCCACTCCCCGCTCAAGCAAATCGACAAGACGAACGTGACTCAATTAAAGGAGGCTTGGACGTTTCATACCGGCGACTTGTATAAACCCGAACACGACAAAGCCACCGCGTTCGAAGCCACACCTCTTTACATCGATGGATCGTTGTTTCTGAGTACACCGCTGGGCAGGGTGATTGCGCTCGATCCTGTCAGCGGCAAAGAACGTTGGAGCTTCGATCCGAAGGTGAATAAGGATGGCGGCTATGGAGACTACGCGAACCGTGGCGTATCGGTCTGGCGCGAATACTCAGGCAAGCTGCACATTCTGGTGGCGACGATTGACGCAAGGCTGATCTCGCTGGACGCAACCACGGGAAAGCCGAGCCTTGAGTTTGGCGACAACGGCGTGATTGACCTGCGCCGCGGCCTGCGATTGCCGCCGAACTACTTTGGCGAGTACGAGGAGACATCGCCGCCGGCCGTGATTGGCGACACCATCGTGCTGGGCTCTGCCGTCGCCGATAACGGCTCCGTGAGTCAGGCCTCCGGAGAGGTTCGCGCCTTCGAAGCGAAGACAGGCCGCTTGAAATGGACTTGGGATCCGATTCCCCAGGATCCAAGAGATCCGGCAGCCTCCACCTGGAAGGGCGATGGAGCGAAGAAAACTGGCGCCGGGAACGCGTGGTCCATCATCGCCGTGGATCCAAAACGCCAACTCGTCTTCGTGCCCACAGGCAGCGCCAGTCCTGACTACTTCGGCGGAGAGCGGCTGGGGGACAACCGGTATGCCAACTCCATTGTGGCGTTGAATGCCGCCACGGGCGCGGTGGTCTGGCACTTTCAGACCGTTCACCATGACTTGTGGGATTACGATGTGGCCTCGCCGCCGCTGCTCTTCGATATGCATCGCGGCGGCACAGTGATTCCCGCGCTGGCGGTTGGCTCAAAGACCGGGCGCCTGTTCATCTTGAATCGTGAAACCGGCGCGCCCCTCTTCGGCATGGAGGAGCGGCCCGTTCCGAAGAGCGACGTTCCCGGTGAAGTGGCATCGCCCACGCAGCCATTCCCCGTGCTGCCTAAACCGCTGGCCCGCCAGACCCTGCGGGCCGAGGAAGCGTGGGGGTTGACCGAGTCAGAGCGGAAATGGTGCCAGGCGGAAATCGCCGGCATGCGCAATGAGGGCATTTTCACACCCCCTTCGCTGCAGGGGACGCTGGCCGTGCCAGGTAATATCGGCGGCATGAATTGGAGCGGCGCCGCCTTCGATCCCGACAGCGGCCTGCTGGTTTTGCCCAGTGACAATTTCGTCGCGCAGATTAAGCTGATTCCGCGGGAGAGCTTCGACGCCGAACGCTCGAAGAATCGCGATCTGCATGGCAGTTGGGAGTTCGCGCCGCAGCGTGGAACGCCCTTCGGAATGGCGCGGCGCTTCCTGCTCTCGCCGCAGTATCACATGCCCTGCGGGCCTCCGCCGTGGGGCACGTTGACCGCGATTCACGCATCCACCGGACTTGTCGCCTGGCAGGTTCCGCTGGGTCAGCTGGCGGGGACGGAGGTATTGCCGCAAGCCAAAGAATGGGGAAGCCTTTCGCTCGGCGGGCCCATTACCACCGCGTCAGGCATCACGTTCATTGCCGGGACCCTTGAGCCATACATCCACGCCTATGAGACTGCGACGGGCAAAGAGGTGTGGAAGGGGAAGTTGCCGACGAGTGCCCGCGCAACTCCAATGACCTTTCAAGGGCCGGACGGCAAGCAGTACCTGGTGATCAGCGCGGGCGGCCACGAGGGCGCCCCCGGCGGCCTTCCCCTTTCTGACGCCGTGGTGGCTTTCGCGCTGCCGTAACCCGCGGCTAAACGCTTGCGCTTCCGGGGAAAACATCCTGGAGCCAAACAGACGCACCCGCGCCTTCCGCCGTTCTCAGATGGTTTCTCGTAAAGGTACCGCTCATTTTCCTCAGAAAAACCAGCCTTTTGGGTGTATCGTTGATGCAATCGGCGTTTGCCAGGAGGGAAAATGTCGCGTCGCGAGGGCAGAGTATTGCTGTGGATAGGAGCGGTCGTGTTGTGGAGTGTCCCTGCAGCGCTTGGGGATACCGCCGGCGGTCTTCGGGCCTTTCACGAGAAGGACTATCGGACCGCTTTTCGTGAGTGGAAGGCGGCCGCAAGCGAAGGTCAGGCGCAAGCCCAATACAACCTTGGAATCCTGTACCTGAGGGGCCTGGGAGTGGCCAAGGATCCCGTCGAAGCATTTCGGTGGTTTCGTCTCGCCGCCGAGCAGGGGCAGGCGGACGCTCAGTTCCAGGTCGGGCTCATGCGTGAAAAGGGAGTTGGCGTGACGCAGAATTACACCGAGGCCCAAGTGTGGTTCACTCTGGCTGCCGAGCACGGCGAGTCAGAGGCGGAAGCTTCCCTGGCGGCGCTGTACGAGGAGGGGCACGGCGTTCAGAAGGATTTGGAGCGCGCAGTCCATTGGTACAAGTTGGCGGCCGATCAGGGCCTGCCTGAGGCGCAATACCATCTCGGCCTTCTCGCCGAGCGTGGCACGGGAGTCCCCCGCGATTACCTCGAAGCCGTGAAATGGTATGTCCGCGCGGCAATGCAGGGTCAAGTCCAGGCACAGTCTCGGTTGGGTTCCTGCTATGCGGCGGGTAAAGGCGTAGACAAGGACGACGCCAAAGCCTATTTTTGGCTGACGCTGGCATCGAAACAGCACGATAAGGACGCTGTTAAACAGCGCTCGGAAGTGGCGGCGCGGTTACCGCCTGAAGAGATCGCTAAGGTGGAGTCGTCCGCGGCGGAGTGGAAACCGAAGTCGGCGCAGTTGCAAACTCCAATGGCAGTGCATTAATTCTGAGCACTCATCCAATCGGTTCCGTTCCTTCGTTCAGAATCGCCAAGTACGGCTCGTAGACAAACAGCCGATGGCGCTCGCGCCCGGTTATCTCGCGCAAAATGCCCAGTCGCCGCATGTGGTCGAGCGACTTCGCGACCGTGCCGGTCCACACCCTTCCGGTTGCCGGCAAGCGGCGCACCGCGCCGCTCCGAGCGGGCTATATTCCACTCGCGCGCATTGACGGAAGGGGGACTGGCTACTCTGGCCTAGGCGCGGGCCACATCCAGTCTTGTTTACCTCTCCTGACGCGCCGTGCGGCCAGAGCAGCCTGTCCCCAGTCGACCGGGTCCACACCTTTCCGGTTGCCGGCAAGCGGCGCACCGCGCCGCTCCGAGCGGGCTATATTCCACTCGCGCGCATCGACGGAAGGGGGACTGGCAACTCTGGCCCAGGCGCGGGCCACATCCAGTTTTGTTTACCTCTCCTGACGCGCCGTGCGGCCAGAGCAGCCTGTCCCCAGTCGACCGCGTTCCATTCTTGCGCGTGGCGCCTCGCACTCGACGCAACCGCCACCGGCGCCGGTCCACACCTTTCAGGTTTCCAGCAAGCGGCGCACCGCGCCGCTCCGAGCGGGCTATATTCCACTCGCGCACATCGACGGAAGGGGGACTGGCAACTCTGGCCTAGGCGCGGGCCGCGTCCAGTTTTTGTTTACCGCTCCTGACGCGCCGTGTGGCCAGAGCAGCCTGTCCCCAGACCACCGCGTTCCATTCCAGCGCGCGGCGCCTCGCAATCGCCACCCATGATGACTAAGTCATTCGGGCCGGTCCACACCTTTCCGGTTTCCCGGCAAGCGGCGCACCGCGCCGCTCCGAGCGGGCTATATTCCACTCGTGCGCATCGACGGAAG
>CAJCIT010000195.1 GCA_903970405.1 Acidobacteriaceae bacterium | reverse complement strand
AAGGTGAGTCTAAAATCCCGTATTCAGGGAGAACTGGAATGGGCCACAAAGTGCATTCTGGAGCTCAAAGAGATCCAGCCATCGGCGCTTCTCATCTCTTGCGCGCCACTCTCGGTGGTCCCCCGGTTACAGCGCTTCGCACTTTCTCGCGGTATTCCCTTCATTTATTGGCTTCAAGACCTGCAGGGCCGGGCGATCGGTGAATTGTTCAAGAGCAAACTGCCGTTGCTCGGGCAAAGTCTCGGAAGACTCGCGGAGCAATATGAGATGCAGTTGCTCGAACGAAGCCGCTTTGTCATCACCATTGCTCCCGGCCACGCCAGCGCGCTGCCCGAAAGTGTACGCGCCCAACGAAAGTATGAACTGCTTGAGAATTGGGCCAATATCGAAGATGTCCCCTTGGAGAGTCCCACCAATGAATGGGCGGAAAAACACGGTCTGAGTACGACCAGGAACGTGATTTATTCAGGCACCTTGGGCTTTAAACACGATTGGACGGCATTTCTTCACTTGGCCCGGGCTCTTCGCAGGCATGCGGATGCGCGCGTGGTCCTGGTCAGCAGCGGCGGCGCGGCCGATCGGATCGCGGCGGAAGCCGCTTCTCACAACCTTTCTAACTTGATTGTGCTGCCGTTTCAGCCCTTCTCTGAAGTTTCGAAGGTCCTCGGAGCAGCGGCAATTCTCATCGCTCCGCTTGGCCCTTCGGCCGGTTCGTTTTGCGTACCTTCCAAGGTCCTCTCCTATCACTGCGCCGGGCGCCCTACCGTCCTCAGCATCGATCCCCGGAACCCCGCCGCCGCTATGCTCAGCAATGCCCGGTCCGGGATCGCGGTGCCGCCCGGGGATCGCGAACGCTTCAGCGGGGCGGTCTTGGATCTTCTAGCCGACCAGCCCCGTTGCCTTGAAATGGGGCGCAACGCCCGGCGTTATGCCGAGCGCACGTTCAACCTTTCCGCTGTCGCGGACCGCTTTCTTAGCATTCTGACGAAGGCGGGTGTATCGTCCTCCAACTTCCCAATCGAGTCCGATCGTCCTGCCGCCGTCCAAACGCCAATCGCGGCGGGCATGTAGAAGCCTGTTTTTGCCATTCAGTGAGGCCACCCAAGATGGACACCCGTGTCATTAACGAACTTGTAAGTCTGCCGGCAACGGCCGCTCAACGGCAAGCGCCCCCCGCGCGCCCGGCGGGCACTGTTCTAACGCTTTTTGGCGCTGATATTCTTGCAATCTTCGCGGCTATCCTCGTTGCGGGACTGCTCCGCGACGCGACCGTCGGGAACCGCGCCGGCATTCCGGGACCGCCTCTGCTCATCGGGATCGTCGTCTTCGTCGCTTCGTGCTTCGTAATGTCCGGTCTCTATCCGGGCGTGACGGAAAATCCGGTGCAGGAGTTGCGCCGCTGCTGGCTTGCCTGCAGCCTCGGATTTTTGTCGCTTGCCGCTTCCACCTTCCTATCTCTGGACATGAAGCATTCGCGCCTGACGTTTATTTTCGCCTGGCTGTGGTGCCTGATTCTTGTCCCTCTTACGAGGGCGGCCGTTCGAGCCCTCTGCGCGAGCCTCTCCTGGTGGGGGAGCCCGGTTGTGGTCCTGGGGGCCGGAAAGACGGGCAAGCTACTCTTAGAGACACTCAAGCGGAACCCAGGCGTCGGACTAAAGCCGGTTGCCCTGCTTGACGACAATCCCCAGCAGTATCAGGGCTTCGAATCGGAACTGCGGGTCGGGCCGATCAAGAGCTGTCTTAAGATCGCTCGCGAGCATCGCATCCCGTACTGCATCATCTGCATGCCGGGCCTGTCGCGAAAAGAACTGCTCCACATGATGGATTCCTACGGCCATTGCTTCCGGCATGTGATGGTAGTTCCCGACTTGATCGGCATGGCGTGCCTCGAAGTGAGCGTCCGCGAGATAGGGGGAGTTATCGGGCTCGAGGTGGCCCAAAATCTGTTGCGGCCGTCGGCGAAGTTCGCCAAAAGAGCTCTCGATCTGCTCTTGACCTTGGCCGTGGCCCCGGTTGTCGTCCCCATCGTCCTGCTCTCGGCACTGCTGGTCAAGCTCGAGACCCGCGGCCCCGCATTCTATGGGAACGAAAGGATCGGTCACAACGGTCAAAAATTCAAAGCTTGGAAGCTGCGCAGCATGGTGGTGGATAACAATGAGGCCTTGCGCCAGTACCTTGAGAGCCATCCCGAAGAGCGCGACCATTGGAACTCGACCCAGAAGCTGAAGCGCGATCCCCGCATCACGCGAATCGGTAAAATCATTCGCAAAACCAGCATCGACGAGTTGCCCCAACTCTGGAATGTGTTCATCGGTGAAATGAGCGTCGTAGGCCCCCGTCCGATCCTTGAACAGCAAATTGAGATGTACGGACCCGCCTTTACGCTTTATCAGCGGGTGCGCCCAGGAATCACCGGACTTTGGCAGATCTCGGGACGCAACCACTTACCCTTTAAAGAGCGGGTCCGTATGGATGCATACACCATTCAGAATTGGTCTGTTTGGTTGGACATCTATATCCTGTCGAGAACTGTTACCGTTGTACTAACGGCGAAGGGCGCGTATTGAGCCGGCGGCTCGGCGAGGCCTTCGTCTGTTGCCGTGAGGAATCCACTAGCTGCCATGGGTACCGCTGCCTCTCATTTCCGTCAAGTCGTCCTTCCGGTTTTCAGCTGGCGCCTGCGGATCCTGCTCCTGGTGATCGTCGCCGTCACAATCGCTTCCGAGGTGGTGCCGCTTCCCAATCTCGCGCCTCCCGAGTTCTATGCCTACAAGTGCTCTAAAGGCATCCTGTTTCTGCTCTTAGGATCCGTAACGCCTTTGGCTCTCTGGCGTTTCGACTCAATGAACAGAGGCCTGGGCTTCGCGGCGGTTTCTGCCACTCTTGTGGAGGTAAGCCAGATTTTCATTCCGGGCCACAGGTTCAGCATCCTGGAGCTCCTCGCCAAGTTGGCCCTCATTTTTCTGGGTTTCATTGTTTCCATGAACATGCTCTACGAGCGCAAAATCCGGATATTCGGCCTTGAAATTCGCTTCGTGAGCAGTCACCTCACGCCTCGGGAGTAGAGTGCTGCCATCCTCCGATGTCTGAGTAATCGGCATTCCCGGAGAGGACTTCGAATAACAGCCCCGCCAAGGAACGCACCCAGTCGACCGCTACGCCGCCAAGCACGAGTGGCGCTCCGGCGACAAGCCGCGGCCAGGAATACATGCTCTTCGATCGCCAAACACGAACCATACTGACAAAAGTAAGAAATGTCCTGCTTCGCGGAGGAATGTTTGTTTCCAGGACCTCACGCGATAGCGACGTTCGGAATTTTCTGAGCAGCCTGATTCCCTATGAGACTGACAAGACACTGATAAGAATTGGCGGGACTGGAGACGGCGGCTATCTGATCCCTGACGATCTAGACGGCATCGACTACTGCTTTTCTCCGGGGGTCGACAGGACCTCGAAGTTCGAAAACGACTTGGCGGCTCGCGGAATACGCTCATTTCTGGCTGATTACTCGGTGGATGGTCCGGCGATTGAGTCCGAAATGTTTTCGTTCGAGAAAAAGTATCTTGGCGCCGTCAATAACGATATGTTCATGACCCTTCAGCATTGGGTCGGAACGTCCCTGCCTGATTATACGGGGGATCTGCTGCTCCAAATGGACATCGAGGGAAGCGAATACGACGTTATTCAAGCGACGCCTCCCGACGTATTTAAGAAGTTTCGAATTATCATCGTCGAGTTTCACGACCTTCACAATGCGTTCAACCAGTATTCTTTACGGTTCCTCCAGGTTTGCCTTGAAAAACTCATGAATGACTTTGAAATCGTGCATATTCACCCCAACAATGGCGCAATTTCCGGTCCGCTGAAACGCAACGACATTGAAATCCCGCGTTTAGTGGAAATGACGTTTCTTAGGAAGGACCGCGTCA
>CAJCIT010000194.1 GCA_903970405.1 Acidobacteriaceae bacterium | reverse complement strand
TTTGTGACGAATTAGGCTATCTCGCCCTCGATCAGCAAACGTCCAATCTCTTCTATCAAGTCATCTCCACGCGCCACAGTCACAAGCGTTCTACGATCATTACAACGAACACGGCGTTTTCCGAGTGGGGCAACATCCTCTACAACACCACTATCGCCACCGCCATTGCGGATCGCTTAGTTGAGAACTCCGAGATCTTTTTGCTGGGCGGTGACAGTTTGCGCAAAGCCAACAAAAATCCGAATCCGCCGGCCGAGTAGTTTCCTCACGCCGGCCACGGTCAAGCGCCGCGCTGTGGTGATATCCCGGATCGGAGGAGTCCGCCGGGTAACCCCTCAACGGCGCTGCCAACGGGCGCGGGAGTCACTCGACTCCCGCTCTCTGGTTCTTTCCCTCCATGTTCAACTTCAGCGCCAATCATCTGCTACTGCTCTCGCGGACGGAAGGCCGTTCTTGTGTTGTGTTCGTCATGAGAGATGACTCGACGCGACGAGTTTACAGGCTCTACGACTTCAGCAAATCCCAAATCATCACGTCAGGCCAATATTACTGCGTGTCTGGGAAAGTCAACAGCGCCGACAAACTCTATCTCGCCGTTGAGTCCGTCAAGCCGGACACCAAACACTTGCTGCCTTCCAATGCTCACGTTCCTGCCGACGGCGCGGGAGGGTCTTCTATGCGTTAGTCTCGCTTGGCCCGGCGCTTTAGAATCTGCTGTAAAGTTCTTACCGCCTCCTCGCCAATGGGCTCCTGCTCAGCCTGCGAAGCAAGGATTGAGCGATTGTAAACCGGGCCTGCAGGGAACAAACTCGATTACTGGCTGTCCGCCTGTCGCCAGGCCGGTCGACGCACTCGTGTGTCTGCACAACGAAATCGTTACCACTGGCTTGGCTTATCCCGCCGGTTCTGGCAACCTTTTATTCCGCCGCTAACACAAATCCTCGAATTGCGTCGCGCATTGAAGCATAAGGGCTTCGAAAAGCTTCACCCGATGCACCAATGCCAGATTTTCACCAATCTTGCGAATAGCTTCAGTAACGTCGGGCGATTCATCGAGGCCATCGAGCTGTGGGACCGCGCATTGAGACTCAATCCCAAATTTGGCATGGCACGGGGAAATCGAGGATATGGCCTTAGCAGTTACGCTAGGGGGTTTTACGATCACGGCCATGCCCACGTAATGCTTGTTGCTGCCCATGACGCCTTGCGATCGGCCAGGGCAAAGAGCGCTTTCTACGAGGGCGATTACTCACCCGCAAAGGCCTTCTTTAAGGAGCAAGAAGACCAGATCGCCACACAGATGCCAGTCGCAAAGTTCCGCAGCAGCATTAACCTTAATCGCCACAGTCTTGGCAGAGGTGCCGCTGAGAAACGCTACCGCACTTGGTGCCTTCACAACCGGCTGTTCATTAATCCATTGAACGATCTCGGTCCGATGGCGGTTGCAGCTCACGATGTGCTGACATTGCCTTCCATCACCCGGTCAGTGAGGCAGCGAGGCGTCCCGCCCATCATCGGTTTCTTTAACCAGATGAAGCAGGAATTCGTTTCTGCCCGCTATCTCTACTACGACGGCATCCACGCCGAAGGCGTGCACTATTCCGACCGCGATGTGCGCTTGTACAACACGCATGACTATCCGGCTTACTCCCTTGCCGTTGAAAAGACGCGGACGGCATTCCGGCTTGCATATTCATTGTTCGACAAGATTGGATTTTTCCTGAACGATTACCTTGAGCTCGGCATCGAACCGACTCAGGTATCCTTCCGGAGCCTCTGGCACAATCCACAAAAGCGAAGCGACCCGAAACCCAAGACTTTGCGCAACCGATTCGTCGATTACAAGAATCGGCCGTTGCGCGGTCTATTCTGGCTGTCCAAGGACCTCTTCGATGCACACTTCCTCAGCTGCATGGAGCCCGATGCTGCTGACCTGAACACTATACGCAACCACTTGGAGCACAAGTATCTCCATCTTCACCTCGAATGGGCACCTTCTGCCGCCTCGCGCTCTTCAGCGAATGAACTGGGATACGCGCTATCGCGCGCGGATTTCCAAGCTAAGACTCTCCGGGTCCTGCAGCTTTCCCGCGCCGCGCTCATCTATCTTTCTCTTGCGGTCCACCGTGAGGAGACGATGCGCCACGGATCAAAGTCGGATAGCCTCGTCGGACAGATGGTGCTTGATACCTGGGATGACGACTGGAAGCGCGGTGATTTCTGATTAAGGGAGCTCGGTTGCCCCAAACTTGCCAAATTGGCTAGCCGGACGGGGGCAGGGCGGCCTATCCAATGAGCGCGTGTATCTTCGCCCGCACTTCGGCCAGTTGTTCCGGCGACACACGGCCCTTCGGCTTGGCATCCCGGCTGCGCCAGTCAATGCTCTTCACCTGATCAGCCAAGACGGCATTCGGCGGCGCGCCGCCGATGAAAACCTCAAAAGGATAATTCTTGATCTGCGTCGTCAGCGGACAGCAGATCATCAGGCTCGTCTTGCCGTTATATGCCGCCGGACTGAGAACGAGCGCCGGGCGGTGCCCGGCCTGTTCATGACCAGTCTGCGGCGTGAAGTTGATCCAGACGATCTCG
>CAJCIT010000193.1 GCA_903970405.1 Acidobacteriaceae bacterium | reverse complement strand
CCGCGATATTCCACCGAATCGCCAGCCAGCGGGCCCACTGACTGCACGGCGAAGGCTTCAATCCAGACTTGTTGGCCGATAAAGCCCACCCAACTGTCTGTGAATTGAACGTCGCCAAAGTCTCTGATGTGGGCCAGTATCCTCGCCGAAAAAGAATGCTGCGTTTCGGCGCCAGCACCCGGCTCGAGCGCCGTCCGGGACTCCTCGCCCAGCCGCCGGATATTGATCGAGAGAACGGAACTCGAAGCCGTTCGCAGCGATGTCAGCAGAAGAGACGCGCTTTCTCCGCTGATCCTGACCAGAAGACGATCGCTGGCTCTGGCCAGCCACCGGTCCAGCGTGCCGGCGGCCGCCAGAAACTCCACTGTCCCTTTCGATCTCATCGGCGCCAGACCCACCTGCAAGGCCGGCAGCGTCAGTTCTTCGCTCGAATATGCGGAGGCGCCGCCCTGAACGGTGAACGAGTAGACGCCTCCCGGCAGTGTCAGCACCCTTGCCGTCGCTTCCGGGTCCGCGGAAAGCGCCTGGACGCCCGTTCCGGCCGCCTCAGTCGGGGCGGGGACTTCATTCATGGAAAGCTCCTCATCTTTGTCTAAGGTACTAGTTCTTCGCGCGAGCCTCAGCAGGGAATCGTTAATGCCGGCTGCCGTCGTCGATAGGGGCAGAACCTCCGCCGCGCCATAAGTCCTCACCCGCTCGGCAATGGCGCCGAAATCGAACGCCATGACCGGAAGTCCCTGCGCCATCGCGTGGCTGAGCGCATAACACCAGGTCTCTGGAGAGACCGAAGGGAAAAAGGCAACGTGACAAGCCTCCCGTTCCAGCAGGGCGTCCACTTCGTTTTGAGCATAGGGTCCCGTGATGAAAACACGTCCGGTGGCTAACAGGGCTTCGTCGCCGGACGAATAGCCGATCAGGAAGAAATCCAGCGCCAGGTCCCGTTCAGCGGCGTCTCTGGCGCAATCCAAAAGAAGCTGGTGACCTTTCTGCACGCTGATGGCGCCGATCACGGCGACGCGAACGCGCCCGCCCGCTGGTCGCGCCTCCCGAGGCATTGGCTCAATCCGCCCCTCCCAGGGCGTGACTTGAGGCTGCAGGGCGGGGAAATATCGGGTGAGCCTTGTGCGCACATCGTTCGTGGGCACAATCACGGTCTCCGCTTGCTTCAGAATCCGGGCGCTCCGTTCGCGGAGCGCCCGGACAGTCAGAGACTTCTCCAGGGCGCTGCCGTGCTGCTGAATGCATGCTTCGCAATCTTCGATGGGCGGCTCACCGCAATACACTCCGCTTCCGCCCACTAAGTTGACGCGCGGACAGATCCATGAATAGTCGTGCACATAAGTGACATAGGGCACGCCTAAGCCAGTTACTAACTCGAGCGCCTCCGGCGGCAATCCGGCGAAATGATGGAGCTCAATGCTAGTGAGCCTCAGGCTGGAAAGCAGATCCCGCAGGCTCTCCGCCTCTTCGGGGAGTTTGTATTTCAGATTCTCAAGACCGGAGCCGGGAACATTCAGAACCGCCCATCCCTCCTCATCGCTTTCCTTGGGCGGCTGAAGAATGAGAACAGTGTGCCCCTCCGCACGCAGCAGGGATTGCCGGACGTCGACATGGCGCCGCACGCCTCCCGGAAGAGCCAGCGTCACCAGCAGGACCGGATCCTTCGCCTGCTTGAAGAGACGCCGGATATCGATAGCCCGCCTTGCCTCAAGCAACGGATCCGCCGCCGTAAAGTCGTCGATGAGCGCCTCATAGCCGGTATGAAGGGCGTTCAGGACGCGGCGGTTCCGTTCCATCAGGATGTCTTTCGCCGGGCCATAGGAGCGGCCGCCCCGATGCGCCACAAACAGGTCGGCCGCCGCCACGTGGCGCCATCCCTCGCGGCGGGCTCGGAGGCAAAAATCGTTCTCTTCGCCATAACCTTTGGCGAAGGTGCGATCGTCGAACGCACCCACTTCGGCGAGGCACTCCCGCTTGATATACAAGCAAAAGCCCACGCCCACCGGAAGGTCAATCGCCTTGCGGGCATTGGCAACGCGCGCAAACCCGTCAATCTCTTCGGCGTCCATTGGCCGGCGCCCGTTTTGGCTGCTGAGCGGATAACTTACGATCGAGGCCGATTCACCTAGCGGCGTAACCGTTCCAATGTCATCGGCACGATAGGCGGCGAATCTCAAACGCTCAAGCCAATCGCCGAACACCTCCGCATCGGAGTTCAGCAGAACCACGTCACGGCCGGGGTGAAGCCTCATTCCCCGATTTGCCGTCCCTGGGAATCCCAAATTCGATTCGTTCGTAAGCAGGGTGATTCGTCCGGTCTGGGCGATCCGCGTTAGCGCGCCACGCAACTCTTCGTCGGGGCTCGCATCGTCGATAACCACCACCTCAGCTTGATTCCGGCTAGTCGTGGCCAGTACCCGCTCGAGGCAAGCGAGAGTCTCCTCTCTTCCGGCATACACCGGAATGACAACATCGACGATCCCCGGATCCGCCGCCCGAGCCGTCTTAGCGATGCGCGCCGGCCGTGTGCTGACTGGGGTAACCGAATTCGGTTTGAGGACCAGTGGACTGCCAGTCAACGGCAAGTGACTTCCATCAGGCAGAAGAATCGAAACGTCAACCGGAGAACCATCCAACTCCGCGCTGTCCAGCCGGACGGTGAACGGCGAACCGGCGGCGCCGCTCGGCGCCAACAGCAATGGCGCACTCGGGCATTCACCGCCCCTGCGCACCGAGACTTGAATGGGGAGCGACGGCGCCCAACCGATCGCCGCCTTGCCGGTGAGCGTTCTACCTTCCAATGCCACCCATCCGGTGGCGCGAAAGTCAGGAGGCCAAGCCAAGCCTGAACCTATTAAGGGCGAGTCCGGCGTGCGGGCTGAGACCCGGCCCTCAAGCCGCTCTGGAAACTGAAAAGTGAAGGAAGAGAGTCCGTACCGGTCTGGTGCGAGGATGGCGGGACAAAAAGACCTGCCATTGCATTGGATCTCAACCTGCTTTCCGGCCCGTACCTCACCCACTAAACGAAGCGCGCTGTCGATCCCGATCCATCCCGTGAACGTTCCCGGCGCACGGCATAATTGGGAGGCAAGCTTTTGCAAGTTCTCTACCGAATCCACTGCAAATCTTTTTAGGGCCGCTTCGCAGCAGGCGGCGGCCTCGCCAAATTGGTTCTCCGCGCAGAGCGCTTCGCCGCGAGCCACCATTGCCTCCGGCTCATCGCGCCCGCGCAAACGCGCCGCAGCCTCCCGCGCCGCGCCGTGCCGAACCAGCAATTGGGCGTAGATCAGCAGGCACATCTGATTCGCTGGCGCGATGCGGCAGGCGAACGAAGCTGACCGCAAAGCGGCCTCCCAATCGCCCTTCTCGACAGCCCAGGAGATGTGACCGAAAAGTACTTCCAGCTTGGTTTGTTTTGCGTGCGCCGAAACCGGCAGCTCAGGCTGAGAGTACACTGCCGAATTCTCCGAACAGCGGTCGCTCCCTGACGGTCGCGGCCCGGAAGGCCTGCCTTGGGTGCGCATCTCCCCACCGCGTCTCTCACAACTACTTAGTGATGGAGCTTCGTGATATCGTGCTGCGACAGTCCAGCGATGTTAATGGTGGTCTTGTCGGAGAGCGTTACTGTATGCGCAGTCTTGGGTTCTTGCGATTCAGACTTGAGGCTGGCTGCAGTGGTGCCCGCCACGTTGATGGTGTCGCTGCTCAGTGTGAACTGCTGCACGCCGCGGCTACCCTGGGATTCCGGGCTATGGCCCGCAATCCCCGCCGTTGACCCGCTCATCACAGTGTCGTTGCCGATGCTCGATACCGTTGCGGCCGAGGCGCTCCGCACTCCGCCGATAAACGTATCGCTGCCCTGGCCTTGAACCAAAGACGTCCGAGTCACAGGCGTAACGGTGGAAACCGTCGCACTCTGCGTTGTGCCTGTCAGATGGGAACCGATTCCGCTTCCCGAAAGTTTAAGCTTTGTTAAGGCGCTCTGCGCAGCCAGATATTCCTTCGGGCTCAAATTCGGATGGGAAGGACCTGATCCGCCGCCTATCGTCGTACTGGCCATATTTCCTCCGCAAACTCTTGCGCCGCGTGGCCAGAACTGCCTATCCCCGGAGCGTCGTACCCTAATTCAAACGGACCGCCCGCCCGTGAAAAAGGCCGCGACGGACCCGTCAACTTAGTGCCCTACTATCGAGAGATTGTAAGGGTTGGAAGAGATGGTAGCCCATTAGGCCCCAATTTGCAAGATGGCAAGTACTATTGAATAACAGAATCTTCCGCCGACTTCTCGACGGAATTATGGAAAAAACCAAACGCTGCAGAACGGCGCCCGCCGCACCCCGCCACCTAAGTCTCAGACGGTCAATCTGTTAACGGCCTCTCCAGATCCGGTGGCGGCCCCGTTTGTGCAATAGATCCCGAGGAGCCGGTCCACCGTCTGCTCGATGGTCGCCGGCGGCGAAATCCTCGAGCAAAGCTCCTCCCAAATCTCTGGCTTGGTTGCGCACTCCTCCATGCGGAGCGCCAGATCGGCCGCGTTGCCGACAC
>CAJCIT010000192.1 GCA_903970405.1 Acidobacteriaceae bacterium | reverse complement strand
CGCGAGTGCGGACTCGCAGGGCGGCCACCCGCCGCCCTGTGGCGGTACCAGTCTGCCCAGATGCGTTAAATTCTGGGGTCGCAGGGGCAAAGCCCCCGTTTCCCCTCCGAATTAGCTTGACAAATGGTAGGGAGTCCCTTTTTGCGCCTTTTTTGCGGGAGACAGCGCTCACTTTGCGGCGAAGGCCTGATCGCCGCTCGAGGTGACTCTTCCACGGTCGCGCACAGCTCGCCTGCGAAAGCGAACATCTCACGTCGTCGATGGGCTCTAAACCGCTCTCAGAGGAGACTAAGTCCCTTTTACCTCAACGGTTTCTCAGGAATAGGGACAGACCCTTTTGAGGCGGAAATGGTGCGGTCTCTATTTTTGCGATTACCTGGCCTTAATTCGCAGTTCTGAAGCAGTTCCCGGCGGCTTGTGGAAAATGGTAACCCCTTTCCCCACAATGATTTCTCGGGAAAAGGGACAGACCCCATGTTGCATGTTGCAGGGAGATAGCTGCTCAGTTTGCGGCGAAGGCGCGTTGTGCCACCCTATGACCTGAGCCACCTATAGACACCTATTGAGCCATCCTAATGAGTAGAATGCTCAGAACTGTTCTTTTCGCGTTCTTTTGCTGCCTTGCCGGCGGGGGCGCGTTCGCTCAGAATCCGGCTGACCTCGAAGCCGTGGTCTCTACCGACGCCGGCGTTTTTCGCTTCGAGTTCGCGCCGGACAAAGCGCCGAAACACGTCGCGCAATTTATCGCGCTGGCGAGCAAGCATTACTATGACGGCGGGGCGTTTCATCGGGCGATCGCGAATGCGATTATCCAGGGCGGCGATCCCGGCTTGAAAGATCCGGCCACCCCGCGCGCTCGATGGGGCACCGGCGGGCTGAACTTGCTGCCAAGCGAATTCAGCGACATGAAACATGAGCGCGGCGTGGTCTCGACCGTTCGCATTCCCAATCAGCCGAACAGCGATGGCGCTCAATTCTTTGTTTGTGTCTCGCCACAGCCCGCGCTTGATGGGCAGTACTCGGCTTTTGGCCGCGTGACAGAAGGAATGGGAGTGGTGGAGAAGATTTCGCAAGGGGCGGCCGATAGCTCAGGACTGCTTTCGAAGCCGGTGCGGATTCTCGCGATTACGCTGGAACCGAAGCGGCAGGAGCCGTTCAAGAACGCAACCTTGGACGAACTCCGCAAGACCGTGACGCTGGAGACGACGCTCGGGACATTGAAGGTAAAGATGGAGCCGGATTGGGCGCCGGAGACCGTCCGCAATTTCCTCAAACTGGTTTCAAGCGGGTGGTACGACGGAACGGCGTTTCATCGGATCGTGAAAGGCTTTGTGGTGCAGGGCGGCATGGCCGCGGGCCGCGCGTCCGGAACGGACCATCCGGCCGACCGCTGGGTCCATGACTTGAAGGCGGAGTTTCGGCCGGATGTGAAGCACACGCGCGGAATCATCTCGATGGCGCATAGTGAAGATCCCAATTCGGCCAACACCTCATTCTTCCTGGTGCTGGGCGATGCGCCTCATCTGGACGGGAACTTTGCAGCCTTTGGGCGAGTGGTGGATGGCTTGGACGTGCTCGCTGCCTTTGAGAAAGAGGATGTGGATGGCGAGACGCCCAAGCGGCGGCTGGAGTTGGTCTCGGCGCACATCGATGGCATGGGAGTAAAATCACAAGCGCCATGAGTCTTCGACCACTCGGGAAATCGAATCTTCAGGTCTCCCCGTTAATGCTTGGCGGCAACGTCTTCGGATGGACCGCCGATGAATCCGCTTCGCACGCCATTCTCGACGCCTATGTGGATGCCGGAATGAATTTTGTGGATACGGCTGACGTCTATTCGCGTTGGGCGCCCGGACACCAGGGTGGGGAATCGGAATCCGTCATCGGGAACTGGTTCGCGAAGAGCGGTAAGCGCCAGAACGTGATAATTGCCACCAAGGTGGGCCTGGATATGGGTCCCGCCGGCAAGGGACTTTCGAAAGACCACATTCTTCGCTCGGCTGAGGCGTCGCTGAAGCGGCTGCAGACCGACGTCATTGACCTCTATCAGTCGCACCAGGATGATGCGGCCGTTCCGCTTGAAGAGACTCTTGGCGCTTATGCGCAGTTGGTGCGCGAGGGGAAAGTCAGGGCGATCGGGGCCTCGAATTATCGGGGCGAACGGCTGCGCACCGCGCTGGAGGCGAGCCTCAAAGGCGGCTTGCCCGCCTATGTCAGTCTGCAGCCGCATTACAACCTGATTGAGCGCGCTGAGTACGAGGCCGATCTGGCGCCGGTGGTGGGCATTTACGGCCTCGGTGTTGTTCCGTACTACTCACTTGCCGCGGGCTTCCTGACGGGCAAGTATCGTTCGGAGCAGGACCTGACTGGACGGGCGCGCGCCGGCACGGTGAAGAAGTATCTCAACGATCGCGGTATGAGAATTTTGCGGGCGCTGGACGATGTGGCCCAGCGCTACGAAGCGACGCCCACAAAGGTTGCGCTGGCGTGGCTGCTGGCGCAGCCGGGTATCACCGCTCCTATTGCCAGCGCCACGAATGCTGCGCAATTGCAGGAGTTGATTGAAGCGACGAGTCTCACGCTGGACGGTGAATCGTTGCGGACGCTGGACGCGGCGAGCGCCCAGGCAGCCGCCGCGTAAAAGCAACATGGAGACAAACAGTCACAGCAAGACGGAATGTATTCGCTCGATCTGACCTGCCCGGCTGGTTCGTCGGAATTGATTTCCGCGGAGTTATGGGAAAGGGGCACCATCGGTATTCGGGAGATCGACGGCCTTTTCGGCACGCAACTCATCGCCTGTTTTGAGACGAATGAAGCGCGCGAGTCGCTGCTGGTTCAATTCGCGGCCTACTCGCCGCACTGGAAGCAGGAGGACGTCACTGACTGGGTGCTGGTGACGCAAGAAAGCTGGCCCGCCCGCGAGGTGGGCCGCCGGTTCTTCGTCGCGCCACCGTGGAATCAGGAGCCTACGCCACCCGGGCGCATCCGGCTCATCCAGAATCCCGGTTTGGCTTGCGGTACGGGCGATCATCCTTGCACACAATTGGCGCTAATCGCGCTTGAGAATGCGGTGAACGCGAAGGCTCGCGTGGCCGATATCGGCTCAGGTTCGGGGATTCTCACGATTGGCGCAACGCTGTTGGGCGCGCGATTCGCCGTGGGAATTGACACCGACGAGGCCGCTTCCGCCGCGGCGCTACAAAACTTTGCGCTGAACGGTCTGGAGCCGGCGATTTTCACCGGCTCGGCCGATTGCCTGGCCACCGGGGCCTTCGACGTGGTGGCGGCCAACATCAGCAGCACAGTGGTGCTTGCGATCTTCGACGAGATCCTGCGCATTGCAAAGCCCGGCGCCACGGTGATCCTCACGGGATTCTCAACAGCGGAAGCGAAAACATTCGAGCCGCTCATCGCCGCCACGTGGGTTGCTGAGATGGGCGACTGGGCTTGCGTCGCCGGAACAGCGCCCGGTACCTCATAAAGCGCGACGGGTCTGGCTCCGAGTTTTTCGCGCCTTTTATCCGATTGCCGCGAGGGCATCCTCAAGCCGTTGCCCGCCGGCGAGCACGGGAGCGAAGAGGTCGCCCACCCGTTCAAAGCGCTCGATCGCGGTGCGGATCGTAAACTCCTTCGGATCCAAGCCCTTCTTAACCTCCTTCCAATCAAGCGGCGTAGCCACAGGCGCGCCGTCATAAGCGCGGGGCACGTAGGGCGCGGAGACCGTCTTGCCGGTGGCAATCTGCATCCAGTCAAAGTACACACGGCCCTTGGTCCGCTTCTTGAGGCTGCGTGGCGTGGTGAACAGCTCCTTGGCTTCTTCCAGCGCCAGCGTCGCCAGCACCTCGGCGAAGCTGCGCGCGTGTTCGTAGCTGTAAACGGGTTCCAGCGGAATGTAAATGTGCATGCCGTCGCCGCCGGTGGTCTTGGGATAGCCGCGCAGGCGGAAGCGTTCGAGGAGCCGGCGGACCAGTTGCGCCGCTTCCACAATCTGGTCATAAGGACACTCCACGGGGTCGAGATCGATGAGAATCCAATCCGGGTGGTCCAGCGAGCCAATGCGGCTCATCCACGGGTTGTGATCGATGCAGCCCAGGTTGGCCAGATACAGGATCGCAGCGCGGTCGTTCGCCACCACGTAGTGGTTCGTCTTCTCTTTCGAGCGATCGTCGCGGGTGTGTTCCACTATGGGTTCGCGCGGGATCCACGCCGGGTAATAGTCAGGCGTGTCTTTCTGAAAGAAGTGGGGCGAATCGATGCCGTTTGGAAAGCGCTTGAGTGAGAGCGGCCGTCCTTGCAGGTGCGGAATCAGCCAGGCTGACACGCGATCGTAGAACTCGATCAAATCGCGCTTGGTGTACTTCTGACGGGGCCAGTAAATTTTATCGAGGTTCGTGAGCTTCAGGATGTGAGAGTCAATTTCGACGGTGGCCTCTTTGCCGGCCAGTTGTTCCGGCGTGAGCGCGGCGCGCACCGTCTCCCGGTGCTTGCCCACAAGTTTCAATGGATCGGGCTTCGGCTTTGCACGGGATTGCGATTTCATTGCTTTCGGTCGTCCCGTGTCTTCGTCGACGGGGTCTGCGTCGGGCGTGGCGTCCGGCGTTTCCTCCGCCTGCTCGCGAACCACATCCTTCGCGGGCTTGTCATCGCGCAGTCCGAGAAACACCGGCGCGCGGAGGTTTCCGTCGTTGGTCCACTCATGGAACTTCACTTGCGCCACCAGCTCCGGCTTCACCCAGGTGATGCCTTTGAGTATCTGTGCGGGCAGCTTCGGCTTCGGCGAAAACGGGCAGTCGTGAGTGACCAGGGGCTCCATCTGCTGGTAAATGGCCTTCATCGTCTTCTGGTCGAATCCTGTGCCCACCTGCCCCGCGTGCCGCAGAGCGCCGCCTTCCCAGACCCCCAGCACAAGCGCGCCGAAATACTCACGCTCGCCTTTGGTGAAGCCGGCAATGACGAACTCCTGCTCCTGAAGAATTTTCAACTTCCACCAGGCGCGGGAGCGGCCCGCTTCATAGTGGGAGTGCCTGTCCTTGGCGATCACGCCTTCAAGCCCCAACTGGCGCGCGGCCTCCATCATCCGGTCGCCGGGCACTTCGAAGGGGCCGGAGACGCGCAGCTTATCGGTCTCCTTCACCACGCGGGCCAGTTGCTCCTTGCGATGGCTCAGCGCGACGCCGCGGAGATCGTAGCCATCAAGGTATAGGACATCGAAGAGGAACAGCCGGGCGGGATTCGTCTTCGTGAGCGGCCCAATACCGCTGCCTTTGGTTGCGATCCGCGGCTGAATCAGCTCAAAGCGCGAGACGCCTTTATCATCCAGCACCACGATTTCACCATCCAGCACAGCCTGCTTGGCGTCGATCAGCGAGGGCAGATCGGCGAGTTCGGGGTACTGCTGCTCGCAGCGGTTGCCGCTGCGCGATTCAATCTTCAGCTTGCCGCCATCGATGGTGCAAATCGCCCGCACGCCATCTAGCTTCACTTCATAGATCCATTGCGAGCCCGAAGGCGGCCCGGTTCCGAGAGTGGCCATCATGGGGCTGATGTGCTTCGGCAGCGCGGCCTTCTCGACGCCTTCCAGTTCTTCGATCGGCGCGGCCTGCTGGCCGGCGGCGATCTTGTCTTGTGTCCGCTGCGTGGCAACGCTGGACGCGAATTGTTCCACATCCCAACCGGCAACGGCGAATTCATCGGGCTTTTTGATGAGCAGCCACTCTTCCTGTTTGCCGCGCGAATTCGGCCGCGGTTTCATGCGCACAATGGCGAAACTGCCATTTAGCTTGTGGCCGTGAAGGGCGAACTTGAAGTCGCCGCGCGCGATCTGCTCCCGGGCGGTGCCGTCACCCAAAACGTCGTACGTGCCCAGGTCCCAGAGCATAACGCTGCCCGCGCCATAATTGCCTTCGGGGATGTTGCCTTCGAATGTGGCGTAGTCGAGCGGGTGGTCCTCCACATGCACGGCAAGCGGCTTTCTCGCTGGATCCATGCTTGGCCCCTTAGGCACCGCCCACGAGGCAAGAACGCCGTCCACTTCCAGGCGAAAGTCGTAATGCAGGCGGGTTGCATCGTGACGTTGGACGCAGAAGAGGGGCGCGGCGCGCTCACGGGCGTCGCTCGCCGGAGCGGACGGACCAGGCTCCGGGGTGGCTGAAAACTTGCGTTTGCGTGCGTATTCTTCAAGCGGCATGGCCTGCTAATAGTCTATGGCGGGATCGGCCGCGATGGGCAAGGCAGGAACAACGCAGCGCCTTACTGAGCTGCGACCGTCAGGGAGCGACCGGTTGAACAGACCACCGGCGGTCGCTCCCTGACGGTTGCGGCTCTGAAGGGGACTTACGTCTGGCACGAGTTTTTCACGGCTCCCTGAAGGGTCGCGGCTCTTCACTCATTTATCCGGCGCCCAATATCCGGCTTTTGCGGCGATGGAATACTTTTTGCCCTTCACCTCAACGCGGATCTTCCGGTAACTCCCGTCGAAGGCGCTGTTCTTCGGGACATAGGCAATGACATAGATCTCACGCCCATCGGCAAATGCGCGATGAATGCCTCGGAACAAGTCGTTATTGTTCTCGAAAAAAACTCCCCCGGTCTCCTGGGCTAGTTCCGCCAAGGCGTCGGTATTCTCATGCGCCGCGCTCATTGTGCCCCGGTCCACCTTCTCCGGTATCGGCCCGCCGGTGCCGGCGTCGAAACTGCCGCCGTCAATCGAGGCATCCGCATACAGACCGCGCGAGTCAAGCGTGTAGAACTTCACGTCGTACCGCACCGCCAGCTTGAGAACCGATTGCAGGAAGCCTCCCGTATCGCGCGGATTGAATTGAAAGCTTCGGTCTTTGGGACCGTAGCCTTCCATGATGGCGTAAAGTTCGCGCCCCGGAGCGCGGTTGAACCCGTCGGAGATGAAGACGATAGTTCGCGACGTCGGCATGCTGGCCGTCGCCTTCACCAACTCGATTAGGCCGCGGAGAAAATCCTGATCCAGGCTTGCCGTTCGCTCGCCCGCGCTCAAGAGTTGTAGTTGCGTCCTCGACTTGACGCCCGAACAGGCCGGAGAGTCGGTAGTTGTGCCGGTGCTCTCGCAGGCGCACTTACTGCAATACTCCCGCATCAGCTCTCTAAATTGCTGCATATCTCTGGCCACGCCGGCCGCCTCGCTTTCCCGAATGGTCTTGAGAAGCTTCTTGTTTTGAAGAGCGGCAAGCACGGCGGCGGGATCGCGCGTCGAATCTTGAATCACGTTTATCTGCCGGCCGAGCGCAATCAGAGAATACTGCGAATCGGCGCTTTGCTCCTGCCCGAAGAACTTCTGCAGCGCGGTGCGCACTCTTCCGAAGTTGGCAAACGACGAATGCAGGACATCGACGCACACCAGATAGGTCCGGCGTGGCGCCGCCAGGGGAGCATCGGGCCGCGGCGCGCTTGAAGCCGTATGGGCGGAGCTTTGGCTCGCGGCGGGGGACGTCTTCGCTGTGGACAGCGCCGGCGCATCGGTGGTGGTCATGACGCTCACGATGTCTTGAGGAACGCCATCCTCGAAGACTTGAAAGTCAGACGCCTTGAGTCCCGTCACATAATGGCCCTTCGGTGTGGTGACAACCACCGGCACCAGCACCTGCTGGACGTTGGCCCGGATCACGATGGGAGGAGGCAATGGCGCGGGTGTAACTTGCAATTGGGGCTGCTGCGCGGCGAGAATAGCGCGGAAAACGGACAATAAAATCAACACGATGAGCTTGGCGTAGCGATGCCTCATTTCGCTTACTTCGGTGCCCATCATCTCACGCTTGAGTTACTTCGGCCCCGGCCGCGCTGTCATATTTGCGAGCAGCCCTTGACCATTCGATAGCTGAACATCAAGATAGGGGTGAGGTCGGCCATCCGACTGCCCTCCGCGGAAAAGAGAGGAAGGGGTGATGAAAAACCTCGACAGACTTAGGTCTTGCTCGGTCCTTGCGGCAGCGCTCTGCCTGGGAATCGCCGGTTGCAATAAAACGACGAATCAAGCCGCCGATCAGCCGGCAGCGCAGGAACAGAATTCAGATCCGGCGCAAGGCAACCTTGCCCCGGTTGCTGGGCAGCCTGGCGCTCCGGCGCAACAAACAGCTTCAGCGCCCCAGGACGCCGGCCAACCGCCAGCTTCGTCTTATCCCGCGCAGCCCGCACCGTCTTCTCCTGCGCCCACTTATCCAGCACAAGCTGCGCCCACTTATCCGGCCCAGCCGGCGCCGTCTTATCCCGATCAATCTGCCCCGGCTCAATCTGCTTCAGCAGGCGGCTACACGCAAGGTTTTTCCTCATACCCCGATGACGGCAGCGCTGGTGAGCCGCCAGTGGAGACGGAGCAACCGCCTCCTCCGCTCCCTGAGTACAGCCAGCCCGCCTGCCCTGGCGATAACTATCTCTGGACGCCCGGCTACTGGGCCTATGCGTCGGCGGGCTATTACTGGGCCCCCGGCGTGTGGGTGGTTGCCCCGTATATCGGCTCACTCTGGACGCCTCCGTACTGGGGATTCGTGGGTGGCCGTTACCGCTGGTACCACGGATATTGGGGGCCACACATCGGCTTTTACGGCGGGATCAATTACGGCTTCGGCTACGTTGGCAGAGGTTATGAGGGAGGCTATTGGAACCGGGGCCTCTTCACTTACAACCGGTCTGTCAACAACGTGAATGTCAATATCGTTCACAACGTGTACAACTATCGGGTTGTCAATGTGACGAACGTCAGGGTGAGTTATAACGGCGGACGCGGCGGAATCGCTCTCCGGCCCACGCCGGCGGAGCTGACGGTAGTGCATGAGCAGCGCATCGGGCCCGTTCCCGCGCAAGTGCAGCATATGAGGGAGGCGGCTCAAAACCGCGCGCAATTCGCTGAAGTCAACCATGGGCGTCCGGCGGTGCTGGCAGCGGAGCGTCCGCTGGCGACGGCCTATAAGGTTCCCGCAGCCCATCCGTCGGCTGTGCCGGGAGCACGAGAGCTTCCGCGGGTGAACGAACGTCCAGTGGCGGCGACCGCTCCGCAGGGCCGTCCCGAAGCGCGGCCCAATCCTCGGCCCAATCAAGGTCCGGCCCCGAATGAGCGTCCAGGCGCGCGGCCCGGTCCCACGCCCGTCCAGAATCGTCAGGCCACGCCGATGCAGCCGCATCCCGAAGCTCGGCCGGCACCCCAGCCGCACGCAGAACAACGGCCAGCACCGAAACCGGAGACGCGGCCGTTGCCGCAACCTGAGAACCGTCCTGCACCGAAGCCCGAAAATAGGCCCGAACCGAAGCCGGAGGCTCGGCCTGCGCCGAAACCCGAGAACAGGCCATCTCCTAAACCGGAGAATCACCCACCGCCAAAGCCGGAGAGCCGTCCTGCGCCTAGACCGGAGAACCATCCGGTACCGAAGCCGGAGAATCATCCTGCGCCGAAACCGGAGAACCATCCGGCACCGAAGCCGGAGAAAAAGCCTGAAGAACACAAACCGGGGTAGGAAGGCTCGCGATCAACTAAGGCGCCGCGTAACGTCCGAGGGCGAGACTTTGCCCCGCCCTCATACAACGTCACATCCCGTGACCCCTAGAATGTATAGCGAAGCGAAAGCTGTAACTGCCGGGCTAACCCGCTCTTACTGGTCACTTTTCCGAACGTCGACGACGTCGGCGTGAAGCTGGGGGCAGACCAGTTGGGGTGATTCGGGAAGTCATAAGCTTCGGCGCGGAACTCAAAGGCATTTCGCTCATTGATGGCGAACTTCTTGAACAGCGCGAGATTCCAGTCCTGGAAGCCCGGGCCATAAATCGAATCCCGGACGCCCTGCTGGAGGTTAAACGTTCCCGCCGGGGGCGCGGTATAAATCGGCGTCCCGGACGCCGTGGTGGTGGCGAAGTAGGTAGTCGGGCTCTTCGAGTTGATCGAGAACTGGCCCTCAATGGACGGCGTGCCGTTCTGCACCCAGAACTGACCCTCTGAGCCGCAGCCGAAGCTTCCGTACTCACCCACGCCGGCGAAGTCATTATTCGTTCCCACGCCGCACGGCGTTCCGGTCTGGAATTGCGCCACGCCGCTGAGCTGCCATCCGCCGAGCAACTTACCGGTTACGTTTGACTGCCTCCGGAAGAACGGCAGATCGTAGCTATAAGTGACGATGGCGACGTGGCGCGTGTCGTATTCCGACGGTCCCCACAAATTACTGGTGTTGTAAGTGTCGGGGACGATATCCCGGTAATTCGAGCTGTTGTCGTCGCTCTTCGAATAGGTATAAGAGACGGCGAAGCTGAAGCCGTTGGTGAAGCGCCGGTTCCAGGAAATCTGCAGGGCGTTATACATGGAATTGACATTGCTCTGCTCCTGTTGGATGGCGGCAAATCCTTTGTAGGGAAGCAGCGCCGCGATGTTCACGCCGGGATTCGCCTGGAGCGTGCCGGCGGGCGCCTGATTGATGTCGAAGACATCCCAAGCATGCAAACCGCGATGCGCCACATACGCCACGGAAAGCACGGATTTGAGGAAAAGTTCGCGTTGCACTGTGAAGTTCCAGTTCCACGCTTCCGGCGGTTTCAAGCCTTTGGCGAGAGTGGTCAGCGTAATGGGCGCGGCGGTGGTGGCATTCAGAGCCGCGCCGGGATTATCCACCGATACATTCGAGACCGTGACGAAGGGCTGGAACGGCGAGTTGCCTCCCGGGAAAACGTTGTCGAGCAGACCCATACGGGTCAGGAAGCGTCCCACGCCCGCCCGAATCACCGTCTTCGCGTTAAGCTGATACGCCAGACCCAGCCGGGGTTGCAGATCGAACGTGGTGCTCACGAAGCCTTGCGGAAGGCTAGGTGCGAAGAGACTGTTGTACTGCGAAGTGCACGCCGCAAGGACGCCCTGGCCGCAAGCGTTCGAGGGGAACGAAGAGAGACCGGGAATGACGACGCCGTTATATTGGTTGCCCGATCCAATCGCGATGGTTCCGTTAGATGGGTTCACGGTCACCGCGTCGGCGGGGTTATACAATGCCGGATCGAAGAAATCCGAGTTGCCCCATTCGGCGTGGTAAGGGAAGTTGGTGGTGCCGCGGACGCCGTAATCGAGATGCAGCCGCGGCGTTACTTTCCAGGAGTCCTGAGCGAACCATTCGATCATCGAACTCCGCCAGATGGTATAAGCGCGCGGACCGATTTCGGTGTAGCTGTTCGCCAGGCCCAGGGCGAGGTTGGCGATACCCAAACCCGATCCCGCCGCATAGCCATCCGTAAAAACGAATGTGCCGTTCTGGTTGCTGCTGCCGCCGGGAACCGTTGCGACGTTGATCTGGTCGCGGTCGTTTTCGCCGGACCATTCGTAAAAGAAACCTACCTTGATCGTATGGTTGTTCAGCACCTTGGTCAGGCTCTCGTGACCTGTATAGATCGGTCCGCTGGAATGCGATGGATAGGGACCGCCGGACAAGCTGTAGAAGGGGCTGGGCAGGTTCACCGACGGAATCTTCTCATCAATGTCTTTGTCCGGAAAGATATAAGGATAGTCAATTCCAAACAAATTCCGGTGAAAGCCCGCTAGCGCG
This sequence comes from Acidobacteriaceae bacterium, assembly GCA_903970405.1. Classification (GTDB taxonomy): domain Bacteria; phylum Acidobacteriota; class Terriglobia; order Bryobacterales; family Bryobacteraceae; genus CAJCIT01. The sequence goes on along the minus strand of CAJCIT010000192.1, from coordinate 2,338 downwards.
GTATTCACGGGAATGTAGACATCGTCCACGCTGACGCTCACGCCCGCGTCGTTAATCATGCTTGGGCTGATGGTCCAGTCCCAGTTGAGGGCGTTGGTCTGGTTCGGCCGGTTGAAATACTTGCCGGTCAGCCCCGAACCCTGGTCGAACGGCTGATATTCGAAGTACGAAAAATCAGTGCGGTGAAACGCGAGCTTGTTCGTATCGTTGATTAAGAAGTCGCCATTGTAAGTGCCCTTGCGCTGGTTAATAGGATGAGCGGCCTGGGCTACCCAGTTCTGGTTGCCGTTGATCACCAGACCCGGCGTCGGTCCTGGATACGTGTTCAGAATCGCCAATCCGTTCGGGCTCAGTTCACTCGCCGGAATCACGTTGTTCGGGTACGGCGTGCAGACCTTCTTGCCGCCGGTGACGGTGCAATTATTCGGATCGGTAATCACCTTCGGCGAGCCATAGAAAATGTTCGACCCCAGCAATTCGCTGAAGTTGCCCTGGCGCATCAACGTGGTGGGAACGGTTTGATATTGGGTATCCGTGTAGCGATAGCGGATCCAGTCATCGGCAACGAAGAAAAAGAACTTCTCGCGCAACTTCCGGGGTAAGCCGGGCGTCCAGATCGGACCGCCGACGGCAAAACCGAAATCGTTGTACCGGAACGGCGACGCAAAATTGGTGAGAGTGCTCTGATTGCGCGACCACGTGTTGGCGTTCATCGCCGAGTTGCGGAAGTATTCATAGAGGGTGCCGTGAAAATCAGTGGTTCCGCTCTTGGTGATGATGCGGATTTGGCCGCCGCCCGCGCCGCCATACTCAGCGCCGTAGTCGGCGGTGAGAACCTGGATCTCCTCGGTGGAATCGACATTCGGCACACCGATGCCGGTTCCGTTCGCCCGTGTGCGGACCGCCGGCGCGCCGTCCATCGTGATCTCCGTGTCCTGTGAGCGGGCGCCGTTGATGGCGTAGCCGCCATTACTCAAGCTAAAGTTGAAATCGCCCAGCGTGGATCCGTTGCGCACACCTGGCAGGAGCTGAGCCATGTAAATGGGGTTGCGGCCGTTCAACTCCTGCGATTCAATCTGTTGCTCACTCAACATGCCCTGAACCGCGCCGGACTCGGTTTGCAGAAGCGTGGCCGAGGCCGTGACTTCAATCGACTCCGTGGTGGAGCCTACCGACAGATCGGCGCTCACGACGATCGTGGAGTTCGAGTCCAGCTTGTCGTGGATGCTCTCAAACTTCTTAAAACCGCTGGTTTCGACGGTCACGGTATATAAACCGGGAGTCAAATTAGGGACTGAGTAGTAGCCGGAAGAATCGGTTGTTACGGCGTGTTCTTCGCCGGTCCCTTCCGATTTGACAATCACTTTAGCGTTCGGAATCAAACCGCCTGACGAATCTTTAACGTAGCCGACGATGGCGCCGATATCCGACTGAGCCAAAGCGGCGAAACAAAGAGAGAGAAGGAGCGCAGTTCCCAGCAGCATGCGAAGATGCCGGGACGCAAAATTCGAAGACATGCACAAGTTGTATAACCTCGGCGTGCGACTGGGCAATAGTCTAGAAGCAAAATTCGAAGACATGCACGAGTTTATGACCCCGACTTTTAAGAGATTGTTAACGTCAGGAATATAGTCGGTGAATTTTGTCCGCACCCGGCTTCAGAAGCGTGAGCGGTCTTACTGAACACGTGTCACAACAATGAGCGTCAGAATCGCCTCAAGCCCGGCCGGTGAATCATGAGAGATGGATTACACAAACTAGGCGCTTAGAGACTAAGCGCGGCCAGCGGATCATGGCGACTCTCATCTTCTACAAGCCGTTCAATGTGCTGTGCCAATTCTCACGGGACGAGGCGGAGACCGGACAGACGCTGGCCGATTTCGTCGTTATACCGAACGTGTACCCGGCAGGACGGCTCGACCGCGATAGCGAAGGCCTGCTGTTGTTGACCGACGACGGACCTCTGCAGCACCGCTTGACGGACCCGAGGTTTGCCCATCCGCGAACCTATTGGGTCCAGGTGGAAGGCGAGATCGGCGCGGAGGCACTGGAGCAACTGAACAAAGGCGTCTCGATTCAGGGGTCGCGAACTCGACCCGCGGTTTCGCGCGTCATTGAGCCACCGGACGTGCCGGAGCGCATCCCGCCGATTCGTTATCGAAAATCCATTCCTACGTCCTGGCTCGAAATCACGCTGACCGAAGGACGAAACCGGCAGGTGCGGCGAATGACGGCGGCTGTCGGGTTCCCCACACTCCGTTTGATCCGCCACGGCCTGGGCGGTCTGACTTTGGAGGGACTTCAGCCGGGAGAGTGGCGGGTCTTGACTGCGGGTGAG
>CAJCIT010000191.1 GCA_903970405.1 Acidobacteriaceae bacterium | reverse complement strand
GACGAACGCGTCAACCTCCTCAGGCGTCGGCGGCAAGCCGATGAGATCCAGGCTCAAGCGGCGCAACTCGGTGATGCGGTCGGCCTCGGAGGAAGGAGTCAGCTTCTCCTGGTCGAGTTTGGCCAGGACGAACGCGTCGATAGGGTTGGCCGCCCACTTGTTATCGCTGACCGTGGGAAGCGGCGGCCGTTTGGGAGGAATGAAGGCCCAGTGCTTTTTGACTTCGGCGATCTGTGCGCCCACGCCGTCGGGCCACTCCGCCCCTTGATCGATCCAGGTCTTGATGGTAGCGATTTGCGCGGGGTCCAAGGGCTTGCCGCCCATCGGCATGCGCGGCTGGTTGCCCGCGCCGGTGATGCGGCGATAAAGCAGGCTCTCTTCAGCCTTGCCCGCGACAACTACCTTCAACGCGGTGGCCTTGGCATCCAGCCGCAATCCGGCCATCTGCATCTTGGCGCCGTGGCACTGGGCGCAGTTCTTCTCAAAGACGGGAAGAACCTCCGCCGAAAAATCGACCTTATGTTGGGCGTCAGCCGCCTGTGGCTCAGGCTTCGCGGCTTCGAAGACTCGGGGTGCGGCGGCGAGCACTGCAATCGCCATGAACAGGAACGGAGCACGATGCGGCGCGGTCCTTCGGGCAGCGAACGCCAGGCGTGACAAGGCCTTAGGGAGCATCTACGAAGTGTATCAACTGACCGAGCCGCGACCGTTAAGGCAGCGACCGGCTGGCAGGTTACCCGCTTGCTTACTTTACGCGCGCGGTTCGGAACGGGGCGTCGTGCGAACTGGAAATGTCAGGACCAAAGCAACCGGCCGCTCCCTGGAGCAAGACAGACACACCCACGCCTTCAGAGCCGCGACCGTGAGACTGAGTCTGAGGGAGCGGCCCGGCGGGTCAAACCAGGAATACCACTGCGGTCGCTCCCTGATGAGGGAGCGGCTCGGAAGGAGGCGCCGAGAAGTTGAACAGACTGGGAACGGAAGCGATGCGTCCATCTCTACTCGTACCGCAGCGCCCGCATGGGGTCGATCCGGCTTGCGCGCATGGCGGGAACGAAACCTGCAAGGGCGGCCACCAGCGCCAGCAGGACCGAAGCGAAGCCGATGGTCACCGGATCGTGCGGTACCAGTCCGAACAACTGGCTCCGCACCAGGGAGCTGAGTCCAATGGATAGCGGCACGCCAATCAAGACGCCGAGCCCGATTAGCAAGAGCACTTCGCGCATCACCATCCCGACGACGCTGGAACGCGCCGCGCCTAAAGCCACGCGAATACCGATTTCCCGCGTCCGCCGGGACACGGTGTACGCCATGACACCGTAAAGCCCAACCACCGCGAGCAGCGTGGCCAGGAAGCCGAACACGCTGCAGAGGCTGGCGATGAGGCGTTCGGTCCGCAACGAATCATCCAGTTGTTCGTCTTCGGTCCGCATGGAGTACAACGGCACATTCGGATCGAGAGTCTGGACCTCGCGGCGAATGGAAGCCATCACTTGTTTAGAGTCGCCGGAGCTGCGCACGTAGACGGTCATCCCATTGGCGCGGTTGTTGCCAAAAAGCGGAATAAAGGCCTGGGGAGGTATCTCATCGCGGACCGTGGTGTACTTGATGTCTTTCACAACGCCAATTACTTCCATATCGGTCTTGGTGCCGGGATCGGCGCCAAAGCCGACGTGGCGGCCGATTGGATCGCGGCCTTGGAAGTACTTTCGGGCGAACGATTCGTTGATCATCACCGTGGAAGGCACGAAATTGTCGGGCTCGGGGCCGTGCTTCACTTGGGTTGTGTCATGCATCGTGAAGTCGCGGCCTCGCAGGATCGGCACGCCCATCGCGGCGAAGTAGTTGGGCGTGATCATATTCATGTAGGGCTGCGGGCTTTCACCCTCCTTGGCCTGATAGCCTTCCACGGTCATTGAGCTGTCCCATTCGTTGCCGTCGAGGATTCGAATGGCTGCCATACCCACCGAGGTTACACCGGGAATTGCCGAAAGGCGTTCGTTTAAATCCCGATAGTAGGTCATCAGGCGCTCTAACTTGTAGCCGTTCAGGGAAGGATCCACCTCGAACGTCATGAGGCGCTCCGTCCGGAAGCCGGGTCCCAGGTCGCGCAGGTTCATCAGAGTTCGCAGGAAGAGACCGGCGCCTATCAGCAGCAGAAGCGACAATGTCACTTGCGCAACCACCAGGATCTTTCGCAAAAGGACATTGCTGCCGCCGATCACCGCGCCAGCCTGGTCCTTCAATGTAGGCGCGACATCGGGGCTCGAGGCCTGGATGGCGGGCAGTAGTCCAAACAAGATCGAGGTCAGTAAGGTGACGCCAAAGGTGAAGGCAAGAATGCGCGCATCCGGGAGGGCCGAGATTGCCGTATCGTTGGCGCCGGAGAGAAAGGTCTTGAGCAGGAAATTGTCAGCCCAATAGGCCAGCAATAAGCCGGCCGCTCCGCCAAAAAGCGACAGAAGAAAGCTTTCCAGCAACATCTGGCGGATGATGTGACCGCGCCCGGCGCCGATGGCCAGGCGGATGGCGAATTCGCGCTGACGGCCGGTGGCGCGGGCCAGCAACAGATTCGCGAGATTAGCGCAGGCCATCAATAGCACCGCGCCCGTGACGCCTAACAGCAGCCACAAGGGCGTGGTCATGGACTCCCGCGCGTAGGACCTTCCCTGCGAACCGGGCAGCACGTCGATCCAACAGGTGAGGAACTGTTGCCTGGTAAACGGCGCGGCGTTGTGGAAAGCCGCCTCCTTCACCTCCATTTCAAGCATGCTGTGCATGAAGGGTTGCAAAGCGGCCTTGGCCTGCTTTGCGGTCACGCCCGGCTTCAGCCGTCCAAAGGCGTTGACCCAACGCTGACGGCGGTCCTTCAGGGCGTCGGTGAGCGGCGTGAGCTCTGCCTCCATCATCAGCGGAACAAAAATCTTGGCGCGGTTCGGCGGCTCCACGCCATCGAAGCCCGCCTGCGCGACACCGATGCAGGTCATCTTGCGGCCGTCGATGTCCAAATCTTTCCCGACAATGGACGGATCGCCCGCAAAGCGGCTCTGCCAAAAGGCATAACTCAACACCACCACCGGCTGGCCACCCGGCGTCTTATCGTCATCGGGGGTGAAAGTACGCCCCACCGCCGCGCTCACGCCGAGAACCGGAAAGTAAGTGCCTGAAACCAGTTCTGCGTCAATGCGCTCCGTGCGGCCTGAGTAGCCGAGCGTGGTGGGAAACGGGAAACGCGCGAACATTCCTGTAAACACCTGGTTGTTGGCGCTGAAGTCCTTATACATCGGATAGGAGATCGCGTTCCCGCCCCAATTGCTGCCATAGTGCGGTCCGCGCATGGTCAGCAGCACCAGTTCTTTGGGATTCTTCACCGGGAGCAGGCGCAACAGGATCTGGTCAAGAAGGGTGAAGATGGCGGTATTCGCGCCGATGCCCAATGCCAGTGAGATGATCGCTACCGCGGCGAATATGGGCGAGCTGCGGAAGCCTCGCAGGGTGAATCGAATCTCATTCCAAAAGTGATTCATGGTCTGGTTACTCCCTCTTTAGCAGCCGGCAATCTCTGTTTACACGGCTATTCATAGCGAAGCGCTTGCATGGGGTCGATCCGGCTGGCGCGCATTGCCGGAATCAAGCCCGCCACAGCCGCGACCGTCGAAAGCAGTAGCGTGGCAAGCGCGATGGTGGACGGGTCATGCGGGACCAATCCGTACAACTGGCTTTGGACAAGCTGACTCAGTCCGAGCGACAGGGGAATGCCCACGGCCACGCCCAGGAAAACCAAAATCAGCACTTCGCGCATCACCAACCGGATTACCGACGAACGGGCCGCTCCCAAGGCGACACGAATCCCGATCTCGCGCGTCCGGCGCGACACCGTGTACGCCATCACGCCGTATAGACCGATCACGGCGATCCCGGTGGCCAGGAAACCGAACACGCTGGATAAACTCGCTACCAAGCGTTCGGTACGTAACGAGGCGTCCACTTGTTCCTCTTCCGTGCGGACATTATCCACGGGGACGCTTGCATCCAACCTCGACACCTCGCGGCGCAGCGATTGCATGATTTGGCGGGGAGGGCCGGACGCGCGCACGTACACTGTCATAAACTGGGCGTCTTTGTCGGCGGGGAAGGGAACAAACACCTGCGGCGGGATCTCATCGCGAACACCGTAGTACTTCACGTCTTTCACTACGCCGATGACTTCCATATCCGCCTTCGTGCCCGGATCCGAGCCCACGCCGATATGCCTCCCGAGAGGATCCAGCTTGGGGAAGTACTTTCGAACGAAGGACTCATTGACGATGACAACCGCGGGTTGAGTTTGATCGTGTTGCGATCCATGTTGGATGCGGCGGTTGTCGGTTTCGGTGAAGTCGCGGCCGCGCACAATGGGAATTCCGAGCGTGGCGAAATAGTTCGGGCTGATGGAATCGAAGGACGGATCGGGCGGGTTAGCGGCGTCGGCGGTATAGCCCTCAACCGTCACATACATATCCCACCCGCCGCCATCAAGAATGCGAATCGATGAGAAGGCGGTGGATTCCACGCCCGGCATCGCGCCGATCCGTTCGCCGAGCTGCCGGAAGAACTGCTTCGACCGTTCGCCGGCGTAGCCGACCAAAGCCGGATTGACATCGAACGTCACCAGCCGGCTAGCGGAAAAGCCCGGTCCCAGCGTGCGCAGGTTCCCCAGGGTGCGGACAAACAAGCCGGCGCCAATCAGCAGCAGCAGAGACAACGTGACTTGAACCGTCACCAGCACTTTACGCAGCAGGACATGACCACCGCCAACCACCGATCCGGCCTGGTCTTTGAGCGTAGGTGCAACGTCGGGACGGGATGCCTGCAGGGCGGGCGCCAGGCCGAACAGGACGGCGGTGAGAAGGGAGACGGCCAGTGCGAAAGCAAGAATGCGCAAGTCCGGAAGCGACGAGAGCGCGCTGTGATTGTCGGAAAGATAAGCCCTGAGCAGCAGCTTGTCCGCCCAAAAGGCCAAGAGCACGCCCACCACCGCGCCGGTTAGAGAAAGAAGAAGGCTTTCAATCAGCATCTGCCTGATGAGCCGTCCACGTCCGGCGCCGACGGCCAATCGGATGGCAAATTCGCGCTGCCGTCCCGCGGCGCGCGCCACCAGCAGGCTGGCCAGGTTCGCGCAGGCCATCAGCAGGACCATGCCTGTAACGGCCATCAATACCCAGAGGGGCTTGGTCATTTCATCTCGCAAGTCTCTGGTGCCCTGACCGCCCGGCTCGATGTCCATCCAGCACTTCAGGAACTCGCGCCGGTCAAAGTCGGAAGCGTTTCGAAACTCCGGTTCCCTGACCTCGCTTTCCAACAGGCTGTGCATGTAGGGCTGCAGCGATGCCTTGGCCTGCGCCCTGTTGACGCCCGGCTTTAACCTGCCGAAGACAGTCACCCATCGCATGCGCCGGTTCTTCAAGTCCAGCCAAGTGGGCTCAAATTGAGGCTTCATCTGGATCGGAACAAATAATTGGGCCTTCGACCCGATGTCAGTTCCCTCAAAACCGGTTTGCGCCACGCCGACGCACTGCATGTTGCGGCCTTCTACAACCAGCGTCTTTCCGACAATGGAGGGATCGCCGCCAAACCGGCTTTGCCAGAAACTGTAAGTCAAAACAACATAAGGCGCTCCACTCAGCACGCGGTCATCCTCAGGCGTCAGCGTGCGGCCCAGAGCCGCCGTCACACCGAGCACAGGAAAATAAGTGCCTGAGACAAGCTCCATCCTCGCCATTTCCGTGTGGCCGCCGTAGCCCAAACTGGTGGAACGCGGAGACCTGCACGCCATTCCGGAGAAAGCGGTGTTGTGCTCGCTGAAATCCTTGAACATGGGATAGGAAAGCAGCGGCCATGAACCCATGTTTCCGCCGTAATGACGCCCCTGCATGCGGAACGTGACCAGTTCCTGGGCGTTCCTGATAGGCAACAATCGCAGCAGAAGCTGGTCAACCAACGTGAAGATGGCCGTGTTCGCGCCAATCCCCAGGGCAAGCGAAAGAATCGCCACGGCCGTGAAGACGGGCGCTTTTCTGAATCCGCGAAACGCAACGCGCACTTCGCTAAGAAGCTGCTGCACAGGTGTCCCTCCGGCGCTTAGACGGCTGCTGGCCGATCAGGTTAGTTAATGCCGTGGATTCTCAGCTCAATCAGCTTGTCGATGGAGAGGTCTTTGATGCCGCGGCTCCGCATGTCGCTGATGTACTCGGGTGTTACGCCATGAATGCGCATCGCGATCAGTTGGTCCGGTTCGGGATGACGATACCCCAATTGCTCCACCTTCGTGATGAACTCGGGAGACACCCCGTGGATGCGAAACGCAACCAGCTTGTCAAGGTCGATATGGTCATAGCCGAGGACGTGAAGACTCTGCGCGAATTCTGGTGTCGCGCCGTGAATTTTCAGGGCAATCAGCTTCTCTTCGTCCACCGTGTAGCCGCTTGCTTTCACGGTTCGGATAAAGTCAGGCGTGACGCCGTGAATTTTGAACGCCACCAGTTTCTCAGCATCCGTGCCGGGCAGCCCCACCTTCCGGATTTCGTCGATAAAAGCGCGGTCAACATGGAAGATGCGAAACGCGATCAGCTTATCCTTTGACAGGCCGCTGACATTGGCGCCTTTCATCTCGCGAACGAAAGCAAAGCTTACATCGTGAAGAGCGAACGGGAGTAAGTCGTCGTCCGTGACGCCGGGAAAGCCGAGACTCGATATCTGGGCCGCGTAGTTCGAATTGGGTTGGAACTGGAATAAGCCTGCGCCCTCGCCGTTTACCACGAACCCCTGCCCGGTGATTGTGCCGGCATCGCGGGCGACAGTGAACGTCACGTCGTGCTTCGCGGTTGTCGATAGATCGAGACCCTTCAAATCGCTGATGTCCCAATCGTGGCTGGTGTTGAACCCGTGGCCCCCGGAGTGGCTGCTGAGAGCCAAATTCACCTTCCCGGGGATGTCGGTGCGGCCGAGGGTCCACTGGCCGGACCTTATGGGTTCTGAAGTCTGAGCTCCTATCGCGGATGCGAGGATGAGGGCCAAAAAGGCGGCGTTCCTCAGGGTAGTTCTTGAATGCATCGTGTTTCCTTTCCGGGTCACGAAGACCGTTTAGACGTGGCAAAGCTGGCGAATGTTGGACGCGCAAAGTTTTCAGCGCGAATAATTACGCGACCCGCCGACTAAGCCGGTAGAAGAGCGACTGGAGCGCCAAACATGCACAACCGGTCGCTCCCTGACGGCCGCGGCTCTGAAGGCGCGGCGCAGTTTGTCGCGGTGGACCGAAAACGTTTCGTGCTTACAGGACGTCAGCCACTTTCAGAGCAATGAGCTTATGAAGGTCCAGATCTTTGAACCCATGCTGGCGTGCTTTTTCGGCGAATTCGGGCGTAACGCCCTGAATTTTGGCTGCCATATATTCATGAAGGGAATCGCTTTTCAGGCCCGCGGCCCGCATCGCTTCAATGTAAGCTGGCGTAACGCCTTGCACCTTGAGCCCCACCAGTTCGTGCAGTGTGATGTTTTGAAAGCCCAGCTTCCGAAATTCGGCGGCGTCTGAAGGGCTGACGCCCTGCACCTTCATACCAACTAACTCTGACAACGTAACCGAAGGCCATCCGGCCGAGCGCACCTCCTGCACGTACTCAGGCGTGACGCCCTGAATTTTGGCGCCCATGTACTCATGGAGGGAATCGCTTTTCAGGCCAGCGGCCCGCATCGCTTCTATATAAGCCGGCGTAACGCCCTGCACCTTCAGTCCAACCAAGTCATGGAGCGTAATCTCTTGAAAGCCAAGCTTCCGAAACTCGGCGGCGTCTGACGGGCTGACGCCTTGTATCTTCATCCCGACCACATCCCGAACGGTAGCGGAGGGCCACCCGGCCGAACGCACTTCCTGGACATACTGTGGCGTGACTCCCTGCACTTTCATGCCGACCAGTTCTTCCACGCTTGGATTCAAGCCGCTGGCGCGAATCTCTTTCACATACTCCGGCGTAATGCCCTGAACTTTCAGGCCAATGATCGAGTGGATTCCGGTCTTGAGGCCAGCCGCTTGCATCTCGCGAATGTAATCGCCGGTGACGCCCTGGACTTTGAGGGCTACGATCTCATGTACGGTCAGCGAGAGACCGGCGGCGCGGATTTGTTGGACGTAATCGGCCGTGACGCCCTGTACCTTGAGTTCCACCAGTTGATCGACAGTCAGATCCTTTAACCCGGCCTTCTCCATCTCGGCGATATATGAGGTGGCGCTTCCGCCAGTCGTGGCGCGCTGGTCGTCCTGCTGGTTGAAATCAAACGCAAAGAGCGGCGCGGGCGTGGGTTCCGGAGCCGGCGCGGAAAGAGGCTGCGGGACCGGGACCCCGGCAGTATCGCCGGTTGGCGGCGCCAGCGGCGGCTCAGGCGCCTGCTGAGGAGGGAGCGGCTCCTGACTGGCCGGTGTTTGCTCCGCCGTTACTTCTGGGGCCGGCTCGGGCGCCGATACGGAGACGTAATGAAGATAGTTTTCTTGAATCACGTTGACCGTCTTGCTCAAGAGCGGCCGCGCCAGGAGCGCGGCGCTGGCGGTTGCCAGAACCAGCATCAGCAACATGGTGGGGGCGGGGAACCGCGTGGCGATAGGCGAGGAACCGCCGAGCAAGCGGGCGATTCGCGACTTCAAGGGCTGAGAGTTCACGGCCAGGGCGAATCGCGGCATTTGACGCCACTCTTCCATCAGAGCGAGGGCCTTTGCATAGGGCAGTGCGTGGCCGCTCACGGCTACTGCCACGTCGTCGCAGCAGAGCTCGCGTTCCTGGCGGATCAGCCGGCTGGTCCACCAGATGGCGGGGTGGTAGAAGAACATGGTTTCCATGGCAATTTGGAACAGGTTCACAAAGGCATCGTGCCTCTTGATGTGAGCCAGTTCATGGGCAATCACGGCCTCCAGTTGCACGGTGTCAAGGCCGGTGAGCGCGGACACGGGAAGCAGGATAATCGGCTTGAACCAGCCGATAACGGCGGGCGCATCCACGCCGCGCGCCTCAAAAAATCCCACGGGCCGCCGCATGCCAAGCCGTTTCGAGAGCGCCTTGCATAAGTCGCGGATTTCGTCGGGCAGGAGCGCGCATTGCCGGCGCAGCCGCCGCAGGAGCAGCCAGCCCCCTAATGACCGCAAACTTAACAGGGCCACGCCCGCCAGCCAGATGGCGACGCACAAAGGGGCGGCATCGGCCGAGGTCCAATGAAAGCCGCTTTGGGGGATTACGGCGGCGCCAGAGCCGCGGACTGCGGTGAGAGCCAGATTGATAGTTTCCACCGTCACTACGCCGGCGCGTTCAAGGCCGGAGGGCGCGGTCGCGGCTTGGGGCGCCTGCAAATAAAGCCGCCAAAATGTCACGAGCGGGGCGATGGCCATGAGCCCCATGCCTGCCACTGCCGCGTTGTAGCGTGCGGGAGCGCTGCGCAACAGCGGCAAGATCAGCCGTAAAACGATGGCGATGGCCAGACCTTGCCAAATGAAGTGAATCAAGGTCCAGCCCAGTGCGGAGACCACCGGCGGGTCAATGGTGAGTGCTTCGATGATTGCCATGGGAGGGTCCTTTACTTCGCTTTCTGCTCGTATTCATCCAACATCCGCCGGATCTCGTGGATCTCCTGCCGCGAGCCCCTTTGCCCGGCAAGAGCGTGCAGCATGAGTTGGCTGGCCGAACCGCCGAAGGCCTTGTCCAGAAGATCGCCCACCAGCCGCCGTTTGGTTTGTTCCGCCGGTTGCACCACTTCATAGACGTGAGCCCGTTGCTGCTCATTGCGCGCCACCAAGCCCTTGGCGGTCATGATTTGCATCATCTTCAGGACGGTTGTGTAGCCGGTCGGTTTGGTTTCGTTGAGTGCATCGCAGACTTCGCGCACTGTACTGGGGCCGCGGGCCCAGAGTACGCGCAGGATTTCGAGTTCCACCGAAGTTGGCGAAGCGGGCTCCAGACGTTTCATAAAACGACTCTACTACGAAGTCTTTCGTACTGTCAACGAAAACTTTCGTAGATAGAGGGAAGGCGGAAGCGGGCATCCGCCTATGACGCTCCGCAAGGCCCCGACTGAGCCGCGACCGCTCGCTCCTGCTAGATACCACCCGCCCGGCTGCCTATCGATCCAAATACTTCACAAACATCACTTCATTGCCCTTTGCGTTGTAGAGCAACTCATCGGCGAAGTTCCTGGTCATCAGAATGCCAAAACCGCCGGGCCGGATACCGAGTTCATTGCGGACTTGGACGTGGTGAAAAGGAGAATCGTCGGCATTGGCGACGGCGGCGTGGCTCAGTTTTTCAAACGAGAAGCCTTCACCGGGATCGCGAATGATGTAGATCAGGCTCCGCGCGGTCCGGATGCAGGTGAGGTGGACCCTTTGCGTGGGGTCGGACTTGCCGCCGTGCTCAATGGCATTCATCAGCAGTTCGCGGAAGGCGGCAGAGATGGAATCGCGGTCATCGGGATTCAGATCGCTCGAAAATTCACGGAAGAAATTCGTCAGTCGATCGGCCACCCTTAGCTTGCAGCGGATCTCCAGCGTGACCCATTCGGGCCTCGCGGAAACGATGTTGATGTCGTCGGCAGCCACACCGCCGCGCAGGCCGTTGGTCACTAGATCCTTCAGTGCCGTCTCGCTGAATGGCTTACCGATGTAACCGAAGGCATGGCTCGAAATGGATTGGAGAATACCTTCAGGTGTTGTTTGCGCGGTCATCACGACCACGTTTGCGTGGGGCTGCTCAACCTGCAATTGTTTCAGCAGACTTAACCCGTCGACGCCGGTCATATAAACATCGGCAAGGACAAGATCGTACGATTTTGTTTTCACCAACTGGAGCGCTTCGGGCGCACTCGAGGCGGTATCGATGACGCGATCCCCGGAGTTCAGCATCGCGTCAAGAAGGGCGTGAACAGCCGGGTCCTCGTCAACAATCAGGATCCTTTTATTCACATACACCCGGTGCCGGTATCATATCAACCGGCGGTGGCGGCGCGCTATGCCCCAGCGGGCGCGATCACCGCGGACTGTTTCACTTTCGACCCCACCAGCCCGTAATAGAGGATGTAGAGGTAGCAAAGGACCGGCAGGATGAATGCATGGTGGATGCCGATGGTGTCGGCGAGCCAGCCTTGCGCCAGGGGGATTAATGCGCCGCCGAGGATCGCTGCGATCAGCAGTCCCGAGCCGCGCCCGGTCAGCGGACCGAGTCCGGCGATGGCCAACGTGAAGATAGTGGGGAACATGATGGAGTTGAAAAGTCCCACGGCGAGAATGCTCCACATGGCCACAGGGCCTGTCGTAAGCATGGAGATGGCTACCAGACAGGCGGCGGCGACGGCAACGACGCCGAGCAGTAGGCCGGGTTTGACTTTCTGCATCAAAATAGCGCCTATGAAACGGCCCACCATTGCCGCGCCCCAATAGTAGGAAACGAAATCCGCGGCCTGTTTCTCAGTCAAACCGCCAATGTAGGGCTGGCTGAGGTAATTGACAAGAAAGCTGCCAATGGAGACCTCGGCGCCGACGTAGACGAAGATACCGGCCACACCCAGAACGAGGTGGGAAAACGACCAGATGCTGCGGCCCGTGTGAGCGGAGGCTTCGTGGTCGGCGTCGCCGGCGGAGGGAATATGCGGCAATTTATAGAGCGCGATCACCACGGCGAGGGCCAGCAGCGCCGCGGCGATAACCAGATATGGCGTCTTGACGGTGGCTGCCTCATGCAGACGGTAGACCTGCCGCGCATCCGGCGCCAGGGCTCGGACCTGAGCAATGGTCAGCGGTACCGTGCTCAGGATCAATAAGCTGCCGAATTTTGGCGCTACAGTTGTCCCGAGCGAATTAAATGCCTGCGTCAGGTTCAGACGGCTGGAGGCGGTTTGCGGACGCCCAAGCACCGAGACGTACGGATTTGCACTGACCTGCAGCGCCGTCATGCCGGCAGCGACAATCAGCAACGCTGTGAGAAATAGAGGAAATGACGGCATGTTGGCGGCGGGCACAAAGAGCAGGGCGCCCGCGGCCATGGTGCAGAGCCCAATGACCATCGTGCTTTTATAGCCGAACCACTCGATTAGTTTGCCGGCGGGCCAGGAGCAGATGAAGTATCCCGAAAAGAAGGCGAATTGGACCGCCATTACCTGGAAGTAACTAAGATCGAAGATATTCTTGAGGTGCGGAATGAGAATGTCGTTCAGGCAGGTGATGAAGCCCCACATGAAAAAGAGCGTGGTGACCATCGCCATGGCGCCCGTGTAGTTGATTCCCGGATCTGTGGGCGCGGTGGACGAGATGGCGGTGGACTTCGTAACGGGTGTGACGGCCATATGACGGTGAGGCTCCCTTTTCCGCGGGGAGCAATGGAAACGAGGCTCCCCATAATAGAGCGAAGTAACGGAAATGATATCAAAGCGCCCGCGGCACCTCGGCCAGCGCCGAGGACTTATGAACAACATTGACTTGACGGGGAAGCGGGCCGTCGTTACCGGCGGCGGACAAGGCATCGGGAGGGCCATCGCGGAACGATTTCTGATTTCGGGCTGCGCTGTCTCACTGTGGGACTGCGACCAACCCCTTCTCACGGCAACGGCTGAGTCCCTTTCGCGATCGGGAACCGTGCACGCTGCGACCGTCGACGTCTCGAACGTGGAGAGCGTGAGAGCCGCGACGGACGCAACTGTTCGCAGATTGGGCGGCGTCGATATTCTGGTGGCCAACGCGGGCATCACCGGTCCAAACATGAAACTGTGGGAGTATCCCGTGGATTCTTGGCAGCAGGTGGTGAATGTGTGTCTGACGGGCGTCTTTCTCTGCTGCCGCGCCCTGGTGCCCTTAATGATTGCCCAGGATTATGGGCGCATCGTCAACGTTGCGTCGATTGCCGGTAAAGAGGGAAACCCCAACGCCTCGGCTTACAGCGCGGCGAAGGCCGGCGTGATCGCGCTGACCAAGTCACTAGGTAAAGAACTGGCGGGGAAAAACATCGCGGTGAATTGCGTCACCCCCGCCGCTGCGAAAACTCGAATCTTCGACCAGATGAGCCAGGAACACATCGACTATATGCTGGCGAAGATTCCGCGCGGCCGATTCTTACAGGTTCAAGAAGCGGCGTCGATGGTGGCGTGGCTCGTATCCGCCGAAAACTCGTTTACGACGGGCGCGGTGTTCGATCTAAGCGGCGGGCGCGCCACGTACTAACTCAACTACGCAAGGACCGCTCTTAGTGGACTTTGCGCGCTACCTTGGCTTCGGCCGTAGCCTTGCGCTGAGCCTGTAATTCTTTGGCTTTCGCAAACTTCTTCTGGAAGCGGTCCACGCGCCCTTCGGTATCGATCAGCTTCTGGCGACCGGTAAAGAACGGATGGCAACTCGAACAGATTTCCACGTGCACGTCGCCTTTATTGGTGGAACGGGTTTTGAAGTTTGAGCCGCACGCGCAAACCACCTTGACTTCTTCGTAGGCGGGGTGAATACCAGCTTTCATGGTTGGGAAATCCTTTCAAATGAGGAGGATAGCGTAAAGTCAGGCGAACGGCGCGCAGTCGCGGCACCTTTAAGTCTCCCTGACACGAAACCCTTAAACTAAAGATTAGCACGGGCCGATACCTCGATTAGGGGGCCGCCCCCCTTGTCCAAACGACAAAACCCCACTGCGGCTCACTTCCGCAGTGGGGTTCTGTTAACTTCTAATCTCTAGCTACTCTTCGCGCGCCGGTGATCGGTCCACAGGAACTGCGGCCTCGCCACTGACGAAACCTGAGCGTTAGAGCATCGACTTCAACAGTCGATCACCTCGCGCGTGGGATGTATGCTACAGTCACTACCAGAATTCATTTCGACTGGACCACCTCCTTTCTCAGTGATTCCACTATCTTAGGATTGAGCCCTGCTCCTGTCAACGCCCCTGGCGAAAAATTGAGACCTAAGGGAAAACCGAGCGCAACCGTCGAGAAGCCAAATTGTCCGGTCATTTTTCGAAACCAAAAAGCGTAGCGGCCGGCGCCGGAGCATCCCGGTTCTCGGACGATAGCAGCAGCCAGAATCGCCCGCCGCCCGAACCACCCAGCTCACAATCAGCCTCCGTTAGCTTCCGTAGCGTCCTCGGCAACGCGTTCGGGTCAGCCACCCCTTCCAGTGGCAAGGCATTCTCTTGGATTTCCGGTTTCTTCCTCTGCGGAACGCTACTCGGGCTGCCCGGTGTCCTGCCGATTTCCTGGCGTTACTATATCGATCTGGATTCCCGGCTCATCGGTCTCCATTTCTTGATTTTCTATGCCGGATTGCTCGGTGGCCAAGTCGGAACGCGTCGCCGGATGCAGGGAAACACCGGCCGTGTGCTGACTGCCGCCGCCGCAGTCCTGGCCGGCTTGGCTCTGACCGGGCTGGGATTTTCGCTTCCGCCCGCGCCCGCCGCCTGGCGCATGGCCGGGCTTCTGATTCTCGGCACGGCTGCCGGGACCATCTTCTCCGGGCTCTTCCAAATGGTCCGCCCCTTCCAGCACTCACGCCCCGCCGCCGCCCTTGTTCTTAATGGCGCCTTCTTCGGCATGGGCGCCACCTTTGTGACGCTGCTAGTGGGCAAGACGTACTCGAGCGTAACGGTTCAGACCCAGATGTTCATTCTGGCGGCGATCCCGCTCCTTTTCGTCCTTATCTGGTGGTGGCGGCGCCCGCCAGTCGAGGCATTTGACGATACCCCCACCCGCGCACGCATCGCAGACCTGGGCAGCGTCGCCGCCGGTCTCTTCAGTCTTTTGCTTTTCTTCCAATTCGGCACGGAGTGGTCGCTCGCGACCTGGCTTCCGCTATTCCTGATCCGCCGCCTTGGCTGCGATCCCGAATCCGCCATCCTATTGCTCTCGCTCTATTTTGTGGCTCGCCTTGCCGGCAATTTCGCCGTGCGCTACCTGCTGAAGCGCGTGGGTCACACCAAGATCCTGATCGTGAGCACCTTCACCGCCATGCTCGGGTACTTCTCGCTTACCCTCACCAAGTCGGTGCCGGGCGCGATCGCCGCGCTGATCGTCATTGGCGCCGGCTTCGCGCCTATTTATCCGTTGGTCGCAGAGAAAGTCGGCCACCGCTTCTCTCTGCACCCCAGCTTTTACGAGACCATCTTTCTGGCTTCCATCGGCGGCGCCGTCTTTGCGCCGTGGGCGCTGGGTTACGTCGACTACTACCTCGGCCTCAGCTTGGTAATGCTTATCCCGGCCTTCGGCACTCTTGCGGTCTTCATTCTGGTGCTTTTGATCATGCTCGAATCGAAGCTGATGGCGGAAGAGAAGTAGCGCGGAGTGCGCGATGGGAATCGGGAGAGAAGCGACGTGCGTGCGGTTTCGACTAATCGCACTGGATACTCTGAAAGAGGCTAACCAGTTTGGTCTTGTGACGCCGTCCGTCGTGGACTCCGACCTCAGCGAACCGGAGGGGGCGTTTGAGCAACTTGATTCCGAGACCAAGACGAAGATTATGGGGATGAAAACTGGACTGACGACCAAGCGAGAGAACGATCT
>CAJCIT010000190.1 GCA_903970405.1 Acidobacteriaceae bacterium | reverse complement strand
GGTGCCCATATGTTGGCTTGTGACGGCGGAGAAGCATTCTTATGTTTTTCAAGCTTGGCCAACACGGGCCCGATGCCACTCGCGACTGCGCGGTTAGTGGTGTCACTAGAACTCGATAACTTAAAGTGCCTGTGCCGCTTTAGGCGTGGCGTGGAGCGGTCTGCGAACGTCGGGACTACTACGGCGGTCGCTTGCTGAGAGCGCGGGAGTGACTCTCAGTCTTGGGAAGCGAGTGGGGCGAGGAGGAAATTGAGCGTTGATCCGCTTGCTCACAAGCGCGGTTCAGAAGGGGGCGGCTCTGAAGGCGGCCGCTTGAAGTAGATCAGGATGAAGAGAGGGGCGCAACTTGTCTGCTACTTCGCGCTCTTCGCGCGTACGTTGAAGATGACCCTCCGATAAGACGTCAACGGCGGGGCGCCTTCGTCGGTAACGGCGAGGATGACATGAGCGACGCCGTTCCCCGGGCAGGGCGCTAGATTCGGCAGCCACACCGGACGGCAGGCGGCGGTTGCCGTCACAACGGCCTTCGGCGTATCGGCGCCGGCGATGGTGATTTCCGCTGGATTGGTCCCCGTCACGCCAGCTTCGACGTAGTGAAACCAGCTAAAGTGCAGGCGCTGGCCGTCAGGGTCATGGCTGCGGCTCGCGTCGAGTTCGACGGGTTGACCTACTTCCACGTCGATGACCTGCGCCGCGGTACCCGGTTGACCGTTCACTTCGACGAGGGGGTTGTGATTCGCATGGGCGTAATCGGCAATGGTCCAACTCATGCGGGCGGCGAAATCGTTTTGGAAGGCTTCGCGCCATCGCCAGATGGTGGCCTGATCGGAGACATACTCGCGGCCCCCTGAGCCCCGAACCGTGTCCTGTGAGGTGACGCGTGAAAAGAGGTCGCCGCCCTGCGTCCAGATAGGATGGGGCTCGCCATAAGGCTGCCGGTAGACATAACGGCCTCCCCACCCTCCCCAGTCAGGACGCCGGTAGGCGTTGAGGCCGTTATCGATCAAACCAAGAAAGGAGGGCGTGTCGCCCTCCATGATGAAGGCGAAGCGAGGGTAGAGTTTGCCCAGCGGTCCCTTAGCGCGAATGTTGGCGTCCAGCCACTCATTGGTGACCGTGGAGAAGTCCGCGCCGGCGCCGTTGCGGTAATAGGCATCGCCGCTGATGCCGGTCCAGGTGGCGTAGTAGTATTCTCCGCCACTGGGAGTGGAGGGTTCGACAATGTAGAAGAGGTTCGGAAACTCGCGGCGAATCCAGGGCCCGGCATCGTCCTGGTCTGAGATCGAATTGACGCGCATCGTCTCCACAAACTTGTCGACATCGGCGGATGAGCGCGTGGCCCGCACGTGCAAAAGCGCTTGCGCGAGTGTATTGGCGCCACCCCAGAGGCAGACCCAGAGGGGGCGCGCGTCGTGTTCGCCCACGGCCCGGTCGACCGCGCGTACAATGGCGCCGGCGCCCTCCGACATCTTGTCAGCGCCTGTTGCCGCCATGCCGTAGCCGGTTTGTCCAGTGAAGACGCGTTTGTCGAGATCGGCGGCTGTAGGCCAGCCCGGCGCGTGCTTCAGCAAATTCGGCCGGACCTGCCCATACGCCTGAATGAGGCTGCGCATCGTCTCCGGATGGACAGCGGTTTTCTGCCAGGTGGACGTGGACGCCACCAGCGCTTCAATTTCGATTTCATTCGAGTAGAGCAGGAGCCGGACAAGCGACATCTGATCGTCAGGCTCATTGCCGATGTCACTGACGATGACGGCGCGCGGGCGGCCGATGAATGAATCGATGTGGGTGGCGGGAATTTGGGCGGAGAGTTGGAGCGCGAGTAGCGCCGGCGCCGCCATGAAAAAGCGCATGGCTCAGGGTACAATTTTCCGCTCGTGGCCCGGTGACGAGCTGTTAGGTCAGACACGATCACACGTACTTCAGAAGCGTCATGAATCCATAATCCATGTGCATCTGCTGGTGACAGTGGAAGAGCGTCGGACCCGGATTCGCGGCTTTGAATTCCACTTCCATCTTCTGCCGGGGGCCCACCACCACGACATCCTTTCGGACGCCGGAAGTGGCCGCGCCTTCCACCTCCACTAACTCAAAGGTGTGCCGATGGAGGTGGACCGGATGCGCTTCGTCGCTCCGGTTGTCGAAGATGAGCCGGTACGTTTCGTTCGTCTTTACAAGGATTGGATCAGTCTTCGGATAAGACTTGCCGTTGATGGTCCAGTAGTCCACCCAGCGGTTTCCTGCCCACTTCTTCTCAAAGACCAGCGGAACGCGAACGGCTTGTGACGAAGAGTGCGGTTGAGCGGAACCGAAGATCCGGTAATCCCAACGAACGTTCGATGGCGTGACCCAGCGCGGAGGTCCGTTTTGGTTCGCGTATTCCACAACAATGCCCAAGCCTTGTTCGCGGTCGCGATCGTTTGTTGCGCCGAGAATCCACACTCCCGGTTGATTCATCTCGACCCAAGCGTCGATCCGCTCCGCCGCGCCCAGTTCCAAAATCTCCGTTTCTTGGGGCGCTGCGACGGGATTTCCGTCTAAGGCAACCACGCGGAAACGGTGGCCGGCGAAGGCGACGCGGCGGTGGGAAGTGGCGCTGGCGTTCAGCATTCGGAATAAGACTCGCTGGCCCTGTTTGACGCGCACCGGCTCGCCAAAGCCGAGGGCATGAGAATTCACGGAACAATACTTGTAGGCGACGTTCATGGAGCTGTCGCCCTCGGCACCGTTGGTCATATACGGATCCCATTCGCGGAAGGCCAGGAAGTGCTCCTGATCGTAAACACCCGGTTCGCTTCGGGGATCGATAGAGAGAAATCCAAATTCGCCGCTGTATGTGGCACGCCGCAGATCGCGTCCGGCCATGGTGTGGGTGTGATACCAGCGCGTGCCGCTGGGCTGAGCAACGAAGGAATACTGGCGGCTGGTATGGGGATCAATCATCAGCGAGCCCTCCTCCATGGCGCCATCCACGGCTGAGGGTATATGAAGGCCATGCCAATGGATGAGGTCGGGCGCGCCGGTTTCGTTTGAGACCTCGATGGTGACTTGCTGCCCCTCTTTCAGGCGCACGAGCGGCCCTGGCGAAGAGCCGTTAACGCCGGTGGTTTTTACAATCTTGCCGGGAGCGACTTCCCAACTGATCCTGCCGAGACGCAGCGAGACGTCTGGAGGGCTTGCCGGCGGGACGCCGCTCTGGCCGCGAGATAGCGAGCGGCCGCACAAGGCGGCGCCTGAAGCAAGACGCAAGAAATTACGCCGGTTGTCTTCCTTCGTGAGCAGCATCGAGAGTGGTCGCTCCGATTATCCCCGGCCCGGTGCCCTTCAGAGCCACGACCGTTAGGGAGCGACCGGTTGGCTGGCGCTCTCACTCGCCCCTTCTGAACCGCGCGCGTTAGCAAGCGGATGATAGCAACTATTCAATTTATTCAATCGGTCCGGATTTTGCGCCGCGTTCTTAGGGAGCGAACTCGGTGGTTGATCCCGTGATGCCACCGGTCGCTCCCTGAACGGTCGCGGCTCGGAAGGGTTGCGGGGGCCGCTCGAAGGGCTTCGCGTTTGCGAGTGAGTTACTTCGTGGACTTCACCGTTCCTAGCTTCGCTGCGTCGGCTTCGCCCGCGCTCCAGTTCGCAGCGAGGTTGGCGGCGTTCACTGTGCCGATGCCGGTGGCGAAGTCCCAACCTTTCGCCGTCCCGTAAGCCTTCGAGAGCGTTGAAGAGGACGTGGACAACACGCCATAGTAGACCGTAGCGCGGCGGCCGGAGCCACTGGTTGAGTAGCCGTAACAATCGGTGGTTCCCTCGCAGGGCACGTCCATATCGCCCAGCGTCACGTCATAGAAAGTACAGGTGCTGCCGGCCGTGTTGCCGTTGCTGGAATTGCACGATGTGCTGCCGGCGGTTCCGTACTCAGAAGCCGCCAGGGCGTAATAAATCGGGTTCGGGTTGCCGACGTGGGTGACGCCGTTCTTTTGGTTAACCAATGCCTGGATGCCCGCCATGATGGGCGATGAGAAAGAAGTTCCGCCGGCGCCCGGCCACCCGCTGGGCGCGCCCGTGCAGGCTACGCCGCCATCGGCTTTGTCACTGTCACAAAACACGTAGTAGTGTCCCCAGACGCCATTGGCGGCGAACAGCGAGACATCGGGAATGTCCCGCACGCCATCGCTCGGATTCCCGAGGAGGGATTGCCAGGCCGGCTTCGCGTATCCCTTGCAGGTTCCGCTGACCACCCCGGAGGTGCTGGGCGAACCGGTGGCGCAACCGCTGGGACCGCCGCTGCCCGACGCGGTGGTGATGAAATAGTCCTTACCCGTGCTGCTGTTGCAGAACCCAGTGCTTCCATAGGAAATGGAGTAGCCCTCTGCCGTGGCGATTAGAGCGCTGGCGCACGAGTCGTTCCACGGAATCTCCGGGATGTAGGATTTCGCGGATCCGTAAGTAGTTGTGTTCGTTGAGTTCCAATAAGTAGAATCGACTCCGAGGTAAGTATCGCCAAAATCGGTGCCGCCGACGGCGACATTGTAGGGCGTGGACGCGAACGCACTCACCCCAATACCGTGCGTGGCATAGTCTTCATCGGCGTCGCAACTGGCGGCGCCTTCGTCGCCGGCCGAGACGAACACGGAAACGCCTGCTGTTACCGCCTGCTGATAGGCGGCGCTGTAAGTGGCATTGGCGGAGGCGCCATTCTCGGCCTCACACTCGCCATAACTGATGCTGACCGCTGAGGGCAGCGTGCCGCCCGCGTTCAGAAGGTTTTGCAGGGCGATCAAGCCGCCGAAGGTAGTGGCGGTGTCTTTGCAGGATGCCAGCTCAATGGCGGCGCTAGGGGCCGCCGCGCTGGCCCATTCGGCATCGAGTTCAGCCTCTTCCTCGTTGCCGCTGACAGTCCCCGGACTGGTGCAACTTCCCGGATGAACCTGCGTGAAGGAACCGGAGGTGTAACTGGAGAGACCGAAGGCCGAACGGAAGGATGTCCAGTCGGCGGTGCTGTAGACATTGGTGTCTTCAATGACCACGATGGTCTGGCCTTGGCCCGAGTAGCCGGCCTTGAAGAGCGGGTTGAGATTGTAAATGGTAGCTAGATCGGGCGGGGTTACTGCATAGTAAGTGCTGCCATCGGAGGTGAATGTGTAATCCCCATGCACCGTTTTTCTTTTCATCGGGCGCGGCATGAAGTCATGCAGGGTGGCAATGCCAACCACTGCCGGCGCCAGCGCCGCCGGAATCCGCGGGTCGCTCATGTTGGCGATGTGCGGCACTCCATTCACATCCAGATGGTGAATTTCAGTCCCGAAGGCCCGCTTGACCTCGCCGGCGTTTCCTGAAAAATCGATGCTGATGCCGTTGGCATACACCTGGTTGACTGTAAATCCCTGCGATTCGAGCCAGGTGGTCACTTTCGTAATGTCGCTATTTGCCAAGCCAAAGCGCTCCCCGAACTGGGCCGCCGTCAGCCATTGGTGGAAGTTCGGCGAACTTGGGTCCTGCAATTCCTCGGTGTACCGGTCCAGCGCCTGTTGCAATTCAACGGGCCGCTGCAGAAGGAGCATCATGTGTTCCATGGGCATAGTGTCCATGACAATGCCCCGGTCATTGGCGCCATTGGCTTCCGACCTGGTGTTGCCGAACAGAGCCACGCGCTGTTCGTTATCGATCGGCCGCTCGATCAGCGCGCGCTTAGGAGAGCCGGGTCTCTGCCCAAAAGCGGCGGTAGTAAACATAACCACAAGAAGAATGCAGGAATTTAAGGACTTACGCGACATGGGAAGGGTGCCTCTAACAGGGGATGTTAACACAATAAATGGGAATTGAGATAGCTGCAGTGGGTAGTTGACGCCCCTATTCATCGCTGCGTGAAGAGGGCTACACTCGTCCGAATTGGAGACTCAATTTGTGCCGGCGAGGCGGTCACGACTGGCTCGGCTCCGGGCCTCGTGCGGCTATATTTTATACACGCGTCTTGTGTTGAAACACGCACAAAGACGGCCGAATGCTCCTTTGTGACCGCCGGCAGTACGACTGAAAGCATCGCTCCGAAGAAAAGAGGTGAGACCGGGAGCGCTCCAATTTGCTCCAATAGAAGAGTAGGAAACGAACCATACCAACAGGGAGGATTTTTCGTGCCCAGCCTATTAGCTCAACTCCGCCAAATGACCACCGTGGTCGCCGATACCGGCGATATCCACTCGATTGAAAAATTCCATCCGCAGGACGCCACCACCAATCCGTCCCTGATCACCGCGGCCGCGCAAATGCCTCAATATCAGCAGATCGTCGACGATACGCTGCTGGCCGCCCACAAGGAATTGGGCAGTGAGGCCAAGGACAGCGAAGTGGCGACACTCGCGTTTGAGCGGCTGGCGGTGGCGTTCGGCCAGAAGATACTCGCAATCATCCCGGGGCGGGTGTCGACGGAAGTGGATGCGCGCCTGTCTTATGACACGGACGCGACCATCGCCAAAGCGCATTCGATTATCGATCAGTACAAAGCGTTGGGAATCCCCAAAGAGCGCATCCTGATCAAGATCGCGTCCACCTGGCCCGGCATCAAGGCGGCCGAGAAACTGGAGAAGGAAGGCATCCACTGCAACCTGACACTGTTGTTTGGATTGCACCAGGCGATTGCCTGCGCCGAAGCGGGTGTGACGCTGGTTTCGCCGTTTGTAGGACGCATTCTGGATTGGTATAAGAAGGATACAGGCAAAGACTATCAGGGTGCCGACGATCCGGGCGTGCAATCGGTGACTGGCGTTTACAACTATTTCAAGAAGTTCGGCTATAAGACGGTGGTGATGGGCGCGAGCTTCCGGAATATCGGAGAGATTAAGGAACTGGCGGGGTGCGATCTGCTGACGATTTCTCCGCTCCTGCTGGCTGAACTGGACTCGAACGAAGCCGAGTTGCCGCGCAAGCTGGATCCCAGCCACTCGAAGGGGCTTGAGATTGAGAAGCTTACCATCGACGAGGCGACGTTCAACAAGATGCACGCCGAGGATCGCATGGCCACTGATAAGCTGGCGGAAGGAATCAAGGGATTCAGCGATGCGCTGGTGAATCTTGAGAAACTGCTGGCGGACCGCTTGGCGAAGATGGGCGTCAGCGCGTAGCGCCTGCGGGCGAAGGGCATCTGGCGATTTGCGAACATCAGGACCAGCACCGCGCGACGGTCGCGGTCGCGGCTCGGTCGGCGTCCCGGGCCGTCAAGGCGCCTCATTCCTTCTCGCATTCACGCTATTGTTCCTGACCGGCTCCGTACACTCGGCACAGACGCCGGGAGAATGGACCGCTCCATTTCCGGCGTTTCGCGTGGTGGGAAATGTCTACTATGTCGGCAGCGCGGGATTGGCGTCGTACCTGATCGCCACGCCCCAAGGTCATATCCTCATCAACAGCAGTCTTCCCGTCTCCGTACCGCTGATCCGCAAGAGCGTTGAGCGGTTGGGTTTCAAGTTCACTGACGTCCGGATTCTGCTGATCAGCCACGCTCACTTCGACCATGATGGCGGCAGCGCACTGGTGAAGCAGATTACGCACGCGCAGTACATGGTGATGGATCGCGATGTGGCTGCTGTGGAATCGGGCGGCAAAACCGACTTCGCGTACGGCGGCTCAGCGAGTATGCGATACCCGCCCACCAAGGTGGACCGCGTCTTGAGGGACGGGGACCAGGTGCGGCTGGGGAACACTGTACTGACCGCGCATTTAACCGCGGGGCATACGAAAGGTTGCACTACTTGGACCCTCACTGTGAAGGATGGCGGCCGGTTGTATCGCGTGGTGATTGTGGGCAGTATCAATATAAACTCCGAATACAAGTTAGTTAACAACGGGAAGTATCCCGAGATTGCCGCGGATTACCAGCGCTCCATTCAAACCCTGAGGTCGCTGCCGTGCGATGTTTTTCTGGGCGCGCATGGCGGCTACTTCGACATGGAGGAGAAGTACAAGCGCAGGAAGGCGGGCGCCGGGAACCCGTTTGTCGATCCTGAGGGATACAGACGCTTCGTCGACCGTGGCGAACGGGCGCTGCATGAGGAACTGGCGAAGCAACAGGCAGCCAGCAAGCTATAGATAAACATGCTACAGTTTGGCGGTGCTCAAGGAGCGTGCCATGAAGGTTATGAGATCTCGCCTTATTCGTGAGTTGCGACGCGCAGTCGTTACTGCCGCCCTGATTTGGATTCCCGCTCCTGTTTACGCACAGGCTCCGGCGCCTCCCGCCAGTTCTCCAGCGGCAGTCCCAGCGATTTCTCCTGAATTCCGGACTAAGCTACACCGGCTGTTCGATCTGATGGGCGTCAGCGACGTCATGGCTCAAGCCATCGACTCCCAGATCAAGATCATGCGGCCGAGTCTGATCGCGACCCCTGGCTTAACGCCGGAGTTCGCGGACGAGTTCTTGAAACGCTTTCGGGAACGGATATTGAGTGGCAGTGAGATTACGGAAACGTTGGAAGAGTCCTATGCCGGCGCGTTCACGCCAGGAGAGGTGGATGGGATCATCGCCTTTTACGAATCGCCGGTGGGGCGGAAGGTGCGGGAGGTGCAGCCGAAGATGATGGAGTCCGTGGGGGCCCAGATGGCGGTGGTTGGGCGGCGATTGGGCCGGGAAATCGCGGAACAAGTTGCCAAAGACCATCCGGAATACCTGAAGGCAGCGCCGGCTGCGAGCCCACAGCCGTAGAAGCCGTGGAAGAATCGACATCCGACTGAGGCGTGCGCAACCCGGAAGGCGCGGGTGCGTCCGTTCGTCTCGATGATCTTTCACACGTTCTCAGGGAGCGACCGGTAGTGTTGCTCCTCTCGTGTCAACCGGTCGCTCCCTCAGAAGCTGTGAAACAATCGATTTGCAACATTTTTGCTCCTTTATGTTTCAACAACTTGCACTGTGGAAAAGTCGCGAATTTTGGATTGTTTCACAGCTCCCTCACGGTCGCGGCTCAGCCGGGTTGGGTGCGACCCTTTGTATCCAGAACCTTTCGCGCTTTCTTACAGACGCACGCCCCCATCGATTCGTGCGGCCCACTCCCGAAACCAAGCGGCCCTTTTTCGCCGCCAGCGGGCCGCCAAACGAATGGGACCGCTGCTCTTTGGCGAGAAGTGCCAAGCGGCTGTGTCGCAAAAGCTTTCGCAAACATAGTGTTTCCAATTGGACGGGTTTTCCTGTCCGTGCAGCCTGCCTTTGCTGACTTCGGAGGATTCGCCGATCTCCGCCCGCGCCCCTCCCGTCAATTCTTCGCGAAGCAGAGCCTCATAGTTACGCCGTACTTCATTACCGGCTCGCACCCACGCGAAATGAAACAGTTCGTGCAGGAGAATGGCCGGGAGAAGGCCGCCTTCGGTCGGCAACTCCTCTTCGAGCACGATTTCACGTTTGCGAATGAAGCTGGCCGCGTAGACGGCGCGGCCGCGATGCGGCTGGTTTGAGAACAACCGTCCGCCAGAGGAAGTCAGGCCCGGTTGGATGTCGAGATGAAGGGGGGCTCCCACAAGCGGAGGAAGGTCAGCCAGCACCGAAGCGGCCCACCGCTCGAAAGGCCGCCCTCCCACTCGCATGCCCGCCGCCCGCTTACTGATGAGGAGCCGTATTTTGCAGAGTTGGGGTTTTCCCCGAGAGCCCCGGGACAGAGAGTGCGGTCCCGGCGGGGCCGGTGCGCGTGAAGAAGTCACTGTCTTGGACCTGGATCTTATAATCGCTCATCACGGTCTGCACAATTTGCTTGTTGTGCTCTGTGCGCAGGGCGGCGGCGATCTGAGGCTTGGCCTCGTCCAGGGTCTGCTCGATGCGGTCATTCAGCCGAAAGACATAATAGCCGTTTCGCTGCTCCACCGGATCGCTGATGTCCCCTTTTTTCATCATGGTGACAACAGCGGCGATATCCTTCGGAAGCGAATTCTTGCCGGCATTAATGCTGCCGATGTCGCCACCCTTCGCGGCGGAACTCTTGTCGTCAGACTCCATCTTGGCCAACGCCGCAAAATCGCCGCCGCCGCGGGCACGGGCTACTATGTCCGCCGCCTTGCTTTTCGCCTGTTCCTGTGAACGGGCTGTGGCGCTGGCCGGAGCGGTGGCGCCCGCCGGCACGAAGGAAACGAGAATCGCGGATAGCTTGAGCTGCTCGAACTCCGTGGTGTGGTCGGCGTAGTACTTGGCGATGTCGGCGTCGGTTGGGTTGTAGCCGTCCTGAGTCAGGTGCTGGACATAGGCATTTGCCAGAATGCTCACGCGGTAATTGTCGAGCTGCTCCTTCCAAGGTGGCGTATCGCCGAGTTTCAACTTATCGCCCTCATCGGCCAATTTGACGGCAAGATAGACGTTCTCCACAGCCTTTGCCATTTGCTCTGGGGAGACTATTTTCGCGGTCTGTTCCGGAGGCAAACGCTTGAGGAGCTTCTGCGCCTGGGCAGCAGTGATCTTGTCGCCATGAATGATGGCGACGACGCGAGTGGGGTCGGCTTCCGCAATCGCATCGGGACCGCGAAGTTTCAGCCCGGACGTGGCCGCGCCGGAACTGTCTTGAGGCGAAGTTTGGCCCGGCTGGGGTGTGGGCTGAGTTTGGGACCATGCGAGGGAAACTGCAAAAAGCAGCAAAAAACAACGTTTCATTAAGGAATTCCGCTCTCCGGAACCCTCACTGTAGCACGCGGCCTCCAGTGCCCAGCCGCCGCCGTCCGCCGACCTGGCAGGCCCTCTCGAACGTGGGAAAAGATTAGGGTGCTTAAGTCAGGGATTGCCTCACTGCCGGTTTTTCGCGTAACTTGAAGGGCATGGAAGTACATTTCACGCCCGAGCAGGAAACGCAGCTTTCCCAGATTGCCACTCACGCCGGCATTGACGCCGAGCGACTGGTGAAGGATGCAGCCTTGCGCCTGCTACAGGAAGAGGCACGCTTTCGGGCCGCCGCGCGGGAAGGTATGGCACAGCGAAGTGCAAGCGGCGGTCTCTGGCCTGAAGCAGTCCCTCCCGCTTTCGGCCAGAATCCGCAAAATCTGGCCCGATATGCCCGATGAGGCACGCTCCGAATATCCCGAGGGCGGTGCATTCCAAATTGACCATCACGTTTACGGTTTACCTACGGCGTCTTGACCACTGCTTTATGGAGTCCGGCGGAGGCCTTCGCCTTTCCTTCAGCGCTCACCTGAATATTGTTAACAACTTGTAGAGCGCCCGCAGTTCGGGCCATGCGCGTGGCCGCTCCTTTGTGCTGGGCAACGTTGGTATGCCCCTCCCAATAAACAACGCCTTTTTGCACGCGGAACTTGAAGCCGTCCCCACCCACCTTCGATTTTGACAGCTTGGTGCGCAGGGTAGCGTCAATTTGAGCATCGCTGACCGCGACTTGCGCCCCGGCATGCGACAACTTGGTGTTGGCCGTTGCGGCCTGAGCCACAAAGGGCAGTGCGAGTGCGGCCAGGGTGGTCAGAGTAAGGAGGAATCGGCGCATTAGGTTGGTTCTCTGGAAAGCTAGTGGCTGCCGATCGCTATCTTCGCCGCCTCAGGCCAGAAAACAGAACAATCCGAGACTTTGCGTGGACAGGTTTTAAGATGTAGCTGTCGGGACATTCGAGCGACGGCGGGAATGAGGAGGATGAAGCGAGTGCGGAGTGGGGAGAGGGCGCCAATCGTGAGACTGGCGGCGCCGGGTGGGGCGCTACTGGTGGCCTGCGGGCTGGCGCTTGCCATTGGTGGTGGAGATGGGCCGTCTTCAGTGCTCGATTTCTCTTTGGTTTCCCAGGATGGGAAAAGCGTGCCGATGAAGCAGTATGCGGGGAAGGTGCTGCTGCTTGTGAATCTGGCAACAAAGTCTCAGTTCGCGGATCAGATTCCGAAGCTGGAGACGCTCTATGAGAAGTATGAGCCGAAGGGGCTCCTGATTTTGGGCGTCCCGAGCAATGACTTCGGGGCCGGCGAGCCGGAGAAGGACGCCGAAGTCGCTGCGGCGTATGCGCGCTTTAAGTTGAAGTTTCCGCTGTTTGGAAAATCAACCGTGACTGGGCATGACCAATTGCCGCTATATACGTTTCTGACCACAGGGCCGAAGAAGCCGGGTGGCGGCGAGGAAGAAGGCGGGAAGAAAGCGTGGCCGACAGCCGGCGAAGTGCCATGGAACTTTACGAAGTACTTAATTGACCGCCAAGGCAAACCGCTGGCCCGGTTCGATGCCGACGTTGCGCCAGATTCGGTGGACCTGATGGCGGCTATTGAGCAGGCACTGGACGCGAAGCCCAAATCCGAGCCTGCGGCGCCCAAATGACCTCCCTGTAACCGCTTCGTTTGCTCTCCACATTCCCTACTCTTTCCCCGCTACTCGTATTCCTCGATTGCCGGTCACCACCGTCAGGGCCTCCAACTTGCCCAGTTCGCGGCGCGCAATCTGGCTCCAGGAACTGGCGCTGTCCAGTCTCAGATACGCCTTCCAGTGCCGCACCGCGCTCATCACATCGCCCTGGCTTTGGTAGAGCAGGGCGATGTTGTAGTGCACATCCGCGTAGTTCGGGAACTGCTTCAGCGCCAGCCGGTAGTGATTGAGCGCCAAGGCAGCGTCGCCCTGCTCGTCGTAGAGGTTTCCAAGGTTGAAATGGGCCAGCGGATAGTTCGGATCGATGGCCAGGGCCCGCCGGTACTGCTCCTCCGCATCCGCCCAGGCATGTCCATTGAAGAAGACGGTGCCAAGGTTCACCAGAGTGCCTGACGCCCTGGGGTCCAGTTCGATTGACTTCTGGTATGCGTCAATGACCTCCTGAACCGGCGCGCCTTTCTGCTCCAGACTCAGCGCCCGCTCAAACCACTGGTCGGCCTCAATCTTCCGCCGCAACTCCGTGCTTCGTTCGCTCTGCTTTTCAGACCGTACCAGTTGGAACAGCTTGCTGCCGCCGGCTTCCTGAAAATCGAAGAGCAACTGCCCGCTCAGCGGCTCCATCTTCAGCTTGCCGAATTGCACCCGCAGCGCCTTGCCTTCCTTAAACAGGCGTGTCTCATCCACCAGCTGCGGGATATCGCTGAGCCGCTTGCGAATCGCCGCCAGCGTCCGCCGCAGGAGCTGCGATGAGACATTCTCGTCCCGCAGCCTGCTGATAGTTCTTAAGAGAAGGATATCCCTGAAGCGGTACTGCTCCAGCTCCGGAATGAGTTGCTGCCGTTCCCAGGCTTTCAACTGGCGCCCGGAAATCTGAAGGAGCCGGCAGACGTGTAGCCGCGAATAGCAGACGCCGTCATCTCTCTCCGGCGCCGCCGTAGAGGTGTCGGAACTGGGTGGGCGCGAGTCGTCTCGCAGCACGAGCCGATGATAGCATGCGATGTTCAATCTGCTGAAGCGCGCAATACCGGTTTCCCGTCTTATTCGGGGCGCGGCTGCGCGTAGTAGCTGGGCCTGGCTTCCACCGTAACCTTACCAGCGTTCTCCACCTTCACCTTGAGCTGGTGAACCCGGCCGTCTGGTTTGATATCGGGAACAAACCCCAGGACATAGTAAATCCCAGCAGTCGCCAGCTTGCGAAAGCTCGCGGAGAAATCGTTGCCCGATACGTAAATACCGCCGGTCCCGCGAGCCAGCTCCACCAGCACAAGGGGATTCGCGGCGGTGCTCCCGCCGAAGCCGGGTCTCGGGGCACGGTTGCGTGAACTTCCGGCGTCCGGACCGTTGTAGCCCACCGACTCGCCGACATCCAAGGTGTCTATCACAACTTTGGCGCGAACGGCAGCTTCGATGAGATCGTCTTGTTCGCTGGTGCGGTCATGCCCCACGAAGAAGCCGGGCGAGACCAGAACGATCTCCCGCCGCGCCGGCAGCCGGGACATCTTGCCCACAATATTCCTCAATAATTCCACCTGAAGTTCCTGCGTTTGCGAGAAACGGCACACCGGCGCGGGATGCAATTCCACCTGCGATACCGCCTCCTGTAACTTTTGAGGGTCGTTGGTGAAGTCTAGCCCCACGCGGCAGGAGGTGGTGAGGATTCCCGCACGATCCCCGGGCTGCAAGGCGCCCAGTTGTTGGGCGGCCGCCTTGCGGAGGCGCACCAGATAGCCGGCGTCGCGGATAGTTAAGTCGTCGAAAAGGTAAGCGACAAAGCGGGTGGGAATGTCGACACCCGTTCCGCCCGCTGCCGGAGTCGCGCCGGGCGTTGGATTGGGCAGCGATCTGTCCGGCGCGGACTCGGCATGCGGGATTTCGACTGAGAAGGCGGCGATCTGCTGCTGCTTTCCGTTGTCGAAGAGTTGAAAGTCTTCCTTCTTGAGGCCGTTCACGGCGCGCCCGTCGCGGTCACGCACAACCACGGGCACTTGGATCACGTTGACGCCCACCTTGAAGGTCTCTTCGGACCGCGTCTGGGCAGCACCGGCGCCTGAAAGCGCTACCAGAGTCAGTAAGAATGGCAAAGCCGAACGCCGCATATGCCCGCCGTCTCCTTAGGGAACTTGTACTCCGGCGTTCTCCGCCGTCAACTGCTGGCCTTCCGCGTCGCGCACCACCAGCCGCACCAGATAGGCGCCGGGCTTGAGATCGAAATTCGTTGCGATAGTAACAGGAGGCTTCTGCTCCAGCGATTGTACAGTCTGGTCGCGAAGCCGGAGCTGCAGCGTCTTTTGCATGCCGTCGATAAAATTGCCATTCGGATCGAAGATGGCGGCGATGATTGTGAGGTCGTTCCGGTTGCGGTCTTCAGCTTTGCGGAAGTGGAGCAGCTTGAGGTCCACACTGGCGAGGACATTGAGCTTAGACTGGCCATCGGTCTTCGTCACCTGGGTATGCATCTCAACGGGAAGACTGTGGATCTCATCGCGCGAGAAAACGGCGTCCTCCATTTCCTGCTTCGCCTGCGTCTGCCCATCCTGCCCGCGCTTCGGAGCATAGTAGCCGCGCCGCACCTGCAAAGACGCCTTCTCACGCGAGTTGAGCGTCACCTTCAGAGCATGGAAGCCGCCATCGGCTTTCAGGTTCTCCGGCGCGAAACCGAGAATATACCGGTATTCAGGGACCGCCGCTGCCTTGCGGACACCGCCGTCGAAGTCATTATCGAGATTCGCCGTCCCGCCGGTACCCGCCGCCAACGCGATGAGCTCATCGGCGACGGCGCTTCCTTCCTGGCTTCGAAAGGTAATCTCTTCCGTCAGCGGCGCCTGCTTCCGGCTTGCATCGAACATCGGGTTCGTCCAGACGCCGCGCGCATCGATCGAGTCGATCAGCACTTTAGAACGGATGGCGAGCGAGATGAGATCGGAACCCTGATTGGCGAGGTCGGTAGAGAGAAAAAAGCCGGGCGAGGCAAGAACGATGATGCGCTGTCCCGGCATCGCCGCCATGCGGCGCGTGATGTTGGTGAGCGCCGTGAGAACGGCCCGCGATTCCGTTTCGCCGGTGGTGAAGGCGTCGCGGGTCTCCTGCACGGCCGAATCGAAGGTAGTCTTGGCGTCGGGAATGTTCAGGCAGCCGGCGCTATAGTTGGCAATTTTCAGTGCTGACGAGCGGCTGAGGTCATCCGGATAGTTAGGATGCAACGAGACCTGCTGCTCAATCTGGACGGCCTGAAAGTAGGTGACCTGGAGGCAGGAGCCGGCGTTGGCCCGCAGCGGGCTGGGAAGAATCTTGAGCAGCGCCTCATCGAGCGCGGCTGGTTTGTCAGTGAAGTCGACGGCCACTTTGCCCGAAGTGGTGTAAAGCGCCACGCGATCTTCCGGCTGCAGCCCGGAGCGCAGATACCGCCGAACGGCGTCGCGCACCTGCGGCAGGTCCGCGAACTCAATGTGCAGGTCGTCGAAGACGAAAGCGATGAAGCGGCCGGGTAAACCGGTCGGCGCGGGTGCTTCAGGGGAAGCAGCAGGCGCGTTCGCATTGCCCGCGCGCACCGTGGGCCCGGGGGCTGGAGTATTGGCCTTCTCTACAGAGAATTTCGTAATCTCCTGCCGCTTGCCTTTGTCGAAGAGACGGAAATCGTCTTTGGTAAGGTTGCCGATGGCATGCCCATCGCGATCGCGCGCCACTACGGGCACGTCCACCAAATTCGACTGCGCTTTGAACGTGACCGGTTCGTCGTGGGTGCTGATCTCGGCTTCGCCTCCGGCTGCCGGCGGGGCAATGAGCGATGCAGTTGAAGACGGCGGAGAGAAAGACACGCCGGCGGCTTCGGCCGTCACGGGAGCGGTTGCCGTCGACGCCCCAATCCCCAACTCTTGCGCGAGTTCCTTGGTTTGGGTTTCGTCTACCTGGGTCTTGTCCTTTGCCGAGGAGAACTGATCCTGTTTCCGAGCCAGTTCCTTCGCCCCAGGGGCGTAGTAACCCTTACGCGCTTGAAGTTGAAGCTTCTGGCCCGTTGCAAGTTTCACCGTCAGCGTGTGAAAGCCGCCGTCCGGCTTCAAGGCCTGCGGTGAGAAGCCCAGCACATAAATGTATTTCGGCGTGGCGGCCAACTGGCGCATCGCCCCGTCCAGATCGTTCGTGGCGGTGATGAAACGGCCGCCGGTGCCATCGGAAATCTGAGCCTGAAACGCCTGGAAAGCAACTCCGCTGGTGACGCCCAGGCCGCGCGCATCCAGGCTGTTCATGACGACCCGGGAACGGATCGCCAGGTCGATCAGATCTCTGGTGGCGGAAACAGTGGAGTCCGCGCTGAAGCGGTCCGGTGGCAGCAAGCCAGGCGAAACAAAGACCACCGTGCGCTGGCCAGGCAAACGGGCCATTCGCCGAATGATCGCATCGCACTGCCTCAGCACCGCCTCGGTATCCATCTCAATTTGCCTGTTATCGGTCGCGTGAAGGCTCTGAAGGATCGGTCTCCCTGGCTGAAGGTTCACCAGCGCCTCCCTCAGCTTCACTCGGTCGAGCGTGAAATCCACCGCCACCTGACCTGACGTCGTAAAGACTGCCACCCGGTCTGCGGGCTGAAGCGTATCCAGAAGCTTAAGACCGGCCTTCCGCACGAACATCAGATCGCCCGAATCCCCGATATAACCCGGAGCCGGATCCATGCCTCCGTTCTTCATATGCAGATCGTCAAACACCAACGCAACGAAATGGCTGGGAATGGCCATCGGGGCGGAATGGCCGCTGTTGCTGGACGCTCCACTCGCGGCCAGGCTTCGATCCTCGGCCACCTGCCCCGAGGTATCCTCCACCGTGAATTTCGTGATGACCTGGGGCTTTCCTTTGTCGAAGAGCTGAAAGTCTTCCTTACGCAGATTTCCGACGGTGTTCCCATTGGCGTCGCGAACCACCGCCGGCACCAGCACCAGATTCGTTTCGGTCTTGAAAGTAACGGAGTCCTGGTTGCCGTCGTCTTCGAAGGGTGCCGCCGCTGACTGCGGTGAAGCGATGACGATAGCGAAGAGAATGGCAATGGTACACGCTGCGGAACCGGCCGCAGGCGGCGCAACGCGTGTATTCATAAGACTCTCTCCGTCCTGATCGTACACCCCCGCGGATTCGAGACCCATATTCTCAGTATCGAAGGAAACAGCTAACCATGAGTCGTCAACACAGCCTTTTCAGAGGCCTGACACTGGCATTGTGCCTCGCGGCAGCGAGCGCCCTGGCGCAGGCCCCGCCCCAACAGCCCACCTTTACGTCGCCCGAAGTCACTCCGGACCGGAAGATCGTCTTTCGCATTCTGGCGCCCGACGCGAAGTCGGTGACCCTGCGCGCCGGCGACATCCCCTTTCCCGATCACAAGCCGCCCGAGTTCACAAAAAATGACAAAGGCATCTGGGAAGCCACCACCGCAGCCGTCCCGTCGGGCGCCTATCGCTACACCTTCGTAGTAGATGGCGTGCCGGCGCTGGATCCACGCAGCCCGGACGTCAGTGAATCCAATGCTAATTCGTGGAGCCTGGTGGTGGTTCCGGGCGCCGACTTTGTGGACGTGAGGAATGTGCCGCATGGGTCGGTCGCGACGGTTTATTACTACTCGACTGCCTTAGGGCGCACTCGGCGCATGCATATCTACACGCCGCCCGGTTACGAAGTCAGCAGCACGCGGTATCCGGTCTTCTACCTTCTGCACGGCGCATCGGACAGCGACGATTCGTGGACCTCAGCCGGCCGCGCGAACTTCATTCTGGATAACCTCATTGCCGCGAAGAAGGCAGTACCGATGGTGGTGGTGATGCCTGCCGGGCACACCACGCGCAACTTCGTAATGGGTCCGCCCACCGGGCAACCGCCGCGAGACGAATTCGCCGAAGACTTCGTGAATGACATTGTGCCGTATGTCGAGAAGAACTACCGCGTGCTCACCGATCGGGCTCACACCGCCATTGCCGGATTGTCCATGGGCGGCGGGCAGACGCTGAACATTTCGATGTCCCACCTGGATCGGTTCGCTTATATTGGCGTCTTCAGCTCCGGTGTTTTCTCTCGCGGTCCGCGTCGAGCGCCCGGCGAAGCGGCGCCCCCTCCCACGGTGCCCGCCGAATGGATACAGCAGCACGCCGCGTGCCTCGATGACGCGAGCCTCAAGCCCGGGTTGAAGCTCCTGTGGTTCTCAACCGGCAGCGAAGACGGCTTGATGCCCACTACCAAGGTGACGGTTGCCACCTTAAAGGAGCACGGCTTTCAGCCGGAGTTCCAGGAAAGCGCGGGCGGCCACACCTGGCTCAACTGGCGCGACTACCTCAACGAATTCGCGCCCCGCTTGTTCCAGTAAGCATCCGACCTCCTCCAGGGCCGCGCGCCGAGTTTCAACCGTGTCCTGGGGGCCGATTGGCAATCGGCCCCCAACCGTGCACTGCCTGACTTAATTGCCGACGCTTCAGAGCCGCGACCGTCAGAAGCTGTGAAACAATCGATTTGCAACATTTTTTCTCCTTTATGTTTCAACAACTTGCACTGTGGAAAAGTCGCCAATTTTGGGTTTTTTCACAGCTTCTCAGTCTCAGGCAGCCGTGAGAGTATTTCCTTCCGAGTCGGATGCGCGGGGCTCTGTGGTTTTGCCTCAGACTCGGCCACGACCTAATGGGGCTTTCCGACGGATACTCAAGCGAAACAGCCTTCCACTCCAAGAGTCGAGTTCACGGTGTCGGTGTTCGCTTCGGCCCTCATTGCCCGCGTGTTGACCGACTGCTGCTCAAGCACTGCCTGCCAGGCTTCTTTCATATCGGCAATCAGTGACTGCACTTCCTTCAGGCAGATGTCAGAAGCCGTTCCGTGGCCTTCCAGCAACCGCCGTTGGCAGTAGTCATAGAGCCGCGCATAGTTGCGGGCAATCTCGCCGCCTTTCTCGAAATCCAGCCCATGCTGAAGCTCGATTAGAACGTCGAATGCCTTCGTCACCATCCGGCCGCGGAGTACGATGTCGTTTTTCCGGTGAGCCTCGCGCGCGGCCCCGATGCGGTCGATCGCCAGACGGTAAAGAATGTCGACCAATTGGACCGGGTCGCTGCTCAAGATTTCTGCTTCCAAGTTGCTGTTGTAGGCCGAAAGAGACATTGTAGATATTCCTCAAACCGTCAGTGATACAGGCACTCTGGCACTATTGGCGTAACCACTCAATTAAGCCGCGATCCTGTACACCTGTACAACGGTTCTCCCCTCTTCGTATTCCAGCGCTTAGGCGCTTGGATGCTCCGCTGCCCTCAGATTCGATTGAGGGGCGATTGCTTCTGGTGGAATATCGGCTGGAACGGGATGTGAGTTTAGCTTATGAGGTCCGGTTTTTGCGCCGAAGCACTTTTTGCGCCCGGCCGCCCGCTCAGGCTAAATTAAGCGTTTGAGCCATAGTTCCGCGCTCGCTTTGGATCTTCTTCTGCAGAAGCATTAGCGCGTAAATCAACTGCTCCGGGCGCGGCGGACACCCCGGCACGTAGATATCCACTGGAATCACCTGGTTTACAGGCACTAAGGCATAGTTGCTGAACACGCCGGTGGAGGTGGCACAAGCGCCCATCGAGATGACCCACTTCGGCTCCGGCATCTGACGGTACAACTGACGGATGACCGGCGCCATCTTGTTCGACACCCGGCCGGCGATGATCATCAAGTCAGACTGGCGGGGGGAGCCTCGGAACACCTCCGCGCCAAACCGGGCCGTGTCGTACCGCGAAGCGGCGGAAGACATCATTTCAATCGCGCAGCAAGCCAAGCCGAAGGTCATCGGCCATAGGGAGTTCTTGCGAGCCCAGTTCAAAGCATTATCGAGAGTGGTGGTCAGAATGCCATCCGGCGCGCTCGCTTCCACTTCCTGGTCGGCACGCGCAAACAGTTCTCGCGGCTGGCTCAGCTCGAATTTCTGTTCGGAGTCCACCTCCGGATTATCCCACGGAAAGGCGCGGCCACAGCGGCAATCTAGAATCAAGGGATTACATGACGCTGCCGACGATGGAATTTGTGCCTGCTCAATCTTACGAAGAGAGTCTCGACAAAGCGGCCGAGACTTGGGGGATCGAGCGGGAGTTCTATGACATCTTCGGCAGGAAACATGCCGCAACGCCCGCTATTCAGGCGAAGATCCTCACGGCGCTGGGGCTTCCCGCCGGTTCATTCGACGCCCTGGAGGAGGAACGCCGCCGCCAGTTTGAGCGGGTGGCCGGTTCCCTGATTCCGTCCGTTTCCGTGGTTCAGGAGAGTGACAAGTTCCTGGTGCTGAACGTGCCCCATAGACAAGAGACGCCGGTGCGAGTCAGGGTGAAACTCGAGGACGGCGGCGAACAATCCCAGACATTTCCGCCGGATGAGTTGCAACCGATCCGTGAATACATTCTTACGTCCGAAACGCCCAATGCGCAGGCTTCGAGTCCCGGGGACGCTCAAAATATCCGCCGGTGGTGCTCGTACCGCCTTCCGCTTCCCGGAGGAGTGGGGCTGGGATACCATGGCGTTTCCGTAGAGGCGGGCACGGCCGGGTTCGCCGAAGCCCAACTGATAGTCACCCCAGGCCAAGCCTATTTGCCGGAGCGCCTGGCTGCGGGCGGGAAGACGGCCGGTGTCGCTATCACGCTCTACGGGTTGCGCTCAAATCGCAATTGGGGTTGCGGCGATTTCACCGATTTGGCGGGCGTTGTGGATTGGGCGGCGCTGGATTTGGACGTGTCATCGATCGGGCTGAATCCCCTCTGCGCGTTGTACAACCGTTTTCCGTATAACCAGAGCCCGTACCTGCCCCTCTCCATCTATTACAAGAACCTGCTCTATATCGATGTAGAGCGCGTTCAGGAATTCCAGGGCTCCACCTTCGCGCAACGCCTGCGAAAAGGCGAGCGCGTTGAGGCGGAGATTCGCGCTTTGCGCGAGAGCGAGTTCGTGGAGTATGAACGCGTCGATCTCCTCAAAAAGCGCTTCCTCAAGATTCTGTACCTCCAGTTTGCGCGCGCCGCGGACCCGGAACGAAAGAAGTTGTTCGACGAATACTGCGAGCGTGAAGCGGACCTCTTAAGCAAGTTTGCGCTTTACTGCGCCTTGGACGAAGTGCTTCACAAACAGGATCGAAGCCGATGGACCTGGCGCGACTGGCCCGTGGAGTTCCACGATCCCGCCTCCGCCGCCTGCCAGGA
This sequence comes from Acidobacteriaceae bacterium, assembly GCA_903970405.1. Classification (GTDB taxonomy): domain Bacteria; phylum Acidobacteriota; class Terriglobia; order Bryobacterales; family Bryobacteraceae; genus CAJCIT01. The sequence continues at coordinate 31,661 of CAJCIT010000190.1, read as the reverse complement.
TTTCGCCCGTGTGCATTGGCGGCTGATTCGCTACTACAAATACATTCAGTTCGTGCTCGAAGAGCAGTTGAGTGAAGTGCACCTGTTCGCGAAGAAACGGCTGGGGGTGGGCTTGTATCACGATCTTCCTCTGGCTACCGATTCTTTCGGTTCCGATGTCTGGGCTCACCCGGAGTTTTACGTGCATGGCTGCCGGGTGGGCTCCCCGCCGGACGGTTTTTCGCCGAATGGCCAGGATTGGGCTTTTCCGCCTCCGGACCGCCGCGCCCACAAAGCCAATGGCTACCGGCTATTCCGTCAAACCATCAGCAAGATTGTTCAGTTTGGCGGCGCGCTGCGCATCGACCATGTGATGCGGCTGTTCCGCCTCTACTGGATTCCCGACGGCGTTCAGGCGGCCGATGGCGCCTACGTGAGGGATGACTTTGAGGATCTCCTGCGCGTTCTTTCGCTCGAAAGCGTCCGGCACGAAAACATTGTGGTGGGGGAGGATCTGGGTACGGTCACGGATGAGATTCGCGGGGGCTTAGCCCGGTTCCGTGTGCTGAGCTACCGGTTGCTTTATTTCGAGAAGCGAGCGGACGGGGGTTTCAAGCACAGCTCGGAGTTTCCCGTGAATGCCTTAGTCGCCTCCACCACCCACGATCTTCCAACTATTGCCGGGTTCTGGACGTTCCGTGACATTGAGGCGCGCCGCGCGGCCGGCCTAGCCGATGAAGCCGGATACCAAAGGCAGATGGAAGACCGGAAGCTTGAGAAGCAACGCATGCTCGATGAGTTGCATGGAGAGAACCTGCTGCCGGATGACTATGGACGCGATGCGTCGTCGATTCCTGAACTGGATGGAATCCTGCATAACGCCATCATCGGCTACCTCGCCCAGACTCCCAGCATCCTGCTGCTGATTAATCAGGAGGACCTGACGAAGGAGACTGAGCAGCAGAACCTGCCGGGGAGCACCGACCGTTACCCGAACTGGCGGCGCAAAATGAAGTGGACGGTTGAGGAGTTGCGGACGTTGGAATCGGCGCGCCAGTACAGTGAGATGTTCCGAAACCAACTGGCAAGAACCGGACGAAGCTCTAGTCGGTAAGAAACGCCGTGGTCTTGATGCCGGAGATGTCAAAGGGTCTTCGGCACCGGGCGTTCTTGCATTGCGCCTTGTCGTCCAGCAGAACCATGTAGCTTTGCGCCTTGGCAAACTTGGCGCGATCCCGTTCGTCCGCGCGGCCGCCTGGGAGCCTTTCCAACTTCTTGCGCACCAGCCAGCGCAGATCGTACTCCTCGCTGCTTCTGCAGTAAGGGCAGTTCAGCCTCGCTTTCTTCGTAGTTTGCGACTCTTTGTAGAAGCTGCGCTCGTCCACGTCACCATTGTATTGCGCGGGGCGGTTGGTTGCGGCTGGCGGACAATCGGGAGACAGCGAAGTCCAATCCCCACCGGGGTTTGTTTCCTACAAGCCCCGGCCGCCAGCGAGCCATCGTGTTACCCTCAAACCGGTGGGAGACTTCAAGCCCAACCCCGGCTCCTTCTTGCCCCTGCTGGAAATGCAGAGAAAGCGCTCGTTCGTCCCGGCAGAGGCCGCCTCGGCAAGCCCGCTCGCGATCCTGGAAATCCTTAATTGCCAGAAACACGCGGCTCTCCCGCTTTTCGATCTGCAGACCCGCACGAATATGGCGCCCGCGCGCTATGGAGAATTCCTGAAGAGCCTCCGCGACGCTGGTTACATCCAAATCGACGGTGACGCAGCCGACCAGATCGTCCACCTCACCACCCAAGGCTCCGAAGTCGTCCGCCTCGCCCGCCCCGCCTGAGCCGGCAGGAGTATGGACCTGAACTGGCTCGATTGGCCGGCCGTAGCTCTCCTCGGCGCCATCGTCGGCGCAAGCGAACTAATCTCCCGTTATAAAGACGATCCAGGCGCCGCAATCAAAAGCTGGCCGGCCATCTTCTACATCGCGATCAACTCCGCAGCCTCGGTGGCCGCGCTCGGCCTGATCTTAACGGCTGGCTGGTTCGGGGCCTCCCACTGGACCCGAATCGTGATGGCGGGCGTCAGCGCCATGGCGTTCTTTCGGACCTCGCTCTTCGTGGTCAGAGCGGGCGACCGCGATGTAGGCATCGGACCCAGCGGCTTCCTACAGATCTTCCTCATAGCGGCGGACCGGGCTGTGGACCGTGGACGCGCCGCCGGCCGCTCCGACGCGGTGGCGCGTGTGATGAAGGATGTCGATTTCGACAAGGCCGCAAGGGCTCTGCCACTCTATTGCGTGGGCCTGATGCAGAACGTGTCACCGGAGGATCAGCAGGTGCTGGGCCGGGCTCTGCAAGATCTGGAAAGCCGCGAGGAAGACCCGGTGGTGAAAGCGCTCTTGTTGGGGCTTGAGCTGATGAATGTTGTCGGCGTGGATGTGCTCACGACGGCGGTGAATTCGCTCGGGGATCAGATTCGATCTGGCCCAGGAACTTTAGAGCCTTGACTACTTCGTGGTCCGCGTTGCTGCTGGCTCGATGGGTTCCTGAGGGTTGATCGCACTCACCGGCGGCCATCCGGCGATTCGCGGGCAGACACGGGCTCAGGCGTGTTTCGAAGCCTGGTCGAAGAGGAACTGGAGGGTTTTCTGAGTGCGGATGTGGTCCGCAATCCTGGCCAGTGAGCCTTCCTTTTCCAGCTTCGCTCTCACCACTGCCACGGGTTCGCGCTCGCGCTTGGCAAACGTCTGGACCTCACGGTCCACTTCATCGCGTGTGGCATGGATTCCCTCGCGCTCCGCCACCTTGTCCAGCAGCAGCGCCGCCTTCACGTTGCGCACGGCCTGGTCGCGCTGGTTCTCTCTGACCTTCTTCCAATCCACCTGAATGGACTTCGGATCCACCCCCGTCCCGGCCAGTTCGCGGAGTTGATTGCCGACTTGTATCTCAATCTGCCGGTCGACGTAGGCTTCCGGGATCGGAAACGCATTTGCCTCCACCAGCTTGTCGATCAACGTTTCCTTGGCGGTCTGTTGGGCGGCGAACTGCTTTTCATGGGCAATCGATTTCCGCACTGCGGCCTTCAACTCTTCCAAATGCTGGTAATCGCCCAGATCCTTCGCAAATTCGTCGTCCAGCACCGGCTTTTCTTTGCGCCGGATGATCTTCGGCGTAATCTCAAACCGGACAGTCTTGCCGGCCAGATTCTCCTGGTTGTAGTTGGCTGGGTAGTTTACGTCGAACTCCTTGGTTTCATCCGGCGGCATGCCGGCCAGGTTCTCTGAGAACTCGGGAATCGACTCTTCGGCGCCTATTTCGATCTGAATGTTGTCCTGCTCAATCGGCTCGGCCAAACCGCTGATCGACTTCAGTCTCACCAGCACGAAGTCGCCTTTCTCAATGGGCCGCGGATCCACATTCACGTAATCGGCCTTGGTGTCGCGCATGGATTCCAGGCGTTCGTCCACTTCCTGGTCAGTGACGGCAGGCTCCACATACTGAACCGGCAATCCCCGGTATTCGCCGATCTCGAACTCCGGCGCCACCTCGAATTCCACCTTGAATTTGATCGGTTGGTCCGCTTCGAAAGTCAGGCCGCTGATATCGGGCTTCCCCACCACCTTGAGATTGTCCTTCTGAGCCCGCGCCTGGAAGGCCTGCGGCAGGAGCTTCTCAATAACCTCGGTGCGAATCTTTGAGGCAAAGCGGGTTTGGATGATGGGCAGCGGCGCTTTCCCGGGACGAAAGCCCGGGAGCCGCGCCTTGCCGCGAATCGTTTCGGTGACCTCGCTTTTTGCCTTCTCGACTTCGTCCAGCGGAATCTCAATCTCCACTGAACGTTTGCAATCCACTGCGGTAGACACGTGAAAAATCTTCCCTCTTCTATTTTGCGCTGTTTGTCTGGGGAGTGCACCTCAGCCGCGGGCCTCGCACGTTGCGGGGTTCCTCAACGGCGATGCAGGGCCTTCACTTGAGTCTATTCTTAGTCGGGTTCGGTTACAGTTGCCAGATACTGTTCCTGCTCAAGCGTGAGCCGATCCAACACAATCCCCATCGCCCCCAGCTTGGCCAGCGCGATCTGCTGATCGATCTCCGCCGGAACCGAGTGGACCGTCTTTGGCAGCGTCTCCCGGTTCTTGACCAGATACTCGAGGCACAACGCCTGATTGGCCAGAGTTAAGTCCTGAATCGAAGAAGGACGGCCCTCGCCGGACACTAACTGGATCGCCCGTCCTTCGCCGAGCAGATAAATCCGCCGCCCGTCGCGCAAGATAAATTCTTCGACGGACATCCGTACGGTCCGCCGCCCGGAACTCGAACCTGCCAAAGCGTCTGTATCGATTTCGGGCGTTGTCGCGTCGGCATTGGCCAGAATCGCGCCGTTATGAAACCTGTCGAAATGCTCGCGGCTAATGGTGTGTCTGGTGCCGGTGACCGTGATAAAAACATCGCCGATCGCCGCCGCTTCGTTCATCGACATCACGCGGTTTCCGTCAAAGACGGCCTGTAACGCCTTTACTGGGTCCGTTTCGCAGACGATGACTCGCGCGCCCAATCCCCGCGCGTAGGCTGCCACGCCGCGTCCCCGCCATCCATATCCGGCCACCACCACCGCGCTCCCTGCCAGCAGCGTATTCGTTGCGCGGAGAATGCCGTTGACAATGCCTTGGGCCACGCCATGCGTGGCGTCAAAGAGGTTGCGGGTTTTCGACTCGGCCACTGCCACAGCCGCACAGCTGAGCCGCCCCTTCTTCGCGGCGTTGCGTAGACGCCGCGCTCCAATCACGGAATCTTCGGCGATCCCGATCAGTTCGGCCAGGGCCTGAGGATGCTTCGCTAAGCCGCGGAAGGTTAAGCCTGCGTTTGTATCAAGCACAAGTTGCGGGCGGCATGCCAACAACTTGTCCAAATGCTTCGCCTGTTCTTCTTCGGTGTCGCCCCGTTGGCCGAACACCGCTGTTCCATAGTCCTTGGCCAAGCAACCGATCAGATCGTCCTGCGTCGTTAGGCTGCTGGCGCCGGCCGCCGAGACGCGGGCGCCGCCGTCCCGTAGGGTGATCAGCAGATTTCCGGTCTCGGCCGTAATATCCACCAGCGCGGCAAGACGCAGCCCCCGGAAAGGCTGCGTCTTGATGAGGTGTTTCCGGACGGCTTGGAGAGCCGGCATCGACTGAAACGCCAACTCCATCCGGCGTCTGCCCTGTTCGGGAGACGCCACCGTAGCGCTCTCCTGCGCCACGGCGGATGTTGCGCTAGCTGAAAGGGAATTTGCCATGCCAAGGGGCTTCGGAACCGCCGCCTCAGTTCGACGCCATAGCTAGTTTTGCGCCTTCGGCCAGCGCCTCGGCGCGGTCGGTGGCTTCCCACGTAAATGACTTTCCCGTTCGACCGAAGTGGCCGAAGGCAGCCGTCGCCCGGTAAATCGGACGCCGGAGGTTCAGATGCTGAATCATCCCGGCCGGGGTCAGCTTGAAGTTTTCGCGAATCAGTTCGGAGATGCGCGTGTCTTCAATGCGGCCGGTACCGAAGGTGTTCACCATCACCGAAACCGGCTCAGCCACGCCGATGGCGTAGGCGATTTGCACTTCAGCCTTGCTGGCGAGGCCCGAGGCCACCAGATTCTTGGCCACGTAGCGCGCCATATAGCAAGCCGAACGGTCCACTTTCGTCGGATCCTTGCCGGAGAAGGCTCCGCCCCCGTGGCGGCCCATGCCGCCGTAAGTATCCACAATGATCTTGCGGCCGGTCAAACCGGTGTCTCCGTGAGGTCCGCCGATGACGAATCGGCCAGTGGGATTGATGTGGTATTCGGTCGAAGAATCCACCATGCCGGACGGTATCACGGCGTCAATGACCAGCTTCTTCACGTCCTTCTGCAACTGTTCGGTGGTGACGTCATCGTCATGCTGCGTCGAAAGCACTACGGCGGTGATCCGCTTCGGCACACCATCCACATACTCCACGCTCACCTGGCTCTTTCCGTCGGGCCGCAGATACTTCAGCTCACCGGACCGCCGGGACTCGCTGAGGCGCTGCACGAGTTTGTGCGCCATCATGATCGGAAGCGGCATCAGCTCAGGGGTTTCATCGGTGGCGTAACCGAACATCAGGCCCTGGTCGCCGGCCCCGCCCGTGTCCACACCCATGGCGATGTCGGGCGATTGAGACTGGATCACGTTCAACACGCCGCAGGTCTTGGCATCGAAGCCGAACGCGGCGTCGGTATAGCCAATGTCGTGAATCACGCCGCGGACCAGTTTCGGAACGTCCACATAAGTCGTCGTCGTGATCTCGCCCGCCACCAGGCACAGCCCGGTGGTGACCAGCGTTTCACAGGCAACACGGCCCATGGGATCGTCTGTTAACACAGCGTCTAGCACTGCGTCTGAAACTTGATCGGCCACTTTATCGGGATGCCCCTCAGTGACGGATTCGGAAGTGAAAATGTATTTGATTGACAATGGCTATTGCTCCTTCGGGCTTACGGTCGGGATCTGGATGGGCGTTCGAGGCTGAAACCACCAGGTTGCGCCGAACGGACTGGACGTGCAGACCGCTTTCGGATTTCATCACGGTCCGAAACCTGTAGTGTAGCAATGCCCCAGGCCGCCCGCCTCACACATTTGTGAGCAGCGCTCAGGCTGACTGAACGGATCTGGAGGAGCCGCGAATGGAGTACTGGCGCAGCCCTACTGCTTTCGCGACAATGGTGGCTATGCCACTGGCTGTGATCACCGGCGCCTCAACCGGCATTGGACGCGAACTGGCCTTCGAATGTGCGAAAGGGGGGTACGATCTGGTCCTGACCGCTCGTTCGGCCGCCGCCCTTCAGAAGGTGGCGGATGAAGTGAAGGCGAAGACCGGGCGAATTAGCACACTGATCTCCCTTGACCTCACCGAACCGGGGGCTCCTCAGACCCTGTTCGACTCTGTCGCCCCAGCCCAATCCGACGTCGAGGTTCTCATCAACAACGCCGGCTTCGGGCTGCTCGGCTTCTTTCACGAATTGGATACGGACGCGCAACTCGACATGATTCAGCTCAACGTGACGGCGCTGACGCACCTCACGCGGCTCTTCCTGCCAGGATTCATCGCCCGCGGCGCGGCGGGAAAGAAAAGCTACGTCATGAACATAGCCTCCACGGCGGCTTTCCAACCTGGCCCGTTGATGGCCGTTTACTACGCCACTAAGGCGTACGTGGTCTCCTTCACGGAAGCTATCCATAACGAAGTCAAGGACAAAGGGGTGGTTGTCACCGCTGTCTGCCCCGGCGCCACTCGCACCGAGTTCCAAAACCGCGCTGGTTTGAATGCCTCAAAGCTGTTCTCAGGGCCTCACGTGATGGACGCCGCAACGGTAGCAGCGCAGGGGTACCGCGCGATGAAAGCTGGCCGCTCACTCGCGATTACCGGCACAATCAATTCTTTGATGGCCCTCTCGGTCCGGCTCGTTCCTCGCCAGTTCGCGGCTTCCATGGCCCGCAAATTTCAGGAGATGTGAATGAGTGAGCCCGCCGCCTTGGTCCGCCCCGCGCGCGCGGATGAAATGCCCGGGGTCCGCGCCCTGTTCGTGGAATATGCGGCGGCGCTGGGCATCGATCTCTGCTTTCAGGATTTTGAAACGGAGTTGGCGACTCTGCCTGGAAAATACGCCCCGCCCGGTGGCATCATCCTGCTGGGCGAGTTGCACGGCGCCGTCTTTGGCGTGGTGGCTCTTCGGCCCCTGGATGCGAACGCGGCGGAAATGAAGCGTCTTTTCGTGCGGCACGAAGCGAGAGGGTCCGGGTTGGGCCGGTTGCTCGCTATTGCTGTCATCGAACGGGCGAAGCAGGCGGGATACCGGTCCATCCGTCTCGACACGCTCCCGCAAATGCTCGCCGCCCAGGATCTCTATCGCTCCCTTGGCTTCCGGGAAACGGACGCGTATTATCGGAATCCTCACGGGGCAATCTATTTGGAACTGGCGCTGTAGTCTGCCGGTGCGATGTGGCATAATCTCGCTGGAACAAGGGCAGGGCGACGGCTTTGACGAGCATGGAAACGGAAATTTCCGGATTGACCGTTTGAGCGCATTGACGTACCATCTCACTAGGGTATTATCTTGGTAGGAGGAACAATCTAAATGATTTCGAGCGCGGTTGCGGCACCCAAGATGCGTGGATCTGGCGGAGGGGGTGGGAATTAGCTTTCCCTCCAGACAGTCCACTCGAATTTGTACGTTGCGCCGACCAGCGGGAACGGTATCTCGATTCTTACCGAGTGCGTTCCATGCCCTGTGATGAATTCAGTCACACGTTTAGACTCCCTCTCGTGCGGCGTCCCTCCGAACGACACTACAGCCTTGATATGGGCAAACCTTATCCTTGAATTTTGCTCGAATTCCAGAATGAGGGTGTAGTTGTAACAAGGCCAATCGAAAACTCTCGAATAATCATCCCGGTCGTTTTCGCCAGGCAGTCCGACAAAGCCTTTGGGATTAACCTCAAACTCCGCAGCATATCTCATGGTGAACATTGTCGAGTCGGATTGCCAGTCGAAGGGTAATTCGATTAGGAAGTCTTCGCCGTCCGCAGTGCCGTTGGTGGCTGTTTTTAGCACAGATGGGGCATATTTCGATGGTGGGTAAGATTCCAGCCGCCTCATCTGCGCGTCGAAATCGCGGTGCTGTTCACGAGGCGGGGCACAGTCCCCCGCCCAATGCACGATAACCCGGCCAGATTTCACACCTTCTGGATTTTTTAGTTGACCCTTGAATACCCGCGTCGGGGCTGACGAGGGTAACACGACGGCGACGATATCGAGCTTGACAGTGGCTGCGCCCTCCTGATCAATAGATATGCGCTCGATAACCCGGTGGTTCGCGTGAAGAAAGCGCTGGACCGTCATCATATAGTATGCGCCCAAGCTGATCCCGAGACTCCGCTTCGGCACTGTACCCCACAATCGGAGGACGATCTCGGACGGGGTGGCCAAGTGAAGCCTTCCGATAACCAAGCCAACACCGCGGACGACTGGCCACACGCACCAAGACCAACGAGCGAGGAATCGCTCTGAATTCTCCATGGCATAGACCTTAGCGGGTCCGAGGGACAACCAAACGATCGGCACGGTTGTAAAGAAAAGCACGAATGCCAGTCGAACGCCATTCAGATCTTCTCTTGGAACTACTGCCTCGTGATGAAGGAGGCGCAGCCAATGAACCTCAAAGTGCCATTCCGCCATTAAGGCCAGCCCTACGGTAATGAGAACGACAAGCCATTCCTTCGCCTCAACTATCTGGCGCTGGCGCTCTTGCATTTGGCTAAAACGGGGCTGCAAGGCCGACGTCAGCTGGGTTAAGTCCTTGTCGCGCAGGTCTAAGTAGGCAACTTCAAACCCTGTAATCAGAGCAAAAGCGGCCAAGAAGCCACTCCACAAGAAGAGCATCACCAGCGATGTCAGCCAGAGATCATGGTCCCAGATCCGCCAAGTCCAGAAACCAATCATTCCGAGGGCTAGAAGCAAGTATCCAACGCCAAAGATTCGAGCGCGCAGCTTTAACCTGGACTCAGAAGTCTGTGGATCGACACTCATACCGTAGGTCCCGAAGTTTATCAGCCCCACCCGTAATAGTCACGCGCGGCTCGTTCGCCCATCCGATGGGAGAATAAGTTCTACACGCTTTTTACGCGGCGTGCTCGAGTTCTTGATCGGCGCGGCCGTGGCTGAAAGCGCGAAATTTTCCCTTGACTCCATACCCACTGGTAGGTACATTAAACAAATAGTTGGCATCGAATGAACCTCACGGAGTTGCCCAAGAAGGAGATCGTATGAACCTCACCGAAGAACCGGAAATCGTCACCTGGCCTGAAACCCATTACGTCTTCGTCGAGAAGGTTGGGCCTTTCATGGTCACTGCCCCGGCAGCCTGGCAAGCCGCCCATACTTATCTTCCCGCCCTCACAGAGCACAACCGGATCACCGGCTACATGAGCCTCTACAAGATGGGGCCAAACACGTATCGTGCGGGCTTTGCCATCGGCGCGCCGCCGGAGGAGTTGCCCCCGGGCCTCGAGTACCAAAAATTCGCCGGCGGCAAATACAGCCGCTTCACGTTAACCGGGCCCTATAGCAATCTGCCCCAGGCGTCTCGCAGGGTTTTCGAGGTTGTCTCGGAAAAACAGATCGAACTCCGGGCAGATTTTTGCATTGAGAATTACCTGACCGATCCGAGAGTAACGCCTGAGGACCAGCTACTCACGGAAATACTTGTTCCGACTGTTTAAGCGATGCGAGAATATCGCGATGGCGAAATAAGTGGCTGCGCCTGTCGTTTTTAGGGTCTCCCGTTCGACGTAAAAGTGTAGCCGGAGTGCGAAGGAGCAAATCACATGACTGAGAGTTATCCGCGGCGTCTGACGGAGGCCGTGACTACCGCCACCAACGACTTGAAATTCGCGCTCCGTTCGCTGGCGCGGACCAAAGGCCTAACCATCACCGTGGTGCTGACGCTGGCGTTGGGCATTGGCGCGAACGCGGCCATATTCAGCCTGGTGCGCGGGGTGCTACTGCGGCCGCTGACGAACCGCGGCGAGGATCGGCTCATCTACATCCGCCAGAGCGCCCCCGGCATCGGCACCGACAACACTGCTTTTTCGGTACCCGAAATCCAGGACCTGCGCGCGGGCCTCAAATCGGTGAGCGCCATCGGCGACTTCTCCACTATCGGCTTCACCATGGTTGGTCTCGGCGAACCGCGTGAGGTCCAATCGGGCGTGGTCAGCGGGTCGTATTTCGACGTCATGGGCCTGCACCCGGTGCTGGGCCGGCTGCTTGACCGCCGGGACGATGGCCCCAGCGCGGCCGGCGCGGCCGTCCTGACCTATCGTTTCTGGACAACCGCGCTCAAGAGCGATCCGTCCGTGCTTGGCAAAACGATCAGGCTCGGCTCGCGTCCGGCCACCATCGTGGGCGTGCTGGAACCCTGCGTGCCTTATCCGGCGGAAACCGAGATCATCGCGAATGTCGTCACCAGCCCGCATCATCTTTCGGCGACGATGGTGACGGGGCGGGTCCACCGGATGACGCAGCTCTTCGGGCGGCTCGCGCCCGGGGCGACTGTCGAATCGGCGCGGGCCGAGTTGCGCGCTGTTCATGGCGCGATGATTCGACAACATCCCGAGGCCTATTCGGCAAAGGCGGATTTTCAGATCGACGCCGTGCTGCTGCGCGACCAGATTACGTCGCGCGCCAGAACCGTGCTGTTGGTGCTGCTGGGGGCGTCGGCCCTGGTCTTCATCATCGCGGTTTCGAACGTCGCCAACCTGATTCTTGCGCGGACGGTGCGTCGCGAAGGCGAGTTGGCAATTAGGGCGGCACTGGGCGCCAGTAAAGGCGTGCTTCGCCGGACACTCTTGGCTGAAAGTCTGCTGCTCTGCGGCGCCGGAGCGCTGATCGGCGTCCTCAGCGCACGGCCAATGGTGGCTGTTCTGGCGCGGTATGCGTCGCGCTTCTCAGTCCGCGCGCTGGATCTGACAGTCGATTCCAGCATGCTTTGGGTGGGGGCGGGGCTCGCGGTAGCCGCGGCGGTGCTTTTGGCGTTTGTTCCGCGCCTGCCCTCGGCCGGGGCGTCGCATGGATTCGGTCTTGCCAGCAGCAGCCTCCGGATCACCGGCAGCACCAGCCGCCGTCTGCGCATTTTTGCCGTGACACAGATCGCGGCGTCCTTCGTCCTGCTGGCGGGCGCAAGCATGCTGGTTAAGACGCTGGTGGCGCTGCAAGCGGCGCAAACCGGCTTCGACACCCGGCACGTGCTTGCGTTGAATGTGCCCGTGATTTCGTATGGACGGACACCCGAGCAGACGGTGGGCTTCTATAAGGAGACCATCCGCCGCATCACGGAACTGCCGGGAGTGGACCGCGTTGCCGTCGGCGCCATGGTCCCCTGGCGCGACCCTGGCTTCGGTCCTGGTTTCGAGTTCTCAGCCGACGGTCACGTCGGCGCCTCGGGCGAAGAGGATCCGCGCGGGCGGTTCCGGACCATCTCGCCCGGATTCTTCGCGGCGCTCGGCGTCCCCATTATTGAAGGACGCGATTTCAACGATAACGACCGCAAAGGCGGTGAGCCGGTGGTTATCGTCAGCCAAAGTGTCGCTCAGCGGATGTTCCCCACTCACGACGCGATCAATCGCCACATCATGTGGACGGACCCCATCATGAAGTTCATCGACGTCAGCATGGAGCCCCGCCGCATCGTGGGCGTGGTGGCCGATGTCGATGATGAAAACGTTGTGCCTGGCCCGGCGCTGACCGTCTACCATCCCTTCGGACAGGAAGAGATGTGGGGAGGCCGGCTGTTCGTCCACACGCACTCGAATCCATACGCGTTGGTGACTCCGGTGACGCGCATCATCCGCGAGATGGCCGCGGACCAACCCGTGGAACGCGCGGCCACCCTGGAGGACATCCGCGCCGAGGTGCTAACGCCGGACCGGCTGAACGCCTGGGTATTCGGTGGTTTCGCGGCGGTCGCCCTGGCGATTGCCATCGTTGGCGTCGCGGGTGTTCTGGCTTTCTCGGTGAGTGGCCGGACCCGCGAGTTCGGCATTCGGCTGGCGGTTGGATCGCAGCCAAGGAACCTGCTGACTGCCGTCATCGGCGAAGGCGCGGTGATGGCGACGGCGGGAATTATTGCGGGCGGGGTGTGCGGGTTCGTCCTGGCTCGCCTGGCGGGCAGCTATCTGGAGGAAGTCCGGCTGCCCGACGCGGTACCGCTGGCCGGATCGGCGCTTGTACTACTGACCGCGGCGGTGGTCGCGTCGGTATTGCCGGCGGCCCGCGCCGCGCGCGTCGACGTGATGCAAGCGCTGCGATCGGAGTGACTCGGAGGCGCAAAATTGAGGAGATAACTCCTATCGATTTCGAAGCGCCAAGGCCGAGATCCCTGCAAGATCGCACAAAACGAGATAGGGCTCACCCTCGACCATAGATCGCTTTGCAAGCGCTGGACCTCTTGCGCGTGATGACGCGGTTTGCCTAAGCCTCTTGGCGACTTTGCGCGATCACCCTCCGGCCTGCTTGATCCTCCGCCTGCAGCTTCGAGAAGCTTTTGCGCGCACCTGCCCCTGCTGACCCGCCCCGAACCTATCGTCCATTTCGTCCGCGATTTGGCTGTGCTGGAAACTAGAGCGTCGGAGAATCGTTGCCGAGCATCTCCTTGCGGATGATCTTAATTGGGATACCGCCTTGTTTCATAAACGTGTTGTGAAACTCTTCGAGCGAGTAGGCAGAGCCCTTCATCGTCTTGTAGTCTTCGCGAAGCTTCATGATCTGAAGTTTGCCGAGCGTGTACATCAGATAGGTGGGGTCGCCGGTTCCTCGCTTGGACTCAAGTTCAGCAATGGGCTTGGGCTCATACCCTTCGTGAATGAAAAACTCCACGGCCTGTTCATAGGTCATCTTTCCTGTATGCATCTGAATGCCAACAATGTAGCGGCTATTGCGGAGCAGCGCATCCTGCAGTTGACCGAGCCGGATCTTCAAATCGCCCTTGGCATACCCTTCGTCGAGCATCATCTGTTCCGTGTAATGGGCCCAGCCCTCCACATTGGTGCCGCATGAGATCAACCGGCGAACCTTGGAAGTGAGCTTCTGCCACCACAACAACTGCACGTAGTGGCCGGGATAGGCTTCGTGGATCGCGGTGCTGATGATGGTTCCCCGGTTGAACGCCTCCATGAACTCGTTGACCTTGGCCTGAGGCCAGTCCTTCTCGGGAAGGGTGACGTTGAAATAAGCCTCGGTCGCTACCTTCTCGTAAGGGCCGGGAGTGTCCATGGACGCGGTGGTGGTGGCCCTCATGAAAGGAGGCGACTCTTCGAGAATGGGCCGGACATCGGAAGGAATGGTGATGATATGGTGGCTCCGCACGAAATCGATGAGGCCGCCGAGCGTGTCGCGAAAGGTCTGAAGCAAGGCGTCGGGAGCGGGGTGGTCGAGGCCCAGAGATTCAGAGACCTCACGCGGCGTTTTTGTTGGGTCGATTTGTTTCGCGACGGCCACCAGCGCCTGTTGGTTTGCTCGAAGATTCTCATAGCCGATGGCCAGCAGCCGGTCGAGAGGAATATCCACCATTTCGTCGTAGAGCAGCTTCTTGCGGTAGTTGTCGGCGCCGATCCGATAGTCGCCGTTGGACGCGGGCAGAACCGTGGTCTTGACGAACGACTCGTAGCTCTTAAAGGCCTCAATGACCTGGGTATTGGCGTCCTTGAACTCGGCGAGTAGCTTGGGATCCGTGACATCAGTGAAGGCGGAGGGAACGTCGCTCGCGAAGAAGCCCTGGATCCCCGGCAACTGCTCCAGCGCCACTTCCGTGTAGATCCTGGGACAGTTTTTCAGGTTGTGGCGCGCCTCCTGCAGAACCCCGGGGATTTGCTTTTCGCGCGAGATGACGTTCCTGAGGCGGACCTCTGGCGCGGCGAACTTGCGGCTCATGAGGCCGAAGATGCTGCCGGTAGCGGAGCTCGAATAGAAGTCAGGGTTCTTCTCCTGCGGCCGAATGTGCTCCATGGTCAACAGGTCGCTGTTAATGCGGGCGATGACGATGTCGCGCTCAGGCGAAGGCGCCGCCTTACTGAACTCGGCAAGGTAGCGGCGGTCCACGGCGATACGCTCGGCGAAGGACTTAGCGGAGTAGTCTTCCAGTTCGTTGTCGCGGTTGTGGAAACCGGCTGCCGTCGCGGCGGACGGATTAAGCCGAAACTGATCGTCGAAATAGCGGTCCACAAGCCGGTCAAAGTCAGTTTGGGCGGACATGAGGCTCGCTCCCAGCAGCAACGCGGCAAAACACTTCATTGCGCCATTATGAACGAGTTGCCGAGAGCGGTGATAGCGAACGATGGGCTTCAGTGCAGCGATCTGCACCGGCGGCGTGTAGGAAGATCGTCGCGGCGCTTTCCTTATATGAACCTACAAGAGGGCCAGACTATCCCGTGGCGCGGGCACATTCTCAGTTGACGGCCATCAATACAGTTCCGCGGCGATTCAAGTGGATTGGGACCAGGTTCCGAGAAGGGCTGATTGTGTCCATCACTGCGGCCACCTTGACGGCATAATCGGGGTTCGGGTTATAGAACCTGAGTTTCCCGAGCGAATCCACATTGCGGTAAAGCAAAGACCGGCCTAGCTTGTTGGCAACCTGATGAATGCCGGCCCGTACTGTTGGGAACGGCGTATCGCCGTTATCCCATCCAAATAAATTATTGTTTCGAAATACTTTTCCGCCACCGGACTCGATCACCGAGATGCTGGGAAGGAGCCGCCAATCCAGGCGGTTGTCGTCGGCAGCCTGAACAAAGTCGCCCGCCATCTCTTGAATCGGACAGTGCAACGCATTGAAAAACTGACGAAGCCGAGCTGTCCGAATGTCCTCCGATTCGGAGTCAACTTTTGGCTTAGAGACTGGACGTGCGTTCGCCGCCTGCTCGAACTGAATCGTGGCAGGAACTGCGAGCAGCCCGGCTGCTACCACCAATTGCTTCGGCACCTTTTGAAATCTCACTCGATATAACTCCTTGGTCCATACTCGGTTAGGGACTCTGCTGAGTTCGAAACAGGAACAACCGGGAACGCATCGGTTCGTTCCTACCGGACGTGCCGGGTCACAAGCAGCAAGTATAACCAAATCGCATAGACGCATTGTATCAGATTTATGGAATAAATCCGACAGGGGTTAAAGGCCTCGCGGAGCGTGACAGCGCCAGACCGCCAAACCGTTTACGGTGTCGTGAAATAGGCCTCGTCGACGCTAATCCTGGTCCGCTTCTTTTGGGACTCGAAAACGGCGGAGACCTTTTCGTGTTGAAGTGCGGCAATCACTCGGGGCTTCACTTCGTCGAGGGTGGGTTGAATGCGGCGCACCGCCTGGACCAGCGCGATATACTCCGGCTTGTCATCCGCTTGGATCACCGCGCCGTCTTTCAAAGCGAATAGCTGGGCATCCAGATCCGGCGGCCAATCGCCGCGCGCCACGGTCTGCGTCTTCAGAAGCACCGTCGGCGGGATCTCGAATTTTGCCCGCACTTGGTCAAACGGAGTGCCCGCCTCAAGGCTCTTGCGGATGGCGTCGGCGCGTTCATGAGCGTCTTTCTCAGAAAGACCGGCTTCCTTGCCGGAGGCCTTGCGGATACCAACCGTTCGAATCTCGATGCTCTCAAAGTCTGAGCGGTGAGCGCTGAAAAACTTTTGGAGTTCCTCGGGATTCTGGGCCTCGGCGGCGATGTGTTCAAACTCGGCCTTTGCCAGCCAATCGGCTTGTTCCAGTGGCGTTGCGCCGGCCGGGAAATCGGGGCTTGTTTGCAGATGAGCCCGGCGGCCTTCCTGAGCGAGCAGCAGGCCGGCGACAATGTGGTCCGGCACCGCACCGCCCGGCGCCACCAGGTCGTAGGCCTGAAGGTCAAGAACCCTCCACATGAAAGCGCCGGCTTGCCCTTTTTCCTCAAGGCTCGTTGACCAGATGGCAAAGTCCGTCAAATCGCCAACCGTGACCCGCAGGTCGCCAACCGTGATGACGACCTTCGCGGAATCCACATCGGGAGGCGGCGGCTGTTGCGCGGCAACAGACAGAACCAGGAGCCCGCCGCCGGCAACGACGCGAAGCAACCGGTACGCAGTTACACCAATGTTGAGTTTTCGATTTGTCATGGAAGTCTCCACATCACACCCGCGCACAACGGCCACCAATCGGCCTGTGCGCTTCAGATCACACCCGCGCACAACGGCCTGCGCGCTTCGTTATCTACCACGACAGGATACCCACGGCGTGGCCCCAGCCAAAGGTCTTCGCCACGGCGGTGCCATTGCCTTGGCCGTCGGAGGTCCAGCTACACTTGCCGATCTCCCGGCCCAAAGCATTATAGAAGACGAAGTTGCCGTTCGCGGAAGAGGGATTCTTCGAAAGGCACTTGGCGGCGGCGTTGCAAGCATCCTCAAAGGAGGGCGCGAGCGCTTTTGCGGCATAATTATGGGCCGTGACGGACTTCATGACGGCGCCTCCCACCGCTGAGCTGGGGAGAACTGCGCCAACCCCAACCAGCGGGATGCCGGTGGGCAAGGCAGCCACAGTTAGGATAGTGCTGATGCTTTGCAGAGCCATTTTGGTACGGAAGGCGAACGCGAGTTCCTCAACGAGGGATTGGCAGGGGTCTCCTTGCACAGTCACGCGAGCGCTGCAGTAGGCCTTCCTGCCGTTTGTACCAACCGCCACCATATTATAGGTGTAAGTGGCCCATGGCACGAGCGGAGGAGAGGCCACTTTCTGCGAACCGGACATGGCCACCGGCTTGCCAGGCGCAGGCTGGAAGTAGGCGGTGGTCGCGTTGGTGGCCGTCCAGGTCAATGTGGAAGACCCGTTGGGGGCCTGGAAGACTGTCGGCGCGGCCGTAATGGTGCACCTGGGCGGACCGGTCGGCGCGATGCGAACCTCGGCGGTGCAGACCACTTGCTGGCCGTTCGCGCCCTGCACGGTGAGCCGGTAGGTTAACCAGTCGTTCGTGGTGCTCTGAGGCGTCTGAAAGGTCTGAGTCCCGGCGGGGATGGCGGCCGGACCCACGGCATGCGGTGGCGGCGCTGCGGCAAGAGAACCTTCACTGAACCTTGAATAAGAAAGTTGCGCCGAGACCGCGTTGGTGGTGGTCCAACCAAGCGTGTATGGATAAGGAGAGCTGACGGCCACCCCATTCCCGTCCTGATACGGGTAGTTGGTCGTGATGTTGAGGTTGCACGTGGGCGGATTCGGGGGCGGGGGGGGATTCCCCGGCAAGAACTGCTTGCAGAGAAGAGCGCCGCTGACGCCGCCCGCCGGAATGAAAGCCGAGAGATAGTTGTCCCCATCGGGACTGGAAGAGAGCTTATGGACAATCAATGGGACTGAGCCAACGCCCGCGCCGGCGATGCCACAAACGGCAACCGTTCCCCAATTCGTGGCCTGACCGGCGCCGCTAGCGGGACCGCTGGCCCCGGATTGACTGCCGGACGTGCCTCCAGGCGGCTGCTGGGAACTGCTTCCGCTTTGACCGCCGGCACTGGCTATCCTGCTTAAACGAAGCGCTTCTCCCGGCGCCACCACCCACTCGTTGTTAGCGACGGCAACGCGTAGCGGAGCGGTTTCAGCGGCGATGATGAGCTCATTTGAATCCACGCTGACGGTGGCATGGCTGGCTAGCGACTGAGGCTTGATGACCACATTGCCGGTGAGCAACTTGAACTGCTGGCTCGCGGAACGGAAGTCCAGCGTTCCCGCGTCTAACGTGGCCGAGAGGGTTCCCAGGCCGGCTTCGAACCTCGCTTGCGTGGCCTGTCCAAGCCGCAGGTCAGTTCCGTCACGGAGCAGCAGGACCGCCCCGCCTTGCGCGTTAAGCCGGTTACCGCTGAATAGGTTCTGGCCCTCCACGGTTGGTCTTCCGTCCACATCGGCCTGCTTCGCCAACGTAGCGACGCCTACGAATTCCAGTGGCTGGGCTGAGAGTTCCCAACACCACAAGTAAGTTGAAAAAACCACGGCACGCGTCAGCCACCGGCTGACGGCCTTCGGGTTGGGCATAACAGCCTCCGGAAGCCCGGCGCATCCTAAGCCTGAAAAAACCGGTGCCTGATTTAAATGCCGTTCGCACGCCGGGCCAAGTGTCCTCTTATAACACAGCAGAAAGGGAACTACAAGAAAAAAAGCGGGTTAGAAAAGCGAGTTAGAATGTCATGACAGGCGAGTGGATCTCAGCAATATAGCCGCCGGGGAATTGCACAATGGCCGACTCTCGCCCATCGGCCTTGTACGGGGCGATCAGAATCGAGACGCCGGTTGCCTTGGCCTTGATTAGAGTGTCCGCGAGGTTCGCAACCTCGTATCCTGTCACTTCCCGTCCGTAGGGATACGGAAGATGGCCATCCGTCACCAGCACCACCAATTTGCCGAAGTTCGATTCGATCCGAACTTGCCGGTAGGTGTCAGTGGGGCGTCCGATCTCGACTCCCGGCGCATGCCGATCGTCCGTGATCGCCTTCCCACGCGAGAAGGCAAGAAAGCTTCGAATGAACGCGGCCGCCCTGTCGGCGGACACATAGACACGGTTTTCCGGAATGGTTTGGAGCGGCTTGTAGGAGGGCGCCGCCGTGTGCCAATAGAGCTGCGTATTCACCCCGCCGGGGAATTGGATGATGGCGTCGCGACCGATCGGATCGTTAAACGGTGCGACAAGAACATCGGCGCCGGCCGCCCGAGCGGCGCGAATCGCCGCATCCATGTCCGTCACCAGGTAGCCTGTCCTTTCCGCGCCGAACGGATACGGCACAGGCGTCGTGAAACCGAAGACCGATAAGATCCCGGCGGGAGTGAATACTATCTGCGACAGGGTACTGCTGGGAAACGGCGTCACAGTGGCGGAACCCTGTTTGGAGCTGGCGCTACCGCCGAAAGTGGCTAGTACGCTGGCGACGAACCGGTCGAAATCCGCCGGGACAACGAAGACGTGCGTGGAATCGTATTGCGGCCCCACAGCCACGTTCGGCGTCCCGGCAGCGTGGACCACCGCCGGCGCGGTATTCGTCAGCACTAAGCCGGCGCTTCCGGCCGTCACAAGCGCCGCAACAGCGGTTACAGCAAGGATTCTGGTCACTTGCGTCGGAATCTCCTCGTCCGTTGGGATCTAGCTATTTTCAGCGTGGCCCGGGCTCAAAGGAAGCCTGCTGAGCCAAGAGTCATCTCGGCTGTTCCCCGGCCCCGTCCCTCGCATTCGACCAACGATAGCTAATAGGTATCGTACTTGGGCGCGGAACACAGGCCTCCATTGGGAATCGCCCGGGCGGCAAAACTGTGGCCTCACGCATATCCGGCTCCTGTTGAAGACGCACCTGGCATTCGGCTCGCCTCGCCTATCTACTGCACCACCACCCGAGCCGGCGCGGCGATGCTCGCGTTCTTCTCTTTCACATCCACCTTCACCGGTTGCAGCCCCGGTTTGTGTTCTGTCTTAGCCACGAATGTCAGGAGATATTGATGCTTCTGGGCCTCCAGATACTCGTTGAAGAAGGGTGTCAGATCCACCGGGCTTCCCAGCATAATGTTGTACGATTCGCCGCCCGTTTCATCGGCAATCTGCGCCAGGAAGTTCTGGCCCCACGTGCTCCGCCAATAGCTGTGTCCGGCGTGGCCGGCCGCGGGAGTGTAAATGGCATAGACCGTCACTCCCGCCTTCTGCGCTGCCTCAATGCCGGTGTTGACATAAGGGTTGTCGCCGCTTAACCCGCCGCCCAGTCCTTCAATGCCGCTGCCGATCATCATCACTTGACGGCGCACTACGTCCGGCGTCAGCGGCCACCGCTTGATCGCTTCCGCAATCGAGTCATACGGGTTTACGTCGGCGCCCCCCGTCCCGAGGGGCAGGCGCACCGTGGCAGCGGCTGCCGCATGGTCGCTGGTGAACTGCTGAGTATAGTAGTCGGTGCCGCTCCGCATATAGGCGATCGCCACCTGAGTATTCGGGGCCAGGGAACGAATGAAATTCTCGATCGCTCCTAACTGCCCCCCAAGCGTTTCCCGCGCGGAATCGTCAATCAGCAGTAACAGTTGCGTTGGGCTGCCATCGAGCGAAGAGAGGCTCTGAGTGGGCCGTTTCTCCCTCGATTGAAACACCACCAGATCCTCTTTTTCGATGGCCGGGACGATCTTACCGTGCCGCGGCTCTACAGTGATCACCATGCTGGTTGGCGAGCCGGCCGTCCCATCCTGCGCCGGCAGGAGAGCGGGGTTCACGAGGAGGACAAGCGCCGCTTGCGCCAAAAGTGGCGCAAGCAATAAGGAATGCAAAGACTTTGTCGTCATAAGTCACCTATATAGGATGAGACGCATCACATGATCGGCAGGCTACACCCGGAAATCGAACCGCTACGCGCTGGCCGGCGGTAAATAATCCGCTCAGGACGCACCTGGGGCAGCCAAGCACTGCGCGTTTACCCGCTCTGCTCACGCGCGCAGTTCAAAGGGGCGCACCGACGCCTTCTGAGCCGCGATCTTACCCAAGGAAACCCAGGTTTGTGGTTGTGAAGTTCACCAGGTTTGGGAAGATGCTCGACATTCCCGAGGTCACGCCAAACCACTGCGCCAGCGTTGCGCCATACTGGTCCACCGATGTCGTCGGAATCAAAGTGCCTCTGGTGTTCGCGTCGTTCTGCCCGCCGAGCGCCAGCAGCGGAAAATTGCCGTAGATTGACCCGCCCCGGACACCCGTCCCAATGATGAAGTGGTGGCTTCCCCACGCGTGATCCGTCCCGGCGCTTCCGTTCGGCTGCAGCGTTCGTCCGAACTCCGACGCGGTGAACGTCACCACCTGCCCGTCAATCGCCAACTCCTGGGTGGCCTGGTAGAAGGCGCCCACCGCCTGGCTCAGTTGTTGGAGGAGCGGATCCTGGATCGGTTGTTGGCTGCCATGCGTGTCGAATCCACCCAACTCGCAGAAGAAGATTTGCCGCGAAAGTCCCAGTTGATTGCGGACCGCCATCACCTGAGCCACCGTCTGCAATTGCGCGGCCAGTGGATTTCCCGCCGGGAATACGGTCTTGATGTTGACGTTCGCGATCAATCCATCCAGGGTATTGGCATAGTTAATGCCATTTTGGAGGAGCCCGTTCGCCGCCTGCACCAGTTGCAATCCGTTATTAAACGAAAGCAGTTGTTGCAAGCCCTGAGCGCGCGAACCGCCCGGCGAGACCTGCAACTGTGGCGTCCCGCCGGGAGGAACCACGGCCGGCTGGTTTACGTTGCCGGAGCAGAAGAGCCCGCAGCCGCCCGTGGAGGTAATGGGCGGGAAAATGGCCGCGCTGTTGTTTGATTGCAGCGCGTCAATCAACCGGCCGCCCCAGCCGGTATTCCCCAGGCCGGAAGGAATGGCTGTCTGCCACTGGCTCGCCTGGTCGGAGTGGGAAAAAAGGGCCGATGGCACCGGCGCCCCGCCCAGATACGCCGACCGTGAGACCGGGCCCACCAACATGCCCACGTTGGCGATGGCGGCCGCCGCTTTCGAGTTATAAAGCGCCTGAATCTCAGGCATGTTCGGGTTGATCCCGTAGGTGTCCGGTCCGTTCGAAATCGGCAGGAGCGCATTCTGGGGAACCGCCAGGGTGGGGCGCGCGCTTTGATACAAGCTATAGTTCTGCGCCGAGGTTTCGATAGGCACAATGACGCTGTGTCCGTCGTTTCCGCCGGAGAGGAAGATGCAAACCAGCGCCTGGTAGCCGCTGCCTCCCGCCGCCAGTGCGTTCATCTCTCCGAACTTCCCCAGCGCGCCCAAGGCCCCGAGCGCCGTGACTGACCGCAAGCCGTTCCTCAAAAATTCGCGTCTCGATCGAATAAGCATAGCCGTTGTTTCTCCTTTTTTGCGGTCTGGCCGCGGAAGCGCACAGGCCGTTCGACGGCCGTTGTGCGCGGTTTCACTTAGTGCCAGATGTTGTAGTAACTGGACGTCAGAATCAGGTAGGCCGCCGTCTCCGCCCGATCCAGGTTGCCCCCGGCATCGGCAGTCACGGCGTTGACAATGGCGGTTTTCATGGCGCTGGGCATCGCGCCCCGTGTCAGCGCCAGGTCCAGCGCATTGATGAGTTGCGTGGGGTTCGCCGCCAAAGCCACATAGGGCGTTAGATCCACCGTTGTCCCCGGGCCATACGACTGCACTTTATTCGAATACTGACTGAAGATGTCGCCCACAAGATTCGCCCGGTAAACCGCGTTGTTGGGAGTGTTGATCTGGAATTCCGGCGCCGAAAGCCCCACCGGAGGCGGCAATCGGTATCCGGGTGAATAGTAGTTGAAGACGCTGTTCGCCGAATAAATGTCCTGGCCCATGTTCGCCATGTCAGTGGCGAAATAGTTCCCATCGGTCATCTGGCCGCCGAATGCTCTGACCATGCCCGCGATGAAGAGAGCAGGCTCCTGCAGGTGCCCGTCAGTCGGTTGGTCGTTCGTTCCGTCGTCATTCGCCCGCGCCTCGCTGTCCAGGAGAATGGCGCCGATCACGGCTTTCATGTCGCCGCGCACGCCGCTTCCATCGTTCGCAAATACGGCCGCGACGCGTGAAACATACGCCGGGCTGGGATTGCTCTTCACCAGGTGCTGGATGAGCTGCCGGGAGATGAACGGGCCAATGTTCGGATGCTGAAAGATGTTATCGAGCGCCCCGTTGAGGTCAGTCAGGGGGTCCAATCCAGCCGGGGCGACGTATCCGTTCAGCAACGTCTTTGAGCCGTGATCGTGCTCAGACGGCCAGGGGATCATCGGCGCCGCGCAGTTGTAATACTCGCCCCAATAAGGCGCGGCATTCCCAACTGGCGCATATGTCCAACCCGTGAAGACGCGCGCCAGTTCCGTCACGTTCTTCTGGTTGTAAGTGGGAATTGGGTTGCCCGAACTATCCAATTGAATGCTGCCATCCGGATTCAGCAGATAGACGCCCAGTGAAAACAACTGCATGATTTCTCTGGCGTAGTTCTCATTCGCCACGGTCCCCGCCGCCGGGTCCGCTTCGGCATTGTTGCCCATGTCCAGGTATTCACCCATCGAGCCTGAAAGCGTCACATCATAAAGAATCTGCCGGTAGTTGGTAAAGGCGTCGTCCATGAGCATGGTTTGGAAGGGGATCATGTTGGCGTTCCAGATGTCCTTTTGAAGCGACGAAACGGTGATCTGGCTCAAGGCGAATGCCACGCGCTGACGCAATTGGTCGGGATTCATCACTGCGTTGGTCAGAAACCGTTGCGGCATCGAGCCCTGATCGGGGGAGATCCCAACGAAGCCCGAGACTCGCGGCATGCTGAACTGCTGATTCAACCAGGCTTGAAAGCCGGCCGCCTGTACATTCGCCGCGTCGGCGGGCGAGGGACCGAAAGCCGCCTGCTGGAGGAATCGGCGCGCCGCGGCTGCGGAAACCTTCGCGCTGCTGCTGCCCACCTGGATGCTAAACGGCGCCGAGTGCAGTGCGCCATTCGAAACAACCAGCGCCTGGGATCCCGTTTGCGTCGTCGCCCCAGACACGTTCAACTGCCCACTGGAAACATACGCGGTCAGCAGCGCCGCTCCATTCAGAGTGACCGCCGAGTTGCCGAGGAATCCTGTTCCTTTAATGCTTACCGAGAAGATGCCCAGCGGCAGTGAACTGGCGCTGGTGGATTGAATGGATGGAGCGGGCAGAGTCAGCGTGACCGTCGCCGTTCCGGATAGCGCCCCGGTTGCGGTGGCCGTGATGGTTGCCTTGCCCGATGCCGGCATCGCGGACGGCGCGGTATAGAGGCCCGTACTGCCGATGCTCCCAACCGAAGCCGCCCATGTAATTGCGGTGGCGCCGCTGGCGCTGAATTGGAACTGGCTGCCAAGCAGGAGGGCTTCCGTGGACGGAGTCACCGTGATCTGCGGCGGCGGTGCGGAGGCAGCCTTCAGGGTGACAGTTGCGGTACCCGAGGTTGCTCCCGTTGCGCTGGCTGTGATGGTCACTTTGCTCGAAGCGGGCATCGTGGCCGGGGCGGTGTAGAGACCCGTGCTGCTGATGATCCCGGCCGACGCGGCCCACTCGATACCTGTCGCGCCACTGGCGTTGAACTGTTGCGTCTTACCCGGTTGAACGGTCGCGACCGAGGGAGTCACGGCGATAACCGGCTTTGTCGTTGACCCAAAGGACACACTCAGGACATTGCTCGGTACTGTGCCCGGGTTCGTTACCGTCAGAGGCTGCGCCCCCGCTGCTCCTATGTAGCCGGTTCCCTTCACCTCCGTGGCGCTGACGAAAGTCGTTTCCAGCTCAATTCCACCGATGACGATGGCGGCGCCTGTCACGAATCCCGCGCCATGCGCGGTCACGCTGTAGCTGCCAACCGGAATGGGGCTCGGTGTGGCTGACGAAACTGTGGGCCCGGCGCCGAGCAGATAGATAAACACGCTTTGCGAACCAGGGGTGCTGCTGGTGGTGGCCGCTGTAATTTCGACCGGATCCTGCGCGGGAACCACGCCCGGCGCTGTATATAAACCTCCGCTGGTAATGGTCCCGTACGTCTTGCTTCCTCCGGCGACGCCCTCAACTTTCCAGACGGCTGTGACGCCGGCCGCGCCATTTACAAGTGCCGTGTACTGCTGCTTTGCATTTATGCCGATAGTGGCGCGGATGGGTGTTAGAACAACGCTGTCAGCGGCAACCGCAACGGCGACGGCCGCCGTCAGCAGGGCGCACGTTCGGCCGGCGGCCCGTAGTCCCGCTGAGTGTAGGCCCGCGGTGTGTAGTATAGATCTCATGCTCGACTGCTCCAGAGGGATCGCCGCTCAATGCGCTGCTCCATCCCTTGTCTATGAAGAGGAAGCTGAGAATCACGCGATATGAGTAAGTGAAGAAAAAAGAAGTTGCAAGAGTACCCAGGAATTTCCGGCAGTGTTGCGACACAGCGCCCTAAACGTAAGATGGCGCGCTGCTTACTTTGGTTTGCTCTGGTCGCCACTGCCGCGGCGGCGACACTGGCGCAAGCTGAGCTGTCAGCCACGTTACTGTCAATATCGGATGACTCCACTCTGGAAAAACATCTCGATGACGCGGCTGCCGAGATCACCCGGGATTTGTTCGAAGCCTGCCGCAAGTCGGCTCAATCGCATCTCGACCGGCGTCAGCATACCGATGCTTTGCGCGAGTTCCGCGTTGCTCTTGCGGTTGCTCGCCGCCTTCATTCTCCGGCCGGCATGGCGACTGCCTACCGCGGCATCGGCATCAGCTTCAGGCGCGTGAATCAGGTTCGCCTGGCGCTTGAAAACTATGAGAAGGGTCTGGAACAGGCTGAACTTTCCAAGGACCCGCTGCTCATTGCCGACTTGTTGCGTGGCCTTGGCGTATCTAAGCGCGCCCTGGGAGATCTTGAGGGCGCCATCGTCTGCGACCAGCGGAGCATTGCCTTGTACCGCCAGGCAGGCGAGTCTTTACGGGTGGCGGAGGGCCTCATCAACCTCTCCATCAACTACCAACGGCTGGGCGACTTGAGAAGAGCCGGGGAAATCCTCGAAAAGGCGATCGAGACCGGCAAAGCCTATCCGGTGATTCTTGAGAATGCCATTCCGAACCTCGGAACGATTGCCCTGGATGAAGGCGATGACAAGGCGGCCAAACAGTACTTCGAGCAAGCGCTCCAACTCGCCGGGGAAAGAAGGGACCGTCTTGGAACGGCACACGCCTTTGCCAATCTTGGACCCGTCTACAAACAGTTGGGGCGCTTTGACCTGGCTGCCGCGAGCTACGAGCGGGCGCTGAGGATCGCTCGCGAGTTGGATGACCGCCAGCTTGAGGGCACAATCCTGATCAATGACGCCGCCTTCGAGGAGGAACGCCACCGTCCAGATGCGGCTATTGCGCTGCTGAAACAGTCGCTGTCGATTTTGGAGCAGGGAGATTCGCTCTTCGTCACCTCCATCGCCTTGTCCAATCTCTCGCAACTGGAGGGCTCCATCGGGCATTTGGATATGGCTTGTGACGACGCGCAACGAGCATTGACGATGGCCAGGCAATACAACACGCCGGAAACCCTCTGGCAGGCGCAACACGCGGCTGGCGATTGCGAGGCGGCGCGAGGTCATCGCCGGGAGGCTCGTGAAGCTTATGAACAATCGATTGATCAGGTGGAGAGCTGGCGTCTGGGCGTGAGCGGGTCTGAGCAGGAAGGCAAAGCGTTTCTCGATCGCCGGATCATGCCGTATCATCGCCTGATCGCCCTCCTGATCGACGATGGCGAGCTCGAGGCCGCCCTGGCCGCGGCCGAGCGCGCAAAAGCCCGGCAGTTGCTGGACGTGGTCCGAAACGGGCGGACCCAAATCCTCACTGCGCTCTCACCTGAGGAGCGGGCTCAGGAGGCGGGCCTCACCGCGGCCGCCAGCGATTTGAACCGGAAACTGAATGAAGCAAAGGACCCATCCCGCCGCGAGGCTCTTAGTAAGGAGTGGGACGCCTCACTGCGCACGCTTGAGATCTTCCGGCGCCAGATGTACGCGACTCATCCGGAACTGGCAGTCAAGCGGGGCGAGGCGATTCCCATCACTCTGCAAGAGACAGACGAGCTTCTTCCCGGCGCCCACACCGCGCTTCTGGAATTCGCGGTAACGGCCGACAAGCTCTTCCTCTTTTCTGTAACGAAGGATGCCGCCGGCCACCCGAAAATTGGCGTCCAGTCAATGGATTGGGATCGCGCTCAACTGGAGCGCGATGTGTCAGCCTTTGAGCGGCTCCTGGCCGATCGCGATCTTTCTTACCGGGCCAGCGCGCGGAAACTGTATCGCCGTCTTTTGGGACCGGTGGCCGCAACGCTGATGGGGAAGCAGACGCTGGTCATTGTGCCGGACGGTCCTCTGTGGAATCTCTCCTTCCAGGCTCTGCTCGCGCCGGATGGCAAGCACCTGGTGGAGGAGCATGCTGTTTTCTACGCCCCATCGCTCACAGTGCTCCGTGAAAGCCGGCACAGTGTTCGCACTTTCGAAGCTTCCCCCGCCCGGGCCACCTCTGGGATTCAAGCCTCCACCTTGCTTGCCGCCGGGAACCCCGAATCGTCCGGTCTACCGCAAACAGAGCGCGAAGTGCGTGAGATTGCCGCGCTTTATGGAACGAACCGATCGCTTACGTTGACCGGCCCCGGGGCTTCCAAATCCGCCTGGCTCGCCGCCGCGCCCCATTACCGGATCATCCACTTGGCGACCCATGGAATTCTGAATCCCGCGAATCCGCTCTATTCATATCTCGAGTTGGCTCGTAAGCCTGACGCCGCCGACAGCATCCTGGAAGCGCGCGACATACTCAACCTGGACCTCCACGCCGACATGGCCGTTCTCTCCGCCTGCGAAACCGGCGGCGGTCAAGTGCTCTATGGGGAAGGCCTCATCGGTCTCAGTTGGGCCTTTCTGGTGGCCGGCGCCCGCACCACGGTTGTCAGCCAATGGAAAGTGGATTCCGCCGCCGCCACGCAACTCATGCTGGCTCTTCATCGCGGCCTGAAACCAATTCTCGAGGAGGGATCTGGCTTCGGCCGGGCGCGCTCGCTGCAAAGGGCCGCCATTTCGCTCATGCGCGATCCGCGCTACCGCCACCCCTTCTATTGGGCCGGCTTTGTCATGGTCGGGGATGGTTACTGATGCTTTCCGCCCGTTACAATAAAATCTGTTGAAAGTACCCGCTGCCGCTAATTCCCCGGACGTGCTGGCGCGGTTTCTGAACGCTACCGATGGCCCAGATGGGGAAGCCTTGCTCGAAGAGCTCATTTGCGTGCATGCTGAGCCAATTGTCCGGCGCGTGGTTGCCACCAGGCTTCGCGGCGACCACACCGGCGATGTGTGCAACGATGTCCTGGCCGATCTGATTTTTCGTCTGCGCGGCCTCAAGCTGAAGCCTTCCGATGGGCCCATCGCCGACTTTGAAGCCTATTGCGCCACGGCCGCCTACCATGGCTGCAATCAGTTTTTCCGTCAGCGCTACCCTCAGCGGGCGCGTCTCAGAAACCGCCTCCACTACCTCTTCAAATCTCATCCTCGACTAGCCCTGTGGAATCGCCAAGGCGAGGTGACATGCGGGCGCAGCGAATGGTGTCCGGTGTCCGCTGACCGCCATGGCGAGCGCCCCGCTGGCCGCCAAGACGCCGTTTGGGCCAGCTCGCGGCAGTCCCTGCTGGTGGTTCAGGAAATTCTGTCGATGGAGGCAGGCCACATGCCCTTTGAGCGATTGGTCGATCAGGTGGCTGCCCGCTCGGGAATCATCGACCAGTCCACGGCTTACCAGCCCGACATCGCTCAGAATCGTCCCAGCGTAGAAACTCGATTGGCATTGCGTCAGCAGTTGAATTGGCTTTGGTCTGAGGTTGCGCAATTGCCACGCGCCCAGCGAGTGGCGTTGCTGCTGAGTCTCCGCGACGAGAACGGATCTCCGGCGCTGCCCCTGTTGCCGGTCACGGGTGTCGCTTCCGTTCGGAGTATCGCCGCATTGCTTGAGATTGAACCCGAGCAACTGGCTGAGATGTGGCCGCATCTCCCCGTCGACGATCTAGCGATCGGCGAGAGGCTCGGCTTGCGCCGGCAGCAGGTCATCAATTTGCGCAAGTCGGCCCGCGAACGCCTGGGACGCCGGTTGGCGGCCGTCGCGCCGGAGGGCTAAATTGTTGACTGCGGAGAGTGGGCAGCGCAGGAATAAGATGCGATTCTTGACATCCTTATAGACAAAGAAACATGGCGCATCCTTCCCGGGAAGAACTTGAAAGCTACCTCCGGCGTACGCTTCGTTCCGCGGACTTTCTGTCTGTTGACGATCATCTGGCCGCGTGCGAGCCTTGCCGGAGAGCAGCAGCCGAATTTTTCTCGCCAGACCTCGGCGCGTTCGATGGGATCTCACTGCGCCGGAAGCTTGAGGGCGCCTACCTTCCTTACGGCCCTCATCTGGATGAAGCTCAGCTCGAGGCCTACGCCGCGGGCTCACCGGCCGATCCCACCGTTGAGGCTCACTTGTTGGAATGCCCACTATGCCGGGAGGAGGTTAGCGATCTTCAGGCGTTCCTTCGCGATCGAGAGAGTGCGGATGAAATGCCAGATGAACCGGATGCCCCTTGGCGGCAGCTCGCCTCGCTCAGCCGGTCACTGGCGTCCCAGCCCCCGGACGAAGAAACGTGGCCCCCCGCAGCGATATCGCGCCCTACGCCTACAGCTCCAGCGGCACCGGCAAGGAAAACGGCTCGCCCGCTGAGAATGTGGATCGCGGCAGGAGCGGCCCTCGCGGCCACGCTGGCGATTGCCGCCGTTGTGTGGAGCACGGTTCATTGGCCGGTGCCCGCCCATCTCCAAACGACGGTTACCTCAACGCTAGCGCCAAGCAGCTTGCCGCCGGATCTGGCGCGTCTCGAGCAGGACGCGCTTTGGTCAGGGCAGGTCGCGCTCCCCGCTGAGATTGCTGAATTGAAGGGAAGCGCCGGTGTGTTGCGGGGGAGGGTCGGAGATCCAGCCGGCGCGGCTCTTGAGTATCCGCTCGCTACCGCGACGGTATCGGCTCGACCTCAGTTTCGCTGGACACTGGCGGCGCGCGGTGCGGAGGCGGCGGGGGTCAAAGTCCGAGTGGCCCTCTTCACCGAGGACTTGCGCGAGGCCGCAAGCAGCGGTGTGTTGACCGGCGATAGTTGGCAGCCACCGGCCAACCTTCAGCCCGGCGAGAAATATCTCTGGCAACTCACGGTGATTCGCCGGGGTGGACAGGAGGTGGTTCCCAAGCCGCCGGCGCCGCAAGCGCGGTTTCAGGTGTTGGCCGCGGACGTATCGGCGCGGCTGCAAGAGGCAGCCGCTCAGTATCCAAACCGGCACGTATTGCTCGGCGTGCTGTATGCGCGGGCGGGAGCGGTGGCTGACGCGACGCGGGAATGGAAGCTTGCTGAGCCGTCAGACCCCGTGCGCGTGGGCCGGCTGCTCAAGAGCATCGAGGCGCAGTGAACGCAGCGCCCGCCTGGCGGGGGCGCTACTTCCCGCGCTTTCCCAGGATTTCGTAAACCGGCTTGTTGTCGGCAAACACCTGCCATCCCACAACGTGGCCTCCGCGGATCACTGCCTTCCACGCCACCGGTATCCGCCACGACACGCCGTCGATTGTCCCGCCCGCCTCACCGGCAATAAGCATCGTCTCGCCTTCAGCCAGGGCGTGGTCTCCGCGAATCCAGTAGTCCGGGCACATTGCGAAGTAACCCCGCCAACCGGCCTCCATGGACTTTGAGCCCGTCACCCGATTCCCGAGCGAGTCCACGAACACATGATCCGGCGCCATCAGCGCCCCGAGGGCACTCACGTCGTGGGCGTTGATGGCACTGATCCATTGCCTGAGAATTTCATGAGCGTTCATTACGGCCCTTGGGACAGACTACCACCGCCCTGGCGTCGCGTATGCTCGTGCGGGAGCGGCTCCGAGAAAGCATTCTTTACTATCATCATTCTTGACATGTGTAACCCTGCGCGTAATCTTCCGCTTCGTCGAGACCGACGCGCTGGATGTCGATTACCACTAACAGGAGTTTGAACCATGCCGATGAAAAATCCTCCGCACCCCGGAGGCTTCGTATTGCGCGAGTGCATCGAGCCTTTAGGCTTGACCATCACGGACGCCGCCGAAGCTCTCGGCGTGACCCGCAAGACACTGTCCGAGCTCGTCAATGAGAAGTGCGGCATATCCCCCGATCGAAAGCAATCCGATTACCGCAATTTCGGCGGCTGGCCCGGCAGCGTATAGCGCAGATCGAGGAAAAACATGTTTTCCGTGGCCCGGGTCGGCGAGGTGGATGCCACCCACCACGGATCACGGAAAAGGTAGGAGTATTGAGCGGAAAACGCCAGGGTTCCATAGCGCGGATCGGCCCAGAAATTCTGCCGGAGACTGAAAGTAGCCTCCTGGACGAATCGGTTCTGAGTGTTCGCCGAGCCGGTGTAGCCGTACCCTACATACTTCCCGGCAGTCGGGTCCCAAACGATGGCGCGCCCGAAGTAATCGGTCCCATAGTATGCCACCAGCAACGTCGACTTGGTGAGCTGAAGTTCGGCGCCCCCCAGTCCGCTGGCGGCCGTTATATTCGTCGGCTGTCCGTTCGAGTTTACCGCCACGTCAGGGCCTTGGCCATACATATAGCGGCCGATGCCGCGGCCGTA